>CANRLK010000006.1 GCA_947631465.1 uncultured Clostridia bacterium
TTTTGTAGGATATAATAATGATAAAAATCAAAGGAGATCTACGGATGAAACATTCAAAATTAAAACTTTATGTCTGCCTACTGTTGTCGTTTGTGCTATCGCTTCCAATCTTTTTGATCGCGGGCTGCGGAAATGATTCAAAGAAAACTGAATTTCATGACGCGGTTGTTGAATCACAAACCAAATTGGATATTGTTGCCGATACAATTTATCGAGCTTGGTATGATCTTGTATATAAGGACAAATATTCGTCAAGTGTGGATCTTGCACTTGCTACGGCGCGATTAGCTTGCGCAGAAGAGCTTACCTTCATCGAGGAAAACGACGAAAAAATCAAATCCCTCTATAAAGAAGTGCGCGATTCCGATCTCAAAGACGAGATCAAGGCGGTCATGTCCGCATATGGCGATTACTATGAATTTGTTGTCAACGTCAGCGGCTCGTTCAAACCCTATTCCGCAAACAAGGAGACCTATAAAAAGGTGCTCGCGGCGGCTTTGAAAGACCTTGAAATGGAACTTTGATCCCATCCGAAAGACATAAGAAAGCCCCGCGCTTTGGCGAGGCTTTCCGTACTTGTCGCAAAAATACGCGAAAAGACCGTGCGCCGCATCCTCGCAAAATGACACACGAAAAGATGCCGCATGAAAATTCAGCAGCGTCCCCCATCGCAAAATCCCCGCGGCCAAAAACCGCGGCATTTGCCCTTCATAAGCCCTCCCGCATGAGCAAAATAAAGCGATTAGCCCCGACCCGCATGCGGATTTAGCGCCTTATTTTTGCTTGGGATCTTCCAAAAGCCGCCGCAGGTTCTCCAAATTCAAACTGAGCGCAAGGCGATCCACGATCTCCAAAAGCTCCTCGATCTCGCGGATCAACTCCGTCAAACGCGCCAAAAATTCATTGATTTTATCCATATTGTGCCTCCCATCCTTCTTCTTTCGAAATTTTTTCTCCATTATAGCACACCTTTCGACATTTGACAAGTGATTATGTAAATAATTATTTCCATAATTTTACTTTTTTCTTCATTTTTCGTAAAATAACCCCAAACCGAACTGAAATAAATAGACGTTTCCCAAATTTTGCGTTTATTATTTCAAAAATTCCCCTCTCTTAACCCCAAGAATCTAAATTTGTTCGAAAATCAAAAAATTTTTCATTTGAAAAAAAGATTTTATTTTAATTATCGCAAACGTCCGCTGCGAAATCTCCCCTTCCGCGCAAAGGTCATCAGTTTTTGTATTTCCGTATTGTTTCGATGACGGCGACGACCGCGATGACGATAAAAATATAACCCAAAATATATAAAATATGCGGATAAATGCAGCACGCGCCGAGCCGATAGAGTTCGCTTCCGATCGAGACGGAATGTCCGAAGGGAAGAAGATCGACAAACGTCTGAAATCCGCCTTGGAACAGACCGAGCGGCATAAAGATCCCGCCAAAAAATCCCGTAAGCGAGATAAAAATCGAGGAAACAGGACCTGTTTGTCTTTCGTTTTTGCAGAGACACCCGATCAAAATGCCGATACAGGTATAAAAAACCGCCGACGGCAGGAGATAGAGCATATTCAAAAACAGCAGTCCGCCCCAAGGAAACCCGAAGCAAAGCGCCGCGGCAAAGAACAGGACCGTTTGCGTCAAGACGATCGGCAGCGACGAGACGAAAAAGCTCGCATAATAGCAAAAGCGAGAGATCGGCGAGACGTCGAGCCGCTTGATCAGCGACGAATTTCGATCGCTTGCAATCTGCATGGCAATGAATAAACTTATAAACGTATAACCAAAGGCGCAGATCCCGCTTGCGAACGCTTCGATTTGAAAGTTGGGCGGGATCTCCCCCATGTTGTCGGCGAGGACGGAGATCGCCGCGAGCATGAACAAAGGAAGAATGAGGCAAAAGACGAGGCTCAAAGGGTCGCGCACCGTCTCCAAGAGGTTTCGTTTGGACAGAGCGAGCAAGCGTTTCATGTTTCCTCCTCCGTGAGGCGCAAAAATGCCTGTTCGAGCGTCTCGCAGTTTGCGATCTTACAAATTTCATCCCGCGTTCCGACGGCTTTGATCTTGCCCCTGCTGATCACGGCGATCTCATCCGCCAAGGCTTCCGCCTCTTCGAGGTAATGGGTGGTGAGAAGGACGGTCATCTCCTTTTTCAAGGCAAGGACGATCTCCCAAAGTGCACTGCGCGCCTTAATGTCGAGCCCAAGCGTCGGCTCGTCCAAAAAGAGAATCTTGGGGCTTGTGACGAGCGCGAGCGCGATGCTCACTCTTCGTAGTTGTCCCCCACTCAGACGTTTGCAAAGCGTGTCTTGCTTTTCACTTAAACCCAGCCGTTCGATGAGCTCTGCGATCTTATCCCGCCGATTGGGGACGGAATAGAGGTCGGCGATGAGCGAGAGATTTTCGCGCACGGTCAAATTTTTTGCGACGGCGCTCTCCTGCGGGGAAATGTTCACGATCTTCCGAACTTCCCTTCTGTCTTTGACGACGTCGAAACCGTCGATCGAGGCAGTCCCGAATGACGGGAGAATGGAAGTCGAGAGCATGCCGAAAAGCGTAGACTTGCCCGCACCGTTCAGTCCGAGGAGCGCGAAGCATTGTCCAGACCCGATTTCAAGCGACACATGATCGACGGCAACGAGCTTGGAATATTTTTTGGTGAGTTCAACGGTCTTGATCATCGTTCTTCGCTTGAAAAATCGCCTCGGCAAATTTCAGGTAGTCGTCATATTTGGCGATCGCGATGCCCTTGCTCTTGTCGCCGAGCAGGATGAGCGTATCGCCGTCATGGAAGCCGAAAACTTCGCGCGCCTGCTTCGGGATGACGATCTGCCCCTTGCTCGTGATCTTCGTCGTCCAAATGAATTTGTCTTGTTCTTTCTCCATGTTAAGATTTTCCTTACATTTCTTACTTTTCTTATATTGTATCGCGATGATCTGGGTTTGTCAATCAAAATCGGGAAAATTTTATTGGATTTTTGTTTTGAAATAGAATAAAAATCTTCCTCCCTTGGCTCCCCCTTTTGAGGGGGAGCTGTCGAGCGAAGCGAGACTGAGGGGGTGTACCTTGTTTAGAAGAACGTTCGCAACACACCCCTTTTGGCGCGCAAATGCGGGCGCGCCACTTTCTCACACGGGTAGAGCCCCGTGTTCGGTCACCGTTCGTGCCTCTGATGCGCTCACTCCTGTCGCACATCGCCAATGGTTATCAACCATTGGCGATGTGCAATGCTCCACCCTTCAAAGGAAACAGCGAGAAGAGGACTGCGCAAAACCCGCTCTTTTCTTCCAAAGGAGAAAGCAAGGGAAACCGCGGAAATGCCCGACCTTCCCTTACAAGGAGAAAACGCCGCCGACGGAGCATTCCGCTCCGTCGGCGGCAGTCGCACCTCTAAGCGTCTCTAATAATATCATACGCACCTGTCTTTGCCCATTTTTGGGGCAAAGCGATCTACTTGCCAAGAGCCCCGCTTTTGTGGTATACTGTATCTATATGCAACGGACGGCAGACACAAACGCGAAAAACATCGGCGCGCGCTTGATCGCAAAGGAGAAATTTCCATGGGCATCGTAAAAGTTGGAAACGGCTTTTATTTCCTATACATCGGCATCGCGGCGATCGTTCTGCTTTTGCTCGTCCTTCTTCTGCGCAAAAGAAGCCGTAAAACCGTGCGCACCGTTCTCCTCGTGCTCCTGTTTTCAAATCTTGCCCTGCATTATCTCAAACAGGCGTTCCCGCCGTATATCCATGAGTTCCCGTTGTCGCTGCGCATGTCCGCCATGCAGAACCTCTGCGCGGCCTCGACCGTTTTATTCCCGTTCCTCTATCTTTTCAAAAAACAGAACATTTTTCATGACTATGCCTATTTTATGGGCGTTGTCGGCGGTTTGGCGGCGCTTTTTTATCCGACCGAGGCGCTCGGCAAGCTGCCCTTCGCCTTCGATACGATACGTTTTTATCTCTGTCACACGATTTTATTTGCTGTCCCGATGACCGCCGCCATTCTCGGCGTATACCGTCCGCGGCTCAAAAAGTTTTGGGCGATCCCGCTCCTCTTTTTGGTGTGGCAGGCGATCATTTGCGCCAATGACTATTTCCTCGTCGCCGTAGGGCTCGTGAAGGGGGAATTTTCCGACCTTTTGAATCCTGGCTTTCACAACAGCAGTTTTACGTTTGGCGTTCGTCCCGATTTTGCGTGGGCAGCCAAGGTGTTTGACCCGCTCGTGCCGCGATTTTTAAGGACCGACGCATTCGGATTGAACGGCGGCGTTTCATTCTATTTCCCCGTGCTGTGGCTCACCGTACCGTCGTTTGTGTTTCTCATCCCGATCTATGTCTTGATCTCTTCCCCGTTTTGGCTCTCGGCGGCAGTGAAACGCAGACGGGACAAAGCGCAATAAGAATCTCGTACGATTTCTCTTGAATCGTCAATTTTTATTTAAGCCAAATTCTCTTGTTTGCAACATTTCTTTCCAATAATTTTCACGTTTGATGATATATTCGTTTCCAAGATTCATATTGCAAATTTCAAGAATAGAATATTTCAAATTATATTTGTAGTCGCTTCCGTTTTTCGAAAGGAGTTCCACCAATTCGCAGTTCCCGCCGTGACCGTCCTTTGCGTATGCCGACCACCTTTGCCATATACATTCATCGCCATAGGCGCTGCCAACGTATTGTTTTCCCGTCTTTTTATCCGCAATCAAATAAATCCCTTTTACGTTGGAAAGAGCCGCACGCCACGAAGGAATGTTGTCGCAAATGATGACGCAAAGCGTTTCGTAATCAATGTTTACTTGATCAAAACCTATAAAATCGTTAATAGAAGCGCGCTTGTCGAGAATCGAGGATATGCTCATATCCCGCGGACACATGCCGTTTTCGGGGATCATCTCTAAATTCGGATAAGACTGACGGTATTCTTTTTTATAGAAAACAAAAATTCTTCCAATCAAGTCTGTTTGGCAGTCAACAAGTTCGGTGCTGTATTTCCAGCCCTTCCAATTTTCATTTACTTTCTCGATAGGGACAGGTTTTCCTGTCACTTTATAGATCCCGCCGAAAATCCATAAGTCCTTGTTATAATATATCAAGGACAAAATATAAGGTCGGGAGAAATTCTGATTGGTCTGTTGTTCTTGCCATTCTTTGAACTCGCCTATAAGAAACTTTTTATAGGGCTTCATTTTGTCATTTGTTCCCGTGGCAAAATGAACCTTATAATTTTTCATCTCACTTTCGGAAATTTTTAAGACATCAAGTAATTTAAGCATTTATTTCCTCCTTTGTGAAGTCCTATGCGGATGACAGGACTTGCGCCTTTGGCGGCGCGCACGATCGACAATTTTCATTTACATTCAAAAGGGTGAGAAGGTCAAATCCTTCTCACCCTTCGCTGGTGCGGTCGACAGGACTTGAACCTGCATGGTCGCCCACAGGAATCTGAAACCTGCGCGTCTGCCAATTTCGCCACGACCGCATTCCCTATTTTTTATTAACCAAAAAACTTCCGAAGTCCCCCGCTCCTTTCACGCCTTCATCGGCTCAGAACTCCGTCTTTTTTACGCGCTCTCCGTCCGTTCCGTCCAAATACCACACTTTCCCGCCGCCTAAGACCGATCTTACGGGCGTGCCGTCCTCGATCTCCAACGCGGCGCAATTCTCCACGCCCCATGCGCAATATCGATTATACCGCACGATCTCATCAAAGTCAAGCATTCTTTCGTTATAATGCGGAGAAATTTTTCCCTTGACCCAGCCCAAACCCCGATACATCGAGTATTCACCCTCGATCACCGAGTCAGAATACATGTCCTCAAACCAGCAGATCGCGCCCGCCGACAAGCCGCAAAGCAACACTCCGCGCTCATACGCTTCTTTAATGAGCTCCACCATGCCCGTCCGCTTCCATTCCTCGATCATAAAAACCGTATCCCCGCCGCCGACATAGAGAAAATCCGCCTTCTCAAACTTCGCGCGCATCTTCTCTTCGTCCCAATCTCGGTTGACCGTCAACGCAACGTCCGTCTTAATATCAAACAGCCCCGTATAGATCTTATGAAAGGAATTATAGTACGGCATACAGTCATGGCTCGCCGTCGGAAGAAATAAGCCCATGGCGCGGCGTTCCCCCGCCCGCGCCTTCGCTTCCTTTGCGATATATTCGTCGATTTTGAGCGTCTCGCGGCTTTTGAGTTCCCCGCCGCCAAGGGCAATGATGCGTTTTTTCATTTTTCCTCTTCCGTTTCCCCGCCGAGTGCGGAGATCCCCGCCGTTTTATCGACGGGAAGAGAAAAGATCACCCCGCCCGCCTCTGTTTTCAGTCCGACTTTCTCGCTCAGCGCCTGCATGATCGCAAGTTTCCCCTCGCGCTTGGTCAAAATCAGCAGGAGTTCGCGCTCTTCCATGAGCGTGATCCCGATGAACTGCTCCGCCTTGGAATTTCCCGTTGCACGGGCACGGATGACCGTCCCGCCCGCCGCTCCCGCCGCGCGCGCCGCTTCCATCGCAAGATCCACATGATTCGCCGCAATCGACGCGACGATCAAGTCATATTTTCTGTCCTCATCCTTCATGAGCTTCCTCCCATCTATCGTCTTTTCCGACGCCGCGCTCAACAGTCCCTTTGCCACGATCTCCGAGATCCCCGACAGCGGCACGGTGAACGAAATTCCCCTGCCTGCGCGGTCAAGCAGAAACTTCTGCACGATCTTCCATAGAATTTGCTCCTCGTCCGTCTCGGGAAACAGCGAAACCAAAATCGCCTTTTCCGTCTGCCCGATCCCGAGATAATCGAGGACCGCCGAATGCGCCGTTCCCGTGCCCGCAAAGGCAAACGACATCGCGCAAGAGCACTCGTCGAGCGCCTCTTTGAGTCCTTCCCCGTCCTCGCGGTTGACGATGCTGAACAGCAGTTTGCAGCGCGGCAGTCTCAAACGCTGCGAAATGTTCTCCTTCTTATCCATCAATCCACCTCGTACACGAGCATTTTATCCTCCACTTTCAGGAAGGTACGCTTGATCTTCTTCGTCTTGTATTTGTACCGTATTCCGAGAACTTGGATGGAGATGAGCGGCGCTAATGCGACAAAGGCGACGCAGCCGAACGCCAGGGTCATGATGCTCTCCGCGCCGTGAAGCGCAAGACATGCGCCGATCGCCATCGGCAGCACGAACGAGGACACCATCGCTCCGCTCGCGACCCCGCCAGAGTCAAACGCAATGCCCGTATAGAGCGGCGGCGTAAAAAACGTGAGCCCCAGCGCGATCGCATACCCCGGAACTAAGATCCAAAGGATGGAGATCCCCGTCAAAATGCGCAGCATCGCGAGCCCGATCGCCGCGCTCACGCCGATACACAAGCCGTGCTTCATCGTCTTAGAGCCGATCGCGCCTGCAGACATGCGCTCGACCTGCTTATTCAGGACGTGGACGGCGGGCTCTGCCGCGACGACAAAATATCCCACGACCATGCCCACGGGCACGAGCAGCGCGCCCCGCCAAAGACTTGCAAGATTTTGCCCGATTTGCAGTCCGATCGGCAAAAACCCGACGTTTGCGCCCGTCAAAAACAGCACGAGCCCGAAAAACGTATACAAAAACCCGAACAAAATCCGCAGGATCTGCTGTTTATAAAACGACCTCGTGATGAGCTGAAACAGGACAAAGAACACGACAATGGGTGCGATCGCGATGAGCACTTCGCCCGCATACGCATAAAGTCCTCTCAAATACTCGACGAACAGTCCCCGCGTCTCCTCGATCTTGATTATCTCCGAGATCTCATACGCCGTATCCGAGATCTTGAACACGATCCCGAGCACCAAGGTCGCGACGATCGGTCCGACGCTTGAAAGCGCGACGAGCCCGAAGGAGTCGTCCTGTCCCTTTTTATCGCTTCGGATGGAGGCAACGCCCATGCCGAGCGAGAGGATGAAGGGCACAGTCATCGGACCTGTCGTCACGCCGCCCGCATCGAAGGACACCGCCCAAAACGAAGGCGAAACGAAAATGCTGAGCACGAACGCAACAAGATAAAATATAATGAGCAGGATCGAAAGTCGGATGCGAAAGACGATCCGAAGCATTGCGATCGTCAAAAACACCCCGACGCCCACGGCGACGGTCAAGATCAAGAGGTAGTTCTCGACCCCGGGGACTTGCTGTGCCAAAATTTGAAGGTCGGGTTCGGCGACGGTCACGATGATCCCGATGACGAAGGACAAGAGCGCGATGAGCCAGATCTTTTTGCTGCGCGTCATGGAAGAACCCATCTTTTCGCCGATGACGAGCATGGAAGTATCCGCTCCCAACGTAAAAAACCCCGTTCCGACGATGAGCAGAACGACCCCTCCCAAAAAGAGGACGAACGTGCCCGCATCGAGCGGGGTAAAGGTCACGCTCAATAGCACGACGATGAGCGCGATCGGCAAAATTGAGGACAGCGATTCGACGATCTTCCGTTTGAGCGCGGTGGTCATATCGTTCCCTTATGGTTCTTTATAATATTTCTTTTCGATGAGCGCGATCTTGTCGATTCTTCTTTGATGTTTTTCAAGCGCCGAAAACGGGGTTTCGAGGAAGGTCTTGACGATGTCGAGCGCGAGATTATTGCCGACGATCCCGCCGCCGAGGGCGAGCGCGTTGGCGTCGTTGTGCTCGCGGGTGAGCCGAGCGCAGGTTTGATCGCAGCAGAGCGCACAGCGAACGCGCGGCACTTTGTTGGCGACGATCGAGATCCCGATCCCCGTCGTGCAGACGAAGATCCCCCGCTCGCATTCCCCCTTTGAAATCGCTTCCGCCGCAGGCAACGCAAAGTCGGGATAGTCGCAGGACTTCTCGCTGTCCGTCCCGAAATCCTCTACTTCATAGCCGTTTTCAATCAAATATTCCTTGATCTTGGTTTTGAGGGCAAGCCCCCCGTGATCGGAACAAAGCGCAATCTTCATTTCAAGTCTCCTTCTTTGTTTTGACAATATCGTTCGATGACGAGCGGCAGGCATTCGCGGATCTTTCTCAGCGTTTCGCGGTAGACGCCCACGTCCTTTCCGTAGGGGTCGGGGATCTCCATGCCGCAAAGCGTGGGAAAACTCGTCACATTGGGATACTTTGCAAGCCGTTGCTCCTGCCGCGCCGTCATACAGACGACAATCTTGGCTTCCTTGATCATCTTTTCAGTGAGCTGGCGGGGCTTGAAGGTCTTGTTCGCCGCCATCTTCGCTTCCGAAAGCGCCTGCGCGCTGTTGGGGCTCAAAACGCTCCCCTTCTCCATGCAAATTCCCGCCGATAGGACCTGATAGCCCGCGATCTTGCGCCGTCTCAGCTCCTTGCGCAAAGCCGCCTCCGCCATCGGCGAACGGCAGGTGTTGCCCGTACAGACGAACAAGATCTTTTGCTTAACTGCTTTCTGTTTGGTTTGTTCCATCTTCTGCTCCGAACGCGCGGTGCAGGCGGTTCAATACCCCCGCCATCGCGCCCCCTTTTTTCTTCGGTTCGATTCCGATGAGCCGCGTCGCCCGTTTCTCCCCCTCGCGAAGGAGCGCATAAAGGCGCGACGCCATCTCTTCCCCCGTGCGCCCGAGGTCCAAGACGCAAAGTCCGTTAAAATGCTCTGCCGCCTCATGCTCGCACAAAAGATACGGTTTTCCGCCCATCCGAATTTCTTCCTCATAGCAAGCCCTTGCCGCCGCCTCGTCGGAAAAATACTCCGTCTTACAGCGGGGCATATAGTGGGCGTGTGCGATCCCCGGGCTTTTCGGCTTTTCCCCCTTCTTCGGCGCATACACTCCGCATTCGCCGACGACGGAGGCGATCATCTCCCGCGTGACAAGTCCTTCACGAAGGATCATCGGTACGTCTCCCGTGACGTCGAGCACCGTGCTCTCAATCCCCCCGTCCGACTTCCCGCCGTCCAAGATGAGCGGGATCTTGCCGCCGAAATCGTCCAAGACGTGCTGCGCCGTGACGGGCGAGACATGCTTGGAAAGATTCGCGCTCGGCGCGGCGATCGGAAGATTTACTTCCCGCAAAAATGCCTGCGCGGTTTTCGATGCGGGCACGCGCACCGCAAGGGTATTCAGCCCGCAGGAGACGAGCGCGCTCACCTTGCCCTTCGAAGGATAGACCATCGTGAGCGGACCAGGTAAAAACGCCCGCCGAAGTTTCTCCGCATAGGGCGGGTCGAAGTCGATGAGCCGCAATAAGTCGAAATCTCTATGGATATGGACGATGAGCGGATTGTCGGAAGGTCTCCCCTTCAAGGCAAAGATCTTTTTAACCGCCTCGTCCGAATAGGCGTTCGCGCCGAGCCCGTATACCGTCTCGGTATGAAATGCCACGACTTCCCCCGCCAAAATATACGCCCGCGCGCGGGCAAATGCCGTGCTTGAAACGATCGTCTCCATGGTCATTCGTCGAGCGGAATGCCCGTTCCTCCGTCGCCGAAGGGCTCTTCCTCGGGCGGCGGCTCATCCGTCGGGAAATCCGCTTTGCCGCCCTGCGGGGGCATATCTTCCCCCGCGGCGCGAAGCGTCCCTTTGCTCCCGGGCGGCTCGGACGGCGCGCCTTGGTCCTCAACTTCGATGAATTTAACAAATTCGCCGAGAAAGCGCAGTTGGATCCTGCCCTTCGAGCCCCCTCTGTGCTTTGCGATGTTGAGTTCCACCGCGCCCTTGACCGCCTTGCTCCCCTCCGAGTCTTCGAGGCTGTTGATGAACATGACGATGTCCGCGTCCTGCTCGATCGCGCCCGATTCTCTCAGATCCGAGAGCTGTGCCTCTTTGGTCTGGATGCGGCGGAGCTGCGAGAGTGCGATGACGGGCACGTCGAGCTCCTTTGCCATGATCTTCAAGGCGCGGGTGATCGAAGCGATCTCCTGTTGGCGGTTGATCTCGCCGCCGCGCGAGGGCTGTTCGCTGTTCATGAGCTGGATATAGTCGATCATGACGAGATCGAGCCTGCCCTGCGCGCTTTTGAGACGGCGGAGCTTGGATAAGATCTCGGCGGGCGTGACGACGGACGAGTCGTCGATGAAGATCTTGCTCTTTTGGAGCTTATCCCCCGCGACCCAGAGCCGTTTCCAATCCTCGGGCGTGAGCTTTCCGTTGAGCGCGGCTTCCATGCTCACGAGCGACGCCGAACAGAGCAGCCGCTGCATGAGTTCCATCCGCGGCATTTCGAGCGAGAAAACCGCCGCGACGTTTTCCTTTTTATTGAGGCAGGCGTACTCGACGAAGTTCATCGCAAGGGACGTCTTGCCGACGCCTGGACGCGCCGCAATGATGACGAGCGTCCCCTTTTGCAAGCCGTGCGTGATGCGGTCGAGATGGGAAAAGCCCGTCTCCACGCCGCGGAAGGCGTTGGGGTCTTCTTGGATGCTCTCGAATTTATGGATGACGCCCGCCACCGCCTTGCCGTCCCCGAGCCCTTCGAGCGCCGAGTTGTCCTCGGTCTCGGAGATGTCGTACACCCGCTTTTCGGCAAAGGCGAGCGCGTCGCGAACGTCGGGGCTCTGCGCGCTGTTCTTGGCGATCTCCCCCGCCGCGCGGATGAGCGCGCGGTTGACCGCGTCCCGCCGCACGATCTCGAAATATTGACGGTAATTCGCCGCCGACGGCACGAGCGCGGAGAGGTCGGTGATGTATGAAAGCCCTCCGACCTCTTCGATCTTGCCGTCCCGCTCCAAACGGTCGGTCAGCGTGACGACGTCTACGGGCTTTCTGCTCCCGTAGACCGCCTTCATCGCGCCCAAGATCGCCTGATGCTGCGGAGAATAGAAATCTTCCTCGGTCAATTCCTCTAAAATGTCCGATTGGATCTCCGCGTCAATCATGATACAGCCGAGAAGCGCAGCTTCTGCGTCTGTGTTGTGCGGCATTTGATTGTTTGCCATTCGTTTTTCCTTAAAGTTGTCCGTCTTTTACGAAATTTTTTCGAACTCGTTGAGTGCGTTCTCAAATTCGTCCATTGCGGCGAGGAAGGTCTCTTCCTTGGTGAGGTCTGCGCCCGCGATTTTGAGCAGCGACACGGGGTCGGTCGAGCAGCCGCCCGAGAGGAACTTGAAGTAATTGTCGACCGCCGTCTTGCCCTCTTTCATGATCTTGTTCGCAATGCAGATCGCCGCAGTGATGCCCGTCGCATACTTGTACACATAGAAGTTGCGGTAGAAGTGCGGGATACGCGCCCATTCGATCGCGATGTCCTCGTCGTGCACGATCGCATTGCCGTAGTAGGTCTCGTTGAGCTTTTGATAGAGCGCGGAGAGATTGTCCTTATTGAGCGGCTCGCCGCGTTCCGCCATTGCATGCGCCTTCTCCTCGAACTCCGCGAACTGCGTCTGGCGGAAGAGGGTCGTGCGGATCATATCCATGAAGTAGTTCAAGAGGTACTTCCTCAGTTTCTTGTCCTCGGTCGTTTTGAGAAGGTACTTCAAGAGCAGCACTTCGTTGACCGTGCTCGCAACTTCCGCGACAAAGATCTTATAGTCCGCCTTGACGAACGGCTGGTTCTTGTTGGAGAAGTACGAGTGCAGGGAATGTCCCATTTCGTGCGCAATCGTGAACACGTCGTGCGTGGTCTGCTGGTAGTTGAGCAGCACGAACGGATGGTTGCCGAAGATGCCGATCGAGTACGCGCCGCTGCGCTTGCCCTCGGTCTCGCAAACGTCGATCCAACGCTCGTCTCTTCCCTTCTTCAAGAGCCCGATGTACTCCTCGCCCAAGGGAGAAAGTCCCTTCAAGACGAGCTCGTACGCCTCTTCATAGGTGAGTTTGAGCTCCGCGTCCTCGACGAGCGCGGGATGGATGTCATACATATACAATTTGTCATAGCCGAACACCTTCTTGCGAAGTTCGATGTACTTGTGCATGAGCGGGGTATGCTCGTTGACGGCTTTGATGAGGTTGTCATAGACGCTTCTGTCCACATCCTCTTCGAAGAGCGCCATTTGCAGGCAGGAATCGTATCCGCGCACGGTCTTATAGAAGATGTCGGTCTTGACGTTGGCGTAATAGGTCGTCGCCAGCGTGTTGATGATCTTGCGGTACGCGCCGTAATAGAGATGATATGCCTCTTTGCGCTTTTCGCGGTCTTTTCCGCTCATGATGAGGGAGAACAGCCCGTGGGAGAGCTTGACCTTTTCGCCCTCGTACTCGATCTCGGGAAGATCGATCTCGGCGTTGTTGAGCATGGTGAACACGTCGCCCGCGGCGCTCATCGCCTCGCCCGTCTGCGCCAAGATCTTCTCCTCTTTGTCCGAGAGAATGTGCTTCTTGCGCGCCTTCAAGCGGCGTAAGACGTAGTCGTAGTCTTTGAGCTTGGGGTCTTTGATGTAGCCTTCGAGGACTTCATCGGGAAGGGCGGTGAGCTCGGGCACGGCAAATGAGGTCTCCGCGTCGAGCTTGGTGAGAAAGCTCATCACCCGCGAAACGTAGGAATTGTACTTCGTCTGCCGAACGTCCTCGTCGTGTTTCATGAACGCATAGAGATAGACGCGGAGCGCCTTGACCGTGATCTCCTCTTCCGCCTTGAAATAGGCGAGCAAGCCCTCGGCTGTGCCGAGCTTCCCGCGGAATTTCGTCAAGTCCTCCCGCTGTTCGAGCGCGGCAAATGCCGCTTCCCACTTCTCGTCGCTTTCAAACACGTCTTGGATCTTCCATTTGTACTGTTCCTGCACTTCGTTTCTTTCCATTGATATATCTCCTTAATAAATTATTTTTCTTTCAGTTTGCGATAAACAGAACGCCGAGGGTGTTCTTCCCGCAATGTCCCGTGATGACAGAGCCCGCAACGGTCTCCAAGATTTCGTCGAACTCGAAGAGCTCTTTGACCTTTTTCCAAGCGGTCTCAACGATGGACGGCTCCGCCGAGCTGTGCGTGATGAACGCCCGCGTCTTGTCGTAGGAAGGATACTGCATTTTGAGGTCCTCGACATACTTTTCGATGCACTTTTCCATGCTCCCGCGATATTTCTTGCCCGCATAGAGCTGTCCGTCCTTCATCTCGATGAGCGGATGGATCTTCAAAAGATTTGCCCCGTACATCTGCATCCTCGAACAGCGTCCCCCTTTATAAAGGTAGTCGAGGCGGTCGGGCACAAAGGACGTATTGATCTTGGGTGCAAGCGAGGAGGTTTTTTTGACGATCTCCTCCGCGCCCGCGCCTGCGTCTTTTAAGTCGCACGCCTTCATGACCATGAGCCCCTGCCCCGAAGAGAGCGCCATGCTGTCCACGACATACACCTTCTTCTTGAACTTCTTGGCGGCTTCGAGCGCATACTGATGCGAGGACGAGGCGAGCTTTGAAATGTTGTAGTGGATGACCGTCTTGCCCTGCTCGACGTACGAGGCAAAGAACTGCTCGAAGTCGGAAATGCTCGGCGCGGCGGTCTTGGGCAGCTCCTTGGTGCGCTCGACGTGATCGAAGATGTCCTGCGGCGTGATGTTCACGCCGTCGAGATAGGACTTGCCGCCGAGGATGACGGAGAGCGGCATCACGCCGATCGATCGCGCTTTGATACTCTTCCCGAGATCGCAGGTGCTGTCCGTAGTGATTTGAATGTCCATTGGATCCTCCTATAATCGTTTCAACGATCCTTTTCTTTTCGTTCCTAATTATAAATTCCGAATTTTTTCCCAAACGCCGATCAAGGGCTTGATCTTGATCGCCCATTTGGGGACGACGCCCGCAACGTCCGTTATTTTCAAACAGCCGACGGCGCGGGAATCTGTGCTGTTCGTCCTGTGATCGCCGAGGAAGAAGATCTCCCCTTCCCCGACCTTGATCTCCGAAAAATCCTCGGTGACGAAACTGCTCGTATAAGGCTCTTCAAGGGGAAGAAAGTTTTCCGTCCCCGCCTGCCGCACATACACCGTGCCCTTGTCGCAAAGGACGCTGTCGCCCTCCACGGCGATGAGCCGTTTGATGATATAGTCCCCGCGGAATCCGAACGCCGTGCGGTAGTTCGTGACGTTGACGATGACGACGTCTCCGCGCTTTGGTTCGGCATAGCGGTCGGCAAAGAGCACGTCGCCGTCGAAGAGCGTGACTTCCATCGACCCGCCCGACACCTGCACGACCATATACCTGCGCGTAAATTGCAGGTCGAACAGCAGCAGGGCGACCACCAAAAGACAGGCGAGGAAGAACAGGCAATTGAGTCCGCTGCTCTCCTTTTCGTATAGCATTTTCGGACGACCCCGTCCGTTCTTTGCGCGCCCCGTCACCGTATCGCCTCGTTTACAGCCACTTCATGTTGTTGATGAGTACGTCGTCCTCGCTCAAAAAGACGACGGAGACCGAATTTCTGAAATCGGGCAGGGACGCGCCCGTCTCCGACTTGAAATCCGCGGCGTTGAAGAGAAGGCTCTTCCACTTGCCGCCGCCTTCGATCTCCTCTTCGAGAGAATAGCCCTTTTCCTCTTCGGCGTCCATGTAAAAGGTGACGCGGAAGGAAGAATTTTTCGCGCAGTAGGCGTCAAATTGAAGATAAGCGCCGTCGGGCGGCGTGCAGCGCGGCTCGCTGACGCGGTAGCTGACGATCCCGCCCTGCGCCGAAACGCCCTTGATCTTGCCGAAGCCGTCCAAGATGCGCACTTCGCTCGACGCGCCGTCCGCGAAGCAGTCGGCAAACGAACTCGCCCGTCCGCGATAGCACGAAAAGCCCTGCGTCCCGTCCGCGCCCGAGTAGAGCAACAGACTTTTGAGCCGTCCGTTTTTATACGGCTTTTTGAGCGTAAATTCGAGGATCTTGCTCGTGACGCTGAAATTATTGGAATAGCGCACGAAGGAATAGACGAGCACCTTCTTGCTCCCTTCGAACACTTCGAGGGGAAAGACGATCTCGTTGTTTTTCATGTCGCGCATGTTGCCCATGACCTTGGTCCAATCGCGCGCCTTGAAGCTGTCGGCGTTCTCCGCGAAGAAGATGCCGCACTCGCGCGGGTCGCCCGCGGAGTCGTAACTCGCCTTGACTTTAAGCTCGCCCTGTTCGTCCTCAAAGACCGAGACCCCGACGGGCTTGCTGATATAGACCGACCTTCCCCGCAGATATTTTCCGAGGAACATATCCATGTTGAGGAAGGAATGCCTGCCGATGAGCCCGTTGCCGTGCGATGAGTATAAGATCGCCTTCTCGACTTCGGGATTGATCTGTTGGAAGGTATCGTACACGCGGTCGTAGTTGCACTTTTTGTCGTTGATCGCCGAGATCATGAGCACGGGGCATTTGACGCGCGGGGCATAGCTTTGGGAGTCGATGCCCGCGATGAAGCGATGCCGCTCCTCGTCGAAAGTGCGCTGGGCGCTGCCGCTACCGAACTTTTCCATGTCGCGGTAGGCGATCCAGCCCGCCGCACAAACTGCGATGAAGCACTCGATTGGCGCATAGGGCGCGATCTTCCATAAGATCTCCCCGCCCGTCCGAAGCCCGATCGCCCCGACCGCGGTGACTTTGGGATCGTCTTTGAGATACCTTGCCGCATACCTTGCGACCGCCGCCCATTCATACCAGCTGGTCTCGCGCGCCGTCTTGTCGGCATATTCCATCGCCCGACCCGCGCGCGTGTAGTTCGCGTAGTCCACGTCGCGGGGATAGATGGTATGCCTGCCGCTGCCCATGTCGCCGCAATAGTCGACGCAAAGCACCCCATAGCCCTGCTTTGTGAAATGCTCGACGAGCTTCATATCGAATCCCAGCCCCGCCTCGAAGAAGATCATCACCGACGGATAGTTCTCCTTGTCCTTGGGGAGAAAGGACTGCGCATAGATCTTGACTCTGCCGTAGAGGGTCTGCCTGCCGAGAAAATACACTTCGCGCAAGATCACGCCGTCAAAGACGTCGCGTTCCGATAGGATCTCTTCGCGGAGCGGAAGATGCTCGTCGAAATCCCGCCACAGCGTCACGGGCGTTAAAATCGTATTTGCCAAAGAAAGCGTTCCCTCCTTGCTTTATTTTAGTCTGCGGAGCGAAAGTCAAGCCCGCGTTCCGAAAGTGTTCCCGAAAAAGTCCATTGCCTTTTGCGCGGCGGACGCGTTTTACGGAAAACGGTTGCCTTTCGGGCGAAGATATGCTATAATTATACAACAGCTGGAAAAAAAAAGCAAGCATATAATGAGGAAACAAATGCCCTTCTCAGCCTTTTCCAAAGAATTTACCGAAAATATGTACACGAGCGTGGAGAATCAGTTCATCACGAAGTATCTCCCGTGGGCGGACGGGGACGCCGTGCGCGCGTATCTCTATGGGCTGTATCTTTGCAGCTGCAAGGAAGAGTTCGACGCAGCCGCCGCTGCAAAGCTCCTCAAAATCGACGCAAAACGCTTTACCGAGATCTTCGAGTTTTGGGAAGAATGCGGGCTTGTACATATCCTTTCAAAAGAGCCGCTCTTTCTCGAATACCTGCCCGTCAGCTCCGCCGTCGGGAAGCCCAAGCCCATCAAAGCCGAAAAGTACGCCGACTTCAACCGCGAGCTTTTGAAGCGGCTTCAAAAGGCGGGCAAGGACTTCAAACCCTACGAAATGCAGAAGATCCTCGAATTTCTCGAAAACGAACGGATGGAACAGCAGGCGTTTCTTCTCGTCGTCGAATACTGCATGAAAAAGGACGGCGAGATCTCCTTCCGCCATGTCATGAACAAGGCAAAACAGCTCGCAAAAGACCAAAAATTTACCTATGAACAGGTCGAGGGCGAACTTGCAAGTTTCAACAAACACGAACAAGCCCTTTCGAAAATTTTCTCGCTGCTCGGAATCTTCAAAAAGCCGCAGGAGAGCGACTTCGAACGGTACGAAACCTGGCTCTCCCTCGGCTTTCGAGAGGACACGATCGAGGAATGCGCCCGCTCGATGAAAAAAGGGTCTCTCCCCTCGCTCGACCTGCTCCTTTCCGAACTCAAAGAGAAAAATATCCTCACCGCAAAGGAGGCAAGAGCCTACCTCGAACGGCGGGAAGAGTTATTGGGTCTCGTCTTTTCGATCGCGCGCAAACTCGGCGTGAAGGTGCAAAGCCCGCGCGTCTACATGGAGGAGTACGCCGAAAAATGGGTCGGGCGCGGCTATGGAAAAGAGAGCCTTCTCGCCCTCGCTTCGCTGAGCTTTAAGCTCCGCTATGGTTTTTCCGAAATGGACGCGCTGATCGGTTCACTCTACCAAGGCGGCGTCGTCGGCGATGCGAACGTCAAGGCTTATTGTTCGGCGCGCGAAAAGCACTTCAAGACGCTGCAAGCGATTCAGTCGGTGTGCGGCGTCGTGAACAAGACGCAGAGCGCGCTCGACACGCTCGCCGATTGGGAGCGGCAGGGCATGAGCGAGTCCATGATTCTTGCGGCGGCGCAAAAAGCCGCGGGGGCGTCGTCCCCCATCCCCTACATGAACAAACTGCTTACCGAATGGAAGCGCACGGGCGCGACGACGGCGGAAGAAGCCGAAAGACTGTCTGCCTCGAAGGGCGTTGCAAAAGGCAAGGAAAATATCTTTAAGAGCGAAGCCGCGATCGCGGCCGACCGCAGAACGGACAGGGAGCACCACTATGCGATTTTGCGCCAGCGCGCCCAAACGGTCGCAGAGACGACCCGCCGCGAGGCGATGAAAAGCCCCGCTTTCCGCGAGGCGGACGGGGACGTGAAAAAAGGCGAGATCGAACTCGCCCGTGCGGAAATGTTTGACGAAAGCGCCATCGCCGCCTGCCGCAAAAAACTCGCCGAGGCGCAAAAACGGCGGCTCGACGCCCTGCGCCTTCTCGGGATCGCTCCCGAAGATTTAGAGCCCAAATACTGTTGCCCGAAATGCTCAGACACGGGCTATTTGCCCGACGGCAGGCTCTGTGACTGCTATCAAGCGGAAAATTGAAGGTATTATGTCAGACATAGTACTATATAAAAGGAAAAATCGCAATAGTATGTCAGACATAATACTATGCAAAACGTCAAAAAACGACCCGTCGCATGCAAAAAGCGGGTCGTTTTTGATTATTCATACTCTCCGTAGTCTCTGCGGTCACTTTGGGGGTTACCGCGGAGGAAGGGCGGGGGATCTTGTTGCGGAGACGGCTGAGGGGGCGGATATTCTCCCCTGCTGCTTTTCTTTTTGTCCTTGGCGGGGGCGGATTTGACCTCGACGAGAACGGTATCGACGCCGATCTTCGTGACATTTCGGATATCGATAAAGAGGTCGGCTTTCCCCCAGCGGAAGCCCTTTCCCCCGGGCGCGACGATGCCCTGCACT
Source organism: uncultured Clostridia bacterium (assembly GCA_947631465.1). Lineage (GTDB taxonomy): Bacteria > Bacillota > Clostridia > Christensenellales > Borkfalkiaceae > Gallimonas. The sequence continues at coordinate 19,223 of CANRLK010000006.1, forward strand.
TTGCCCTCGGGAAAGGTGAACACTACGTCGCAGACCTTTCCGAGCTGTTTGCCGTCGCAGATGTTGACGACTTGCTTTTGCTTCAATTCCAAAAAACTCGTTTCCACGCTACATTGTATGCGCCTTCGACAAAAAAGTTTCCATCTCCCGAAAAGATGTTCTCATCGCTTCAAAAAGAGAATTGTCGGGAAGGGCGAAGCAGCGTGAGGGGTGGGTCAAGAGATTTCTTTTTTGATCGTGCCGAGGGCATTTTTTTCGAGGCGGGAGACCTGGGCTTGGGAGATACCGACTTCGGCGGAGATCTCGGTTTGGGTCTTGCCTTCGAAGTAGCGGAGCATCAAGATCTTGCGTTCGCGGTCGGAGAGACGGTCGATGGCTTCGCGGAGGGCGACGCGTTCGGTCCAGATCTCATCGCTTTGGGTCTCGTCGTAGAGCTGGTCCAAAAGCTCTAAGGTATCGCCCGACTTATTGTAGACGGGGTCGTAGAGGGAGACGGGGTCGGAGATGGCGTCGAGGGCGTAGACGACGTCGCGCTCTTTGACCTGCATTTCCGCGGCGATTTTTTCGATGGTCGCCTCCTCGTCGCGTTCTTCGATTCCTTCGCGGACCTTTAAGATCTTATAGGCGGTATCGCGGATGGAGCGGCTGACGCGGAGGCTGTTTCCGTCGCGCAAGTACCGTTTGATTTCACCCAAAATCATTGGAATCATTTTGTGAAGTTGAAATGAAAAGAATTTTCCTCAACGCATGGCGTTTATCGCTTTGAGGATTTCCTCTTCAGTCTTGCAACCGTTGATGAGCTTCGTCAACTCCTCGGCTTTCTGCTCCGCCGCTTCGCTCCCTGATTGTAGCCTTGCACTCTTGATAATTTCGGAAATCCGAACTTCTATATTCTCAGATAAGTTCCGATTCATAAAAGTTTGGAGCAACATGGCTCGCCCATGTCCAAGACTTTGTTTCTCGCTCATAAAAAATTAACTCCTAAGATTTTAACGAAATTATTATACTGCAAAAGGCTGTAATTGTCAAGCCGTTGTCCCTCGGATTGCGGCAACGCAAAGCGGATGTCTTTGGAAAAAATTTTCGGATTAGTTTTGGCGTTTTGCTTGACAGATGCGGAAGTTTCGCGTATACTACCAGTAGACACAGGTGATTTTTCACCCGCTTCAAAATTCGAGATTTCCAGACGGGTGGGCAATTGCAGCCCTCGTAGGTCGGAAAATTCTCGAATTTTTTTGTATCGTTGGAAACGTACAATACGCCCTCATGAGGAGAGGCGTTTTTCAAAGCCGATATCCAAACATACCTGTGGTGTTTCCGAAACATAAAGATCAAGGTTTGGATTGTGCTTGCCCGATATAACGTCGTCTACCTGCTCGGAAAGACTTCGACAAGGCATATTGTACGTTCCCTCCGTAGTTTGTCTCGTCTCCCTGCTCTCGCTGTCGGTTTCAGGCAATGCGTATCTCGCATTTTTCCGTCTTTTTTCTCGGAAACCGTTGACTTCTCCGAATTTTGTGCTATACTGTTAGTGGAAGGCTTATCGTTAACAGTGCTCAACCACTCATACAGTTGAGGATTCACTTGCGGCAAGTCGTCGGGTCTTTCGTTAACAATGCGTAACCATTTAAGCAGTTGCGGATTCACTTGCGAAAGACTTTTTCATCTCCCAAAGGGCATTCTTCTTGAAACCCCTTGACTTTTTCGAATTTTGTGCTATACTGCTAAGAGAAGTGGTTTTTATCCTCTGTCCCGTTTCGGACGTAGAGCGCGGGGCTTCGGCATCGGGCGTCAGAGAAGTAGACCGCTTCAATTTTTTTCGAACCCCCCTTGATTTTCCAGAATTTTGTGCTATACTATTAGAAGAAGTAGCGTTCATACTCTGCAACGTTTCGGACGTTGTGTTCAGGGCTTCGGCATTGAACGGTGGAGAAATGCGCTGCTTTTTTCATGGTTTTTTCTCAAAAACTCGCGGGCTTTTTCCCTTCTGGCTCGGGCTTTTTTCTCAATCCTCGTTCGAGAGCTTCTTCTCGTATTCCGTCTTGTTGAGCACGATCTTCAACTCGCCCTCGGTCAAAATCACCTTCTCGATAAGATCCCGCATGATCGCTTGCCGTTCCCGCGCGCTCATCTCCTTCCAGGTGCCCGAAAGGGTCTTGATCATCTCCTCTTGCGCCATAATCTTCTTCGTCATCGACTGCTTCTCCCGCTCCTCGGCAATGTCCCGTGCGATCTTCTTGCGCTCCGCATCGACCTCCGCCGCCCGCTCCAAAATCTCCTCGTTCCCAAGTTTCCGATAGGCGTTCAAAAGGCGGTCATACTCGATTTTGAGCTGCTCTCCGCGGGCATTCAAGCCGTCGATCACGTCCTCTTGCTTCACACGCCGATGCTTGATCTCATCCCGATATTCCACCGAGAACTGCATGATCTGTGCCGTGACCGCCCGTTCCACCTCTTCCGCATCATAGATAAAATTCGGGCAGGCATGGTCCTTGACGAGCGACTTCTTGGTCGACGCAAAGCGGGAATAACATAGAATTTTGAGCGTTTGGCGCTCCCCCTTGCCGTAGAGCATGTACCGCATCCGCGCACCGCAGTTTCCACAGTACAAAAGCGAAGAGAGAAGATACTGCGAGTGCGTCCGAACGACGCTGCGGCTCTTTAAGATCTCCTGTGCGCGCGCGAAGGTCTCTTCGTCGATCAAGGGATGATGCTTGCCCGCGTATTGTTCGCCGCGAAAGGTGATCTCGCCGAGATAAGTGCGGTTGCGCAAAACGCCGAGCACCGCCGTATCGCTCGAAAGTCCCACCGCCTCCGCGATTTGGCGCGGGGTGTATTGCAGGCTGTTGTACATGAGAAAGACCTGCTTGACGAGCGGGGCTTTGTCGGGGTCGGGAATGAGGTCATTCAGTTCTTTTGAATAATAATAGCCAAACGGCGGATTGCCCCCGCCCTTCCAATACCCGTCGAGCGCGCGTTGTTTTCGCCCTTGAAAGAGTTTGGAGACGATCGCATCGTGGTCGAGTTCCGCGAACATGGAAAGAATGGAGATGAGGATATTGAAGGTCTGCTTGTTGCGGGAATCGATGTTGTCCTTGACGGCGAGAAAATCGCAGTTAGCGAGTTTACAATCTTCCTTCAAAAAGCGGAGAATGGGCATTTGAAGCCGCGCGATGCGGTCGAGCGCGTAGGTCATGACGAACTTGACCCGTCCGCGGCGCATGCAGTCCAAGAGTTTTTGGAAGGCGGGACGGTTTTCGTTCATGCCCGTGTAGCCGTCATCGACAAAGACGACGGCATTCGGGATGTCGTAGGCGAGGACGTATTTTTTGAGCGCGTCGTATTGCACGTCGAGCCCATAGCCTTCCTGCGCTTGGGAGTCGGTCGAGACGCGGAGATAGAGCGCGGTGATCGAACCGAGCGTATCGGGGATCTCGTCATAGAGCGGGAAATCGAAGGAGATGTTTTTACTTTTTTCCTTCATGCCCGATGGAAGCGATCATAGACTTGGTTGACGGTATCGCTGACGACCTTGCTCACGCAGATGTAGCTGTTGATCTCCTGTTCGGATAGGACCTTGCCGTTGAGTTCCAGAACGATGCTCTTGATCATAATTTCCTCCCCTTTTGTTTTTGCCGATTTTGAGGGAAAGTAAACAGTTTGGGATGAGATAGGAAGCGGAGGGATAGAAAAAAGGAGCGGAGGAATAGAAAGCGGCGGCGGGAGCATACGCTCCCGCCGCCCTACAATTTTTACGATTTGAATTTATAAGGTAATTGTGCCGTCTTGGCAACGGATGGTTTTGATAGAGCTTTTCTCTTTCCAAAAGGAACCTTTTTTGACCTTATTCCACTGCTGAATCGTCCCTTGATAGGTGATCTCGGTAAGAGAGGTGCAACCCAAGAACACCCGCGTCTCGATCGTCGTCACGCTATCGGGAATTTCGATACTTGTAAGAGATGAGCAGCCATTGAACGCATTATCTCCAATCGTTGTCACACCGTTCCCAATCGTTACACTTGTAAGGGCTTTACAATTCCAGAACGCACCCTCTCCAATCGTCGTCACACCGTTCCCCATTGTGACACTTGTAAGAGATGTGCATTGATAGAACGCTCTCTCTCCAATCGTCTTCACGCCGTTCCCCATTGTGACACTTGTAAGAGATGTGCAACCACTGAACGCCCTTTCTCCGATCGTCGTCACACCATTCCCAATTGTTACACTTGTAAGAGACGTACATTCATAGAACGCACAATCTCCAATCGTCGTCACGCCGTTCCCAATCGTTACGCTTGTAAGAGATGTGCAATTCCTGAATGCCCAATCCCTGATCGTCGTCACGCTGTCGGGAATTTCAATACTTGTTAGAGATGTGCAATCGTCAAACGCACTATGCCCAATTTCCGTCACACCGTTCCCAATCGTCACACTTGTAAGAGATTCGCAATCCTCGAACGCACGCTCTCCAATCGTCGTCACGCTGTCGGGAATTTCGATGCTGGTAAGAGAGGCGCAACCATCGAACGCATCCCATCCAATTGAAGTCACTCCGTCTGGAATCTGAATTTGTTTGAGTCCATTACAATTAAAGAATGCGCGCTCTCCAATCTCTGTTGCAGTGGAAGAAATAGATACATCAAGCGCGATATTTCTCATATTGTAAAACGTATATTCTAATACGTTACCAACTGCAATTTTAACCGACCTAAGTGTCTGCGGGATATTGAAAAAATAATATTCCCTATCCTTCGCGAACTGAAATCTTGCTCCATCTTCCAAATCTTTATATTCTCCCGATACCCATTGAGGAGAACGCGTTCTTTGATATCCGAAAATATATCCGAATACTGTTTTTTCGGATGCTTCCTTAGGATCTTTCGTGTTACCCGCAAACGGAAGTGTAATACGTTCAAGGCTATTACACCCTTTAAATGCACCGCAACCAATAGACAGAGCATTGTCACCCACAGTAATTTCCGTTAAAGAAGTACAATCCAAAAATGCATAATCGCCAATCTTCATTGCCCCGTTACCCAAAGAAACTTTATTAAGTTTTATGCATCCCTTAAATGCCCTTTCTCCAATATAAGATAAATCATTGGTAAATTCTAATTCTTCAAATCCTGTACAATTTTCAAATGCTCCATCTCCTATATAGGAAATATTCTTACAGTTTATAAATTCCTCAATCTGTGTGCAACCAGAAAAAGAATTTCCTTTTATTTTAGTATCAGTGTAAAACGTTACCTTTTTAAGCTTATTATATTCTTTAAGTTTAAGATTATTGGTACTCTCTTCCGCTATCAACCATATCTCACCGCATGTTGCAAGTTCTTCGCAGTTCGTAAGCCGAAACATAGAAAGGTATTTGCCATTTCCATTAAACTTTTTAACTTTGGAAAACTCCCCTTCCATAGCCTTCGATAGCTTTGCATCGTCGGGAATGGTAAGCTCGGTGATCTGCGCGCCCAAAAAGGCATTTTCGGCAATGGATATCACGGATTTATCCAACGTGAAAACAGACTGTTGGAAATCGTCGTTATGGTCAATCAAATGATTGCCGATGTAGAGTAAGCCCTCTTTCCAATTTTTTCCGTCCGCATAATATCCCGTTTCCGCAAACGCTTTGGCTTTAATCGTGATCCCACTGTCGGGAAGAGAAATTTTCGTAAGCTGCGTACAGCCGCAAAATGCCTTTTCGTCGATCGTTTTGACTGCCCCAATAGAAACATCGCTTAGCCTTGTACATCCGTAAAACGCCCTTTCGCCGATTGTTTCAATCTCGTCAAGAGAAATGCTCTTCAACTTCGCACAGTTTGCAAAAGCATTCTTCGAAAGCGTTTTCAATTTCCATTCAAACGTCACGTCCGTAAGATTTTCGCACCATTCAAACGCCGATTCGCCGATATTGGTCACTGTCCCAGGAAAATAGACACTCGTAATCACGTCACTGCCGTAAAACGCCTCTTTCCCGATCGACGTAATTGCCTTCCCTGCATGATAGGCGGGAATCACGATCTCCCTGTCCTTTGCCGTGCCGATTCCGATCACCGAGCTACCATCATATTCAAGCCCAATCGTATATTCAAGTTCACGACCGCAAACTTCACAGACGTTTTCGGTATTGTATTTGTGATCTGTTTTCGGAATTTTTTCCGTTTAAACCTTATCACATTCCTTACACGTCCTCTTTCGCTCGCCCTCTTCTATACAGGTCGCTTTCTTCACGATCTCCCAACTCCCATATGTATGCGTATGCCCGTCCTCACCCTTCTCATCATCGGGGTTTAAAGGATTTTCGGGACTGTCGGGCTTTTCATCGGGCTTTTGCTCGCCCTGGCTGCCTTGTTGCCCTTGGTTGCCTTGGCTTCCGCCTTGATTGCCTTGCGAACCCTGGCTACCCTGGTTTCCACCCTGCGAACCTTGATCATCTTGTTCGTTTGTGATCGGGGGCTTTTGGTTTACCTCGGAAAAATCGTCGCAAGCCGCAAAGGCGAACGCCATCGGGATCGCCGCAAAAAGCGATAATGCCATCGTCAAAAGTCTTTTGTGTTTCATATATCCTCCAAAATATAAATTTTTGACAAAAAATAAGGACGCCCCAACATGGAACGCCCGCACTGAGTATCCATGTTGTTTGCGTCAAAGTTTCCTATCAATAGCGAAAAAAGGATACACGATGCCTTGTATCTTACTATTAATAGTATGAAACTTTAACGCATACTTATTCTACCATATCCCCGAAAAAAATGCAAGACTTTGACTGAATTTTTTCCAAAGAACTTGACGCTTCCCGCAAGCCGCAGAAAAGTCCCCCACCCCCCTTGGCTCCCCCTTTGAGGGGGAAAGCGAGTTTTTTCTTGGCTCCCCCTTTGAGGGGTGGAGCAGCATCTCTTGCCCCATCTTGGCGCCCCCTATGAGGGGGAGCTGCCGCAGAGCGGCTGAGGGGGTGTCTCCTTATTTTGTGCAAGCGCGTCATTGCACACCCCTTTCCCCCTCGCTTTGCTCGGGTACTTTCCCCTCAACGGGGACAGCAAGAAAAAGAGCAAAGTGGGCGCGCCACTTTCTCACACGGGTAGAATCCCGTGTTCGGTCACCGTTCGCGCCTCTGATGCGCTCAATCCTGTCGCATTGCGCCAACGGTTAATAACCGTTGGCGCAATGCTCCACCCCTCAAGGGGACAGCAAGAGATATGCCCGCCCTTCCTCTCTTTTAGGACATAAAAAGATCCCTCCGACAAATTTGTCGGAGAGACCTTAGGGAAGTTTCCATGAAACACGTTTGAGCTATTATAGTCGTCCCGTTCGCCACATAAGGAACATATACACCAGCAAAAACCCGATCAACGTGCATAATAGCGGCAAGACCATCTTCTTCATCACGGAAAAAAACGTCTTCATCTTTTCCCGAAATGTCGCTTGACTTCGCTCTGGTCGCTTTCCGCCGCGGTGCGTACCGCTCATGTCCGCGATCGTCGAACCGTCATCATAATACACGACCTTGACCTTGCGCTCCTTCTGCGCTTCGCCCTCTTCGGACTTTTGATCTTGTTTTTGCTTTTTTGACATCAATCCTCCTGCGGATAACAATGGCAAGCAGTGAAATGCCCGGGCTCGTATTCCTTATATACGGGTGCAATATGGGAGCAGATCTCCATTGCCCGAGGACAACGGGTATGGAACTTGCAGCCCTTCGGCGGATTCGCAGGTGAGGGAATATCCCCCTTCAAGACGATCCGCTTCATCTTGACGTCGGGATTGGGATTAGGCACTGCCGAGAACAACGCCTGCGTGTAAGGATGCAGCGGGTTCTCAAATATGCTCTTCTTGTCCCCGAACTCGACCATCGACCCGAGATACATGACGCCGATCCTGTCGGAAATGTGCTTGACAACCGACAAATCGTGCGAAATGAACAAATACGTGAATCCGTGTTCGCTCTGTAATTTTCTCAAAAGGTTGATGATCTGCGCCTGGATCGACACGTCGAGCGCGGAGACAGGCTCGTCGCAGATGACGAGTTTCGGCTTCACGCTGAGCGCACGCGCGATACAAATACGTTGACGCTGCCCGCCCGAAAATTCGTGGGGATAGCGTTCGTAATAGTAGTCTCTCAGACCGCACATGTCCATGATTTGCAAGACGTAGTCCTTGATCTCGGTCTTGGGCACGATCTTATGGACTTTGACAGGCTCGGACAAAATTCCGCCGACCGTACTCCGCGGAGGAAGCGACGAGTACGGGTCTTGGAAGATGATCTGCATTTGCGTACGCAACGGGCGCATTTGCGCGGGTTTGTACTTCGCGATATCCTCTCCGTTGAAGAAGATCTGTCCGTCTGTCGGCTGATGGAGCTTCAAAATGGTTCTGCCAAGCGTCGTCTTGCCGCAGCCCGACTCGCCGACGATACCGATCGTCTCGCCCGCTTTGAGCTTGAACGATACGTCGTCTACCGCGCGAAGAGAGACAAGCACTTTTCCCGACATCGACTTTTTGAGCGGGAAGTACTTCTTCAAGTGTCTGACTTCGAGCAGGGCGTCGGGATCGGGCGGAAGTTCGGAATCTTCCTTCGCCTTTTCGTCGCGGAGCTCCTGCTCCTTCGCTGCCTCTGCCGCATCGTCAAACTGACGGAACTCTTCACTGGTGTGCTCCAAGCTCTCCTTGGCATTCTCTTTTTCGAGCGTCTCTTCGTATGATTCCTGCTTTTTGATGCTCATAAGTTACGCTCCTTCTTCTTGTCGTTATCTGCGTAAAGATGGCATGCCACCCAATGCGTGGGGCTCACCTGGATCATTTCGGGATAGTCCCCGCCGCAGCGCTTGGTGCACTGTCCGCAACGTTCGCGGAAATAGCAATAGTTGGGCATGTCGATCGGGTTGGGAACGTTGCCCGGGATATTGAACAAGACGTCGGACGTCGTATCCATCGTCGGCTTGCTCTTTTGAAGCCCGATCGTGTACGGGTGCATCGGATGATGGAACACTTCGGACGCCGTGCCCTGCTCGATGATGCGTCCCGCGTACATGACGACGACAAAGTCCGCCATCTCCGCAATCACGCCCAAGTCGTGCGTGATGAGCAGGATCGACCCGTTGATACGGTCTTTCAAGCCCCTCAAAAGGTCGAGGATCTGCGCCTGAATGGTAACGTCAAGCGCCGTCGTGGGCTCGTCTGCGATGATGAGCCGCGGGTTTCCTTCGAGCGCCATTGCGATCATGACACGCTGCCGCATACCGCCCGAGAGCTCATGCGGGAACGCGTTGTACACGCGTTCGGGCATTGCAATGCCGACGAGGTTGAGCATCTCGATCGAGCGCTGCTTCGCCTCTTCTTTGGTCGCCCCGGGAACGTGCAGGAGCGTCACTTCGTCGAGCTGGTTGCCGATCGTAAAGACGGGATTGAGCGAGGTCATCGGCTCTTGGAAGATCATCGAGATCTGACGGCCGCGGAGACGGTACATTTCCTTGATCGGCATCTTGGCGATGTCAAACACCTTCTCTTCCATTTCATAGAGCTTGGTGCCGTACTCGTCGTGCTTCTGTCTGCGCGCCATGACCTGCTTGCCGTCCTTGTCGAGCTTGGGTTCGAGGTGCGGCGCAAAGAGCTTCTTGCCCTTTTCGTCGAGCTTCTGCCTGCGCTCGGTGGCGGGTTTGCCGTCCTCGCCGACCACGGGATTGCCCGCCTTGTCGTACATCGGCACATAGACGGGATTGCCGTTTTCATCGTCGTCCCAAACGGGGTCTTTGCCCTTCTTGATAAAGACGGGGTCGTAGATCGGCTCGCCGTTTTCATCGTCCTCCCAAATGGGAATGGGCTTGCCTTCCTCGTCGAGCTTAAAGTCGAAGGACTTAAAGCGGATCGAACCCGAATAGATCTGACCCTGCGGTCCTTGCAGAAGGCGCATGATGGACATACTCGTGACCGACTTGCCGCAGCCAGACTCGCCGACGATGCCGACCGTCGACCCCTGCGGGACATTGAACGACACGCCGTTGACCGCCTTGACCACGCCTTGATCGGTGAAGAAGAAGGAATGAAGATCGTCGACTTCGAGAATGTTCTTCTCGTCCTTCATCTCGGCAAGGAACTCCGATTCGGGCTTCTTGCGCCGCTTCTCCTTTTCGAGCGCGTGCATGACTTTGTTGTTTTCTTTCGCGATCTGACGAATTTCCTTGCCCGACAGATAGTGCTTGTCGGAAGTCTCTTCGTCTTTCTTCTTTATAAAGGGAATTTTCATGCTTATCTCCTCATCTTCGGGTCAAGCGCGTCTCTGAGACCGTCACCGACAAAGTTAAATCCGAGCACGGCAATGATGATACAGATCCCGGGAGGACCCCAAATGTGGAAGTGATCTCTCAAAACGTTGGGGTCGTTCGTCGCATTGACCATGCCGCCCCAAGATGCGTAGGGAGGCGGGACGCCCATGCCGAGGTAGGACAGCGACGCTTCATACAGGATCATACTGCCCAGGCTCAAAGACATCGAGACGATGAGCTGCGGCATGACGTTCGGCACAAGGTGCATGAAGATCTTTCTGCCGACGGAGAATCCCATTGCTTCCGCTGCGACCATGTACTCTTGCTCGCGCAGGAACAGCAGCTGTCCGCGGACGAGCCGCGCCGTGCCGCCCCACGAGAAGATCGTAAGGAAGATCATCAGATAATACATTCGGCTCGAACTGCTGATCCCGAGACCGTCGAGCATCGTACCGATGATCAATAGAATGGGAAGTCCGGGAAGGCACATCAAGATATCGCAGATACGCATGATCAAGTTGTCCACCCAGCCGCCGAAATACCCCGCGATCCCACCGAAGATAATACCGACGATCGCGATCGCAAACACGGCGATAAAGCTGATGAGCAGCGATCTCTGTCCGCCGTACATGAGACGCACAAATACGTCCGTGCCCTGTTCGTCCGTGCCGAGAAGGTGGCTCGGACTCGGTGCAGACTTTTTCAAGGTGAGCGAACGGCTCTCGATCGCACGGTAGAAGGTGTATGTATCGCCGTCGTCCTCTACGGTGATCGGACGGACGGAAGTATCGAGCTCGCCTTCATAGTCGACTTGGATCTCGCCCCATCTCTGGTAGACCACAGGTCCGAACCAGCAGAACACGATGATCCCGACGACCATGACAAGCCCGATGATACTCAGTTTCGAGCGGAAGAAACGGCGCAGGACCATTCTCGCAGGGGACATCAGCTTGACGTTCTTATCGAGCGGCGTTTCGCCGTCATCGAGCGGTTCGCCCGATTCGACGTTTGCAAACACGTCGCGGTCCTCGAATTTCTTCTCCTCTCTGACTTCCTCCGCCTCGGTTTCCTTCGGAACTTCGAGCTCCTTCGTGACGGGAGGATTGGTAACGGTGTCCGCCACGGGAGCCTTTACGAAAGGCTCCCCTTCGGCGTTCATTTCATTCGGATGTTTCTTTTCGTCCATTTGCATCCTCCATTATGCGAGCTTGACACGCGGGTCAACGACCATGTACATGAGGTCGGAGAGCAACACGCCGATGACGCTCAAAAAGGCAAGGAACATGTTATAGCCCATGATGAACGGAACGTCGACGTTTGTCGTCGCCCGAAGCGCGATGCGTCCGATACCGTCAATACCGAAGATCTCCTCGGTGATCATCGAGCCCGAGAAAAGTCCTGGAAGGACGCCTGCGAGCATCGTGACAATGGGGATCATCGTGTTACGGAACGCATGCTTGTAGATGACTTTTCCTTCACCCAAGCCCTTTGCGCGCGCCGTACGGATATAGTCGGAGTTGAGCACTTCGAGCATGTTCGTACGGGTGTAACGCATCGTGCCGCCGATGCCGAGCACGATGATCGAGACCATCGGCAAGACCATGTGCCATAGGATACTTCCGAGCCATTCGAATCCCGTCTCATACCCTGTCGTCACCATGCCCTGTACGGGGAACCAGCCGAGGTTCGCCGCGAACAAGCCTTGAAGGAGACGTGCAAAGAAGAAGGACGGAAGCGAAAGCCCGATGACGACAAGGATCGTGACGACATAGTCGCGGATCGAGTATTGATGGGTCGCTGCGGTGACGCCGAGCGGGATCGCGATCAAGTACTCGAAGATCATTGCGAAGAATGCAATCGCAAACGATGTGCCCATATGATCGGCAATGACGTTGATAACATCATCACCGCTCGTGTAACTTTTCCCGAGGTCGAGCCTGCACAAATTCCACAACCATTTGCCGTATCCGACGATGATCGGATCTTTCAAACCTGTCGTTTTGTAAAGAGCTTCCATCGTCTCTTGCAGGATCGCTTTGTTCTGTCCGCCTCTCTTTGCGATCTCCTGTTCGACATAGTCGAAGGGCATGCACCTCACGAGCGTATAGACGATGATCGATACGCCGAGCAAGATGATGATGGATAGCCCCAAACGCTTCAAAATGTATTTTAGCATTTTTTATCTCCAAAGGTTGAGATTTTATTTGAGTCTGACTTTCCAAATCTTCGAAAGCGGCGAGGTGTAGGGGTTGATCAAGAGATTGCCGTTTTCATCATGCTCCAAAGAGGTCTCGTCGATGACGTTGAGGTTGAGTGCATACATGACCTGTCTCTGATAGATGGGAAGTTCCACCGCAAGATCCAAGACATAGCCCATTGCCGTCTTATAAAGAGCAGTACGCTGCGCACGGTCGTTCATGGTACGAGCTTGGTCGATGACATCGGAGAGCTTGTCGAGAATGCCTTTCTCTTCGCCGTAGGTCGCGTCGTCGCCGCTCAAAATCGCCTTATAACCCCAAGCGAGAACGCTCGTCGCGCTGGAATTCTTGTGATAGACCTGATACATATCGGGGTCAAGCGCCGAGCCCCAAGCTGCCGCCCAGACTTCCAACGAACCCGTTGCGAGTTTGGTCAGTGCGTTGGTATCTGCCTTGACTTCGATGTCCCAGCCGAGATCGTTCAAGAGCTCTTGCGCTTTCAGGAACACGGCATAGCACGGGTGTTCGGTCAAGGAAGAACCTGCGATCGTGAAGGTGTGTTTGAGTTTCGCATCGCCCGCAGAGACGCCCGCCGCCTGCATGTACTTCTTGATCAAGTTGATACGGTTGTTGTCGTTGGCGTTTCTGCCCTGGCTGTCTTTCGCTTCGCTGACTGCCATCGCATAGTCGTGACCGTTGTTGGTGTTGGGGTGTGCGTTCGGAACGCCGTCGTAGGGAACGTCGCCCGCCTGAGGATATGCCCAGCTGCAAGCCGACATATTCCAATAGATGTTCATACAGGTATCCTGTTCATAGTAGCCGAGTGCAAGCTCTTCGTTCATCGCCGCCATGATCGCACGACGGATGTTGATGTCGGGAATGTAGCTTGCATTCACGCCGATGTAACCGTAGCCGAGCTGCCAAGAGGAGATGGAAGCATACCCTCTGTCCTTGAACCTCTTCTCATTGACGATGTCGCTGTTCTCCTTCGTGAATTGAGGGGAGACCAGGTGCACTTCGTTGTTTTGAAGGGATGTAAGCGCGTTGGAAGCAGACACGATACGGTACTGCATCTTCTTGATGATCGGCTCGCCGAGCAGGAAATGAGGATTGGACTTATAATAGACGATCTGGTTGCTGACGAACTCGGTCCCTTCGGGTTGATCCTCGTTCTCCTTGTTGGTTGCCATGTATGCGCCTGCGCCGAGCGGCACTTTGTTCTTGCTCTCGCCCCAGGTGTTGCGTCCTTGAATGACGTTGCTCTGGAAGTCGAAATTCGCCCAACGGACGCCGAACTTGTTGTTCTTGATGTCCACTTTCAGATCTTCCTGCGTGGGATCGGAATAGTAATGGTAAGGTGCGACCGAGAAGCCGAAGTTCCATTCAGCCTTGGGGTCGACGCCGTTGATGACGATCCGAAGCACGTCGTAGGTGCTGGAATCGGTCGGAACGCCGTTTGCGTCATGATCGCGCGCGACCTTGTAGGTCTTGCCGCCGATCGTGACTTCGGTAGGACCGTTGTCAACGTGACCGAGGGATTGGATGCCCGAGATGTTCGGGATGACGAGCTGCCCTTCAGGAACTCTCTCGTGGAGGATGACGTCCTTCGCCTTTGCGAGGAACTCATTCTGCATCTCGCCGCCCGACGCCCAATACATCAAGACCTCGTGGAATTTCGAGACGGACTTATCGTTGTAGACGTAATCAATCGCGCTGTCTCTGTCGTGCACGTTGGACGTGCTGTAACTGAGCTCGACTCTGTCGATCTTGTTTCTGTCCACCTTCTGACCCTGTTCCTGATGGAAGTCGATGGTGACATAACCTTCGGTGTACATGAAGGAGACGATCTCGTCGAACCCGCCGCTGTACTCGATCGAACCTCTCTCATAGACCTTTGCGGTCGGATAAGGGGTCTTGGGGTCGGTGTAGGAGTCTTTCGAACCGTTGTAGTCCCTGCCAAGCTCTTCCTTGAACTTTTCGAGGGTATCCTGGTAGTCCTTTTTGAGCTGCGCTCTTGCATCGTCGTCGGAGATGTTGCCGTTCACCGCGATAGCGCTCTTGTAGCCTTCGCTCGGCTTGTGCGCTGCGATCGCCTGCAACATTTTTTCCTCGGAAGCGTCGTACACGCCGTCGGTCTGCGTTCTGCCCGTCGTCGTGAAGAGGGTCGCAAGCTCGTTGGCACGGTTGACGGCTCTTGCGGTCGCCGCAGAGTTGAGGGTCGCATCCGCTGCGCCGCTGTCGCCCGATTCCGCTCTCTGGTTTCTGTATTCCTGCAAGCCGACGATGTCGGTCGAATACATGGTCGAAGAGCCCGAGAATGCAGGGTCGAGATAGACATAGATGTTGAAGAGCACGTCGTTCATCGTGAGCGGCACGCCGTCCGAGAACACGATGTTGTTTTTGATGATGAAGTCATACGTCGTTTTCTTGTCGGCGTCGGTCGTACCTGATTCGACCTTCTGCCAATCGAGCGCGACGCAAGGTTCATCCTCGCCGACCGCCATGTTGCCTCTCTCGTCGGTCGTGAACATACCGATCTGCGTCTCCCCGACGACGCCCATATCCGAACCTGCCGTCGAATAGAACGGGTTGTAGAGTTCGTTGAGTTCATCGGTCATGAGGATAAGCGCGTCGTTTTCTTTCGAGCAGCCCGCAAAGATCCCGCATACGCCCATGCTCATCGCTGCGCCCATCGTGAGCGCGGTTACCCTGAGTAACTTGTTACGTTTCATGGTGATTCCTCCGTTTTTATTATTTTTTTCGGTCGCTTGCGCTCCCGCTTACTCCGATCAGTTGATATGGACCGTGACCCCGTCCTCATCGAGCGTGGGAACGATGTCGCCGACTCCTTCGAGCTCGATCTTGTATTCGATCTTGCTCTCCGCTACGCCGTTGCCCGAAAGGATACCGACGTGATAGTGATATTCCGTCTGTTTGCAGAACGGCGGGTATGCCGTCGTTTCGCAGCCGATCTTGAACGTGCCCGTGACGCGCACATTCTTGAACGTTGCTTCCTCGCTGACTTCGCCCGCAAACGCCCCGAACAGCGCAGTGCCGCGGATCGAGCCCTTCTGCAAGGAGAAGGTGAGGTTTTCAAAGGTGATGTCCTCGAAGAGCGCGCCCTCCAAGATGCGTCCGAACAAGCCGCCGACTTCGTCGTTCGTGCCCGCGTTCACCGCCGAGATGTTGGAAAGCGTGTGCCCGTTGCCGTGGATCTCGCCCTGGAAAGAGCCGCTATAACTCCAACGCGTTTCCGAGAAATCGAGGTCCTCGTAGATCTCGTAGCAGCCCGACATTACCATGTTCCCCGTCAGATCTTCGGGTCTGTAAACATGGAACCATTCGCCGTCGAGATATTCCGCGTAGTACTCTTTGAGCCCGTTCTCGCACTTTCCGTCCACGATTTTTCCCTCGTGCGTGAAAGTCTCGACCTTTTTCTTCTTGTCAGCGTCCTCATAGAGCGCAGAGAACGTTTTTCCCGTCAACGAAAGGAACGTGTTCGGATAGATCATCTTCACGTTCTGATCCTCTTCGCTCCCCCAATTCGGCACGGAGAACTCCGCCTTCGCCGCGTCAAGGGTGGGATCGAACTCGATGGTGATATCCCCGCTTTCGCTGGGCGTGTTCCAATGGATCAAATACTCATAGTTCGTGAACCAACCCGCATACAGGAGAAGCGTATCGTTCTCGCCGTCTCCGTCGCTGTCCACGTTGAAGTCGCTCTTTGTGAGCTTCTTCGAGAAGTCCCATTCGTCGCTGTAAATGTGTCCCGGACCTTTGCCGTTTTCGGAGATGAACTCGGTCACGGGGTTTCCGAGATCGTCCAAAACGGGCTGTTCGTTGCCGTTTTCGTCCTCCTCAGTGACGGGCACTTCTTCGCAGACCGCGCCGAAGTCGTCGACGGGTTTTCCCTCCGCGTTTTTGCGCTCCTCGCTCTTTTTGTACCAGCCCGAGAGGAAATGCCCCGTCCAAGAACAGGTGGTAAAGTCGTTGCCGAGCGCGATGGTGTCGTCGGGCGCATAGATCTTGTGCCCTTTTTCGACGTCGCTCTCCTGCATGAAGAACTTGACCTGCGTATTGGAGTTACTTGCAAGCATCCCGCCGTTTGAATCGAAGATGACAGTGTAGACATAGCCCTCTTCTCGGTACTGTTTGTACGGATCTTCGGTACTGCATGCGCCGAGGACCAAAGTCCCCGCGCATGCAGCTGCAAGTGCCATGATTACTTTCGTTCTCTTCTTCATAATCACTCGTTGTCCGATTTATTCTCGGATTTCTCCTCTTGCGATTTTTCGGTGTTTTCATTGCTCTTGTCCGCCGAAGCATCATCCTCTTCGCTCTTCTTTCTGCCTGCGATGAGATAGGCGACGAACGCGCCGATCGCGATGCCTGCGACTGCAACAAGCAAATACCAAAGCCAAGTAAGATCGGTCTTGCCCTCTTCTTCGGTGTTCGAATCGGTGGGCGTTGCGGGCTTGTAGGTGTCCACGATGCTCTTTGCATTGAGCAGGATCTCCGCATAGCCGTCTGCCTGCAAGATCGTCTTATCGCTGTCGAGCAGTGCATCATACATGTTGTAGATCTCCGTGACGCGGTCGTAATCGTCCGCCGTGAGATCCATTGCCGAAGGAAGGGTCTTGATGAGCCCGAGCACGATCGCGCCCTGGTCGGTCAGCGTATCCGCACCGAGGACGGAGCTGTCGAAGTAGCACATATAGTTGAAGCTCTCGTAGCCCGTGCCGTTCTTCGGACGGACCATGACAAGCGTGTGCGTCTTATGTGCCTCATTCGTGATGTCATACACGAAGTTCGCGCCGTAAAGAACGGTCGTCGCGCTGTAACCCCACATCTTGAACGGGACAAATTTCTTACCCGTGTTGAAGGTCGTGCCGTCACGGAATCCGACGTCAACATCGCCGACGGAATCCTGGACATAGATGTTCAAGCCCTTTTCGTCGATGGCGTTGTCATAGCGGTAGTCGTAAGCTTCTTCAAGGCGAGGTGCGTTGAGGCTTCTGAAATTGACCGCCGTAAGCGAGGTGCATCCGTAGAATGCCTTGTCGCCGATCGCACGGACCGCACGCGGAATGGTGACGATGGAGACCTTCGCGTTCAGGAACGCCTGCGCGCCGACGCGGACGGTATCCTCTTCGATCGTAAATTCCTTATCCGCCTTGCCCATCGGGTAGGTGATGATTTCAAGCCCGTTGGTCTTGGTACGGTAGAGCACGCCGTTCACAACTTTGACGATGCCGCCCGCAAGATCGAACGTCTTGGTCTTGCCGTCGTTCCCTCTCGTAAATTCGGGAATGTCGCAGTCCGCAAACGGGTTCTCGCCAAGGTCGGTGAGCTCTTCGGAGAGCGTAACGCTCTTAACCTTCGAGGTCGCGAATGCGAAGTCGCCGAGACGCTTTGCGGAAGAGATGTTCGCTTCCGTCAACGCCGTGCCGTAGAATGCGCGTGCGCCGATCGCCGCCACCTTGTCAAGTCCGCTTGCCGTTGCAAGTTTCGTGTTGCTGTCAAATGCGCCGTCGTCGATCTCGACCCCTTCCTTGAAGGAGACGCTCGTAAGCGCAGAGCCGCTGAACGCATCCTTTCCGATCACGGAAAGTCCGCTAAGATTAACACTGTTGAGTTTCGGGCAGTTTGCGAAAGTCTCGTCGGGAAGGTTTTCAAGCCCGCCGAGGGTGACCGTCGTCACAGCCGCGTTGTCGCGGAATGCGCCGACGCCAAGAGTCTCGACCGCAGAGATATTGATATTCTCAATAGGCGCTGCCGTATAGATCTCGCTGATGATGATGGTCTCGCCGCCCGAGAAGAGCAGGTACTCGGTCATAGAGCCCGCGAACGCATAGTCGCCGATCGCCTTCGCCTTGGAAAGATCGATGGTTTTGAGGTTCTTGCATCCGAAGAACGCATAGTTGCCGATCGTCGCGCCTTCGCCGAGCGTTACGCTGGTAAGCGAGCCGCCCGTGTATTTTTCGCTCTTTGTCTGCTCGTTGCCGTTCGTCGTTACCGTATAGGAATAGTTATAATCGCCCGAGCCTGCACTGTAGAAGGCGTAGTCGCCGATCACCGCGTTCTTACCGATCGAAAGCGAGTTGATCGCGGAAAGTGCGGGAATGACGGTCGTGTTGACGTTCTGGCTGTTGTAGCTCGTGCTCTTGCCCGAATAGAAATACTCCGCAAGTTTGCCGCCGTGACCGATCTTCTCCATATATTCGCCCGAAGCGATACCCGAGAATGCGCGCTCGCCGATCGTAACGTCGTCGCCGATCGTGACGGTCTTCAAGTTGTAGCTGCCGTAGAACGCATAGTCGCCGATCGTGGCATTGTTTTCGATCTTCACAGTGCTCATCGACTTATTGTCCGCGAACGCGTAGTTGCCGATCGCGATTTCCGCAGGGATCGTTACGTTGGTGAGCCCCGTTGACGCAAAGGCGTATTCGCCGATGAAGGTGTCGCTTCCGCCCTGCAAGGTGGGAAGGGTCGAGAGCGCCGTATCGCCATAGAAGGCATGAGAGCCGACATAGGTCAACGTGCCGAGTGTAAGGTTTCTGAGGGCCGCGCAGTTTGCAAGTGCATAGTCCTCAACGACCGTAACATTCGAAAGCGTAACGCTTTTGAGGTTATTGCTTGCCGTGGAGAACGCGCCTGTGCCGATCGTCGTGATATTCCTATCGCTGACGGAGAAGGTTGTCACGGTAGGAGCGACGAGGGCAAGTTTGCCCGTTGCCTTTTCGATGAGGTAGTTGCCGCCGCTTGCATTTCCCGTTTCGAACACGGTGTTGCCCTCTACAACATTGAAGTTGCTGACAGCCGTGTGACGGAATGCGTTCTGGCCGATGACCTGGACGTCCTTGCCGATCGTGACGTTTTTGAGGTTGGTGCATTCCTCGAATGCGCCGTCGGGAATGACGTTTGCATTGATGACAATGCTTTCAAGGCGGTTGCAGTTTTCGAATGCGTTTGCGCCGAGCTTGATGAGATCCGCTTGGAGGTTGAGGGTCGTCATGCTCGTGTTATTGAGGAATGCGTTCGCCGCGATGGACTGTGCGGACTTGGGAAGATCGACCTGCATCAATCCCGCGTTCTCGAATGCGCCGTCGCCGATACCGATGATGGAATCGAACTTGATGTTATTGAGGTTCGTGCAATCCTTGAAGCAATCCGCGTTGATGAATTGAAGGTTGTTCGCGCCGCTGAACGTGATGGTGGTCAGGGACGTGCAGCCGCGGAACGCGCCGACTTGGAGTTTGTAGAGCGTGGAGGGAAGAACGACTTCTTTGAGCGCCGTCAGTCCCGCGAACGCATATCTGTCGATGACTTCGACGCCCTCGGGCACGATAACTTTCGTGATCGTATTTTCGCCGATATACCACTGCTTCATCGAGTAGGGATCTTCGTCGTCGATCACGTCGCCTTCGGCGGGATCTTTGTCGACATATTCATAGTTCGAGAACGCAAAATCGTAGATCTCGGTCAAACGGAGATCGGCAGGGATCTCGACTTCGCCGCCCAAGCCGTAGTAATTATAAAGGTAAGGCGTTGCGTTCGTGATATAGGGCTTCTTGACGTTGACATAGATGCTGAGCGCTTCGCCCGTCATTTCAAGCTCGCCCTGGTCATTTTGCATATACAAGGTGACGCTGATCGAAGCCGACATGTCGGTATTGAGCCCCTTGCCGTCCGCATCGACGTTCTTCGCCGTGATCGTACCGTCCTCCTTAACCTCTACGACGCTGTCATTACTGCTCGAATACTTGACAACGTATCTCGAAGCATCCTGGTAGCCGTCGATGAGCGGATCGACCGTGATGGACTCGGACGGGAACATGCTGAACGCAAAGCTCTTGCCGCTGCCGAGCGTGACATATTGAGGATCGCCGTTTTCCTTCGTCGCCTTATCGACACGAAGGTCGCGGTCGTCGCTGTTCATACGGTAGTACACCTTGTTGACGGTGTATCCGCGCAAAGAGAAGTTCTCCGCATACGGCTTATCATACCGCGTGTATCCAGGCTCTCCTTCCGCAAGGACGGTAACGTCAAGATATTGTTTTACGTTTTCATCGGCAGCGCTCTGCGCCGTGACGGTCGCAGTGCCAGGTCCGATGCCGAGGAGCTGTCCGTTGACGACTTTGACGACGCTCTCATTGCTGGAAGTATAGATGAGGGTCTCGTACCAAGCCTCGTCCTCGGAGGGTTCGATCCTCGGGATCAAACGATAGAGTTCGTTCGGGCTGATCGTAACGCCCTTGTTCCCGTTTTCATCGGGGGTCATTTCGTCAAAGACGATCTCTTTGATGTTATCGGGAAGGCGGAACTCATAGCTTGCGTTGTTGAGGGCATAGTCCATGGTTTGGATCATGAAGCTTCTGCCGTCGTGGGATTGTCTGATCTCGTCGAGGTGGTCGGTAAGGTCGACCTTGATGACGCTCGTCGAGTTGCGCTGGCTGATGACAGGGGTGATATAGTAATCGAACGTATTCATATTATAGAGATACGAATCGGGATCGGTCCTGTCATAGTCGGTGTTTCTTTCCATCGTACCTGCGATATAGCCCATCGTGTAATGGTTATCGTAGATACTGATATTTGCGAACAATCTGTTCGTTCTCGTTGTTCTGTCGTACTCGTAGGTGTACTCGACGCCCGTCGCGATGGGCGATTCGAAGTCCGCATAGAACGGGAACTCGAAGGTATTTCTGAGGTTGGTCTGCAAACCGCCGTAGTTGGGATCGCCGGGCGTGCCGTAGTCGAGATAAGCGGTGAACAGAACGTTATATTTGCTGTTGTTTTTGAGGTCGAAGTCCCGCATGAGGAAATCGACGTCCACGGAGATCGGGATATGCCCGCCGCCCGAGTAGATGGACTTGATCTTGTTCCAACTCTCGGTCTGCCAAATGACTTCGCCCGTCGCGTCGTCCGTGATGACGACCGTCGTATACTTCGCCGCGCGGAGGAAGCCTGCGGCGATCGAGTCGATGCCGTTGACCCCGCCGTATTCGCCGTCCTGGTTGGTGAGGGCGATCTTGTCTCTATCTGCGGGAACAAGGAGGGTGGAGTTGGGATCGGACGTATACGGGATACCGCCGAGATAGGTGATATAATCGCCGTACAATTTACCGACTGCACGGGTCGCCGCCGTATCGGGCAACACCTTATCGTCGTCGGGGATGGAGTTATTGATCTCCGTCGGGTTGGTCTCGAACCAATCGAGGTCGAGGATGGGCGCCTGCGTCCAATCGCCGTAGAAGCTGAGATAGGGAACGTTGAGGTTGACCGAAGTCCCGTCCGTGCCCGTAAGACGGACATAGCCTTCGACATAAATGCCGTTCGCAAAGATGACATTGCCCGAATTGCTCTTTTGCGTGAGATATGCAATGTCCTCTTCGCCGAGCCGCATCTCGAATTCGACTTCCGCCGTCTGGTGCGCCTGGACCGTGATCTTGTTGCCGCTCTGCGAGCCGTTCGAAATGCTCTTGACGGTCGTCGTGATGTCGGAGAGCTCATAGCCCTTCTCGTCGACAGTGATGTCGCCGCGGACCGTGAACATTTCCGCAAGACCTTCCGTCATCGCAAACGCGTCGACGTTGTAGTTGACCGCGGAATCGGAGATGTTGACGACCTGGAACTTCATGTTGTAAACGCCCGTCTTTTGAGGGTCGTCACCGAGTTCGAGCTTCGCCTTATCCAAAATTTCCGTGGGATTGTAACGGTCATAAGTGCGGATATACGCGGGCGTAGACGTCGCCTTGTCGAGGTTCGCAAGCCCCGCGCCCTGCCGTCTGACCGCAAACGGCAAGCTGTTCGTGTTGTAAGCAATATCTGCGGTGGACATCATGAGCTGGTTGGTCATCGCAGTCACTTCTTGGGCAGTATAGTTCGGGAACTTCTCCTTCACATATTGACGGACAAGGAGGGTAAGTCCCGCTTGGTTGGGCGATGCCATGGACGTGCCGCTGTAACGGTCGTACCTGCCGCCTGGAATGCACGAAAGGATGTCGCCGCCGTGCGCCGTGATCTCGGGCTTGATGCCGAGGTCGGGAGTAGGCCCCCACGAGGAGAAGGTCGACATGAACGGACCTGCCTTCTGCGAACGGCTGATCTTGATGATGCGCTCGCCGTCGCCCGCATCGAGAAGCGGCTGCGCGTCGTCACGGCTGATCGAGCACGCGGGGAACACGACCGTACCGATGGTCATCTGGATCTCGCCCGATACATTATTATATATAATGATACCCGCAGCGCCCGCGTTCTGTGCAAGACGGATCTTGTCCTCGAAGTTGGTGACGCCTCTCTTGACGAGCGCGATCTTGCCCTTGACGTCCACGTTGTTATAGTTGACGGACGCGCCGACACCGTCGATGATGACGTATTCGAAATCGCGTTCGGTCTCGTTGTCTTCGAGGATGTCGTCGACGAAGTCGAGCGGCTCTAAGGAAGCCCCCGTCGCCTCGTGGAAGTAGATGATCTTGCCCTTAAAGGTGATATACGAAGTCTTAACGCCCGAAATGGAAGCAACACTGAGCGCGCCCGCATAGGAGGAAGGCGCGCCGACAAGTCCCGTGTCGGGGTTGGTCGTAAGCGTCAAGCTGCCGTTCTTCAACGAGCCCTGCGAAGAGCTTGCATCGTTGCCGCCCGCCGCGACCAGCGTGATCCCGCTGTCTCTGACGAGGTCGAAGATCTCCATATGCTGCTTCTCATCGACTTCTCTCGCAAAGCCCGAGGCGCTACCGAGAGACATGTTGATGACGTCCACTTTGAGCATGACGCAGTCTTCGAGCGCCGCGACGATCCAGGATTGCTTGGCGCTTGCGTTGAACTCGGAGAACGTCTTCATGAACACGAGCTGCGCATTGGGCGCAACGCCGCGGATGGTGTCGTCCAATCCGACGACGATACCCGAGACGTGCGTGCCGTGGTCGGCGTTGATGGGATAAACGTCGGGGTCGCCGTCCGCATAGTCGTATGCGAAGGGGATCTTCTTATTGACATAGACGTCGGAAGCCGTCAGGTTGGGCGTCGTGCTCTTCGCCTTCAAGTTGTTCACGACGGTCGAGATCGAATCCTGCGTGATGACTTCCTTTCCCGTGAAGTTCTTGACGTCGAACGCGGGGTGCGTGTAGTCGACACCCGTGTCGAGCACGGCGACGACCGTTCCCGAGCCGTCATATTGCGAACCCGTCGTGTCGAAGATACCCGTGTCGTGCACGTTGACGTCGTTCTCGACGATCTCGTTTTCCTTCTTCTCGCTCGGGTAGTATTCGCTCGGCGCGTACTCTTCGCTGATGATGACGTTCGCGCTTTTTCCGACGGCTTCTTGGAGCTTATCGAACTCGGAAGCGCGGATGACCGCCTCGAACCCGCCGATGAGCGTGTCGTAGGAGACGCCGACGTCATACTTCACGCCTGCGCGCGTGAGCCTATTTTGAAGTGCGCGGCTCTCCCGTTCGATGCGGGAGACGATCGAACGCCCTTCGCGCGAGACCGAATAGTCCGCAAGCGTCATGGACGTATCGCCGAGCGCATTGTATCCGTCAAGCAAGGTCTGCTCGCCCAAAGCAAGCATGACGGAGATCTCCCTGTCGGAAGAGACCGATTCGGGCAGTTTCTGCGTAACCGACTCGTTGAGGAAGTCCCGAAGATCGACGCCAGCTTTGCCTGTAACGTTGACGATCTCGGCATTTTCTGCGGTCTCCTTGTCGGGACGGCTTGCGCTGTTTTCCGCGTCGCGGAAATTCGGCAAGATCCCCGCGAGCACCATCATGCATGACAGTGCGGACGCGGAAATGCCCAACAGGAGTTTTCTGAAAGTTTTCGTTTTCATTTTACCTCCGATTCCATGATTTTATCATGAGTTATGCTATACTATTATAACGCAGATATGGCGAAATTGCAAGCATTTCGTTGTGAAAAAAAACAATTCTCATGAAAATGAAGTGAAAATCTTGTCACATAGCGCGCCGCGATTTCGGGCGTTTTTCGTCCCCCTTTTCGACTGCATAAATGCGCCGATCCCGTCGTTTTTTCGGATTCTATGCGCATATTTCGCCGAGTTCTTGGTTTTTTTGTCGATTTCTTCCCTCTATTTTTCTCCAATTTTTTCCGTTTTTTCCCCGTTTTTCCGCTCTCATCACTCCTTTTCCCGCCTCAAAATTTCGTGATAACTATTATTTTTAGATACTATAACAAATTCTTATATTTCGTCTCTTTGGGCGTCGGAAAACGGAGCGAAAGAGGCTTGTTTTTCGCGGGCTTCGGGCGCAAAAAAGATTCGGGAAAAACGGCCGAAAAAAGATTGACAATGAAAGAAAATTATGCTATATTGTTTTCAAATGGAAAAATATGTTTTTTCCATGCAAAACGCGCTCGAAAAAGAGCGAAAAAAATTTCATTTTTTGAACAAAAAAGGAGGCAACAACAATGTCAGAAGGAAGAATTTACAATTTCTCCGCAGGTCCTGCCGTGTTACCCGAAGAGGTCTTGCGTGAAGCGGCTGCGGAGATGCTGAACTATCGGGGCTGCGGCATGTCCGTCATGGAAATGAGCCATCGCTCCAAGATGTTCGAAGAGATCATCAACGAAGCGGAGAAGGATTTCAGAGAGCTTTTGGGCGTGCCCGAAAACTACAAGGTCCTCTTCCTGCAAGGCGGCGCATCGCAGCAATTCGCGGCGGTTCCCATGAACCTCATGAAGCACGGCGTTGCGGATTATATCGTCACGGGCCGCTGGGCGAAGAAAGCGTTCGAGGAAGCGCAGAAATACGGCAAGGCGAACAAGATCGCATCTTCCGAGGATAAGACCTTCACCTATATCCCCGACTGTTCCGACCTTCCCATCAGCCCCGACGCGGACTATGTGTATATCTGCGAGAACAACACGATCTACGGCACGAAGTTCTGGCAGCTTCCCAACACGAAGGGCAAGACGCTCGTCTCCGACGTTTCGTCCTGCTTCCTCTCCGAGCCCATCGACGTGAAGAAGTACGGCGTCCTTTACGGCGGCGTTCAGAAGAACATCGGACCTGCGGGCATGGTCATTTCGGTCATCCGTGAAGATCTCATCACCGACGAAGTGTTCCCCGGCACGCCCACGATGCTCAAATGGAAGACGCAGGCGGATGAGAACTCCCTCTACAACACCCCGAACTGCTACTGCATCTATATCTGCGGCAAAGTGTTCAAGTGGATCAAGAACATGGGCGGTCTCGAAGCGATGAAGAAGCACAACGAGAAGAAGGCGAAGATCCTCTACGACTATCTCGACAACAGCAAGCTGTTCCGCGGCACGGTCGTCAAGAAGGACCGTTCGCTCATGAACGTTCCGTTCGTCATCGGCGACGACGCGATGGAGAAGAAGTTCATCGCAGAGGCGAAGGCAGCGGGCTTCGAGAACTTGAAGGGTCACAAGAGCGTCGGCGGCATGCGCGCAAGCATCTACAACGCGATGCCGATCGAGGGCGTAGAGAAACTTGTCCAATTCATGGAGAAGTTCGAGAAAGAGAACAGATAAATCGTAAAAACAAGGAGAAATAGCGATATGTATCGAGTTTTAGCCACCGACGGCATGGCGAAAGGTGCCGTAAAGAAGTTGCAGGATCTCGGTTTCGAGGTCGTCCAAGAGTTCTATGAACCCGACGTTCTCGCAGAGAAAGTCAAGGAATTTGACGTGCTCGTCGTTCGTTCGGCGACGAAGGTCCGCGAACCCATCATCGAGTCTGCGGCAAAGGCGGGGAGATTGAAGATCATCATCCGCGGCGGCGTGGGCGTTGACAACATCGACGTGGACTTTGCAAAGAGCAAGGGCATCGCGGTCGCGAATACCCCCAAGGCGAGCAGCGCATCGGTCGCGGAACTTGCGATCGCGCACATGCTTGCGCTCTCCCGTTTTGTCGGCATCGCGAACTACACGATGCGCGAGGGCAGATGGGAAAAGAACGCCTACAAGGGCACGGAGCTCACGGGCAAGACGCTCGGCGTATTCGGCATGGGCAGGATCGGCAGAGAAGTCGCAAAGCGTGCGGACGCGCTCGGCATGAAGGTCATCTATACCGACGCTTTCAAGGCGGAAGTCCCCTATGAGAAGGTCGAAGTGGACGAACTTCTTGCAAAATCCGACTATGTCACCTTCCACATTCCCGCGACGAAGGGTCAGCCCCCGATGGTCAATGCGGAGTTCCTTGCGAAGATGAAGGACGGCGCATATCTCATCAATACGGCAAGAGGCGCGCTCATCGACGAGAACGCACTTTGCGACGCGCTCGATTCTGGCAAGCTTGCGGGCGCAGGTCTCGACGTGTATCAGGAAGAGCCCTGCAAGAACGAGCGTTTGCTCCATCATGAAAAAGTTTCCCTCACCCCCCACATCGGCGGCACGACGAAGGAAGCGCAGGATCGGATCGGCGAAGAGATCGTACAGATCATTCTCGACAAACTCAAATAAGACGAAACCGAAGGAGAAAACGAACAATGGCAGTATTTCGTCCTTTTAAGGCGGTCCGTCCCACGCCCGAACTTGCGGAAAAGGTTGCGGCGCTTCCTTACGACGTGATGAACAGCCGTGAGGCGCGGGAAATGGTCGTCGGCAACCCCTACTCCTTCCTCCATGTCGACAAGGCGGAGATCGACCTCGACCCTTCTATCGACATTTACGATGAGAAGGTCTACGAAAAGGCGGCTTCCAACTTGAAAAAGATGGAGACGGACGGGGTTTATATCCAGGACAAGAAGCCCTGCTTCTACATCTATCGTCAGATCATGGACGGCAGAGCGCAGACGGGGCTGGTCGGATGCGCATCGATCGACGACTATCTCAACGACGTCGTGAAGAAGCACGAGCTGACGAGAGCGGACAAAGAGGCGGACAGGATCCACCATGTCGATACCTGCGATGCGAACACAGGTCCGATTTTCCTGACCTATCATGCAAAATCGGAGCTTTCCTCGATCATCAAGAATTGGCAGGAGACGCACAAGCCCGTCTATGACTTCGTTGCGGACGACGGGATTTCGCACACCGTTTGGGTCATCGACGACGACAAGACGAACGAGACGCTCGAAGCGGGCTTTGCGAAGATCCCCGCGTTCTACATTGCGGACGGACATCACAGAGCGGCATCCGCCGTTCGGGTCGGGCAGCGCAGAAGAGCGGCGAATCCCAACTACAACGGCAGCGAGGAGTTCAACTTCTTCCTTGCGGTGCTCTTCCCCGATGAGGAGCTCAAAATCTTCGATTACAACCGCGTTGTGCACGATCTCAACGGCAACACGCCCGAAGAGTTCTTGCAGAAACTTGGCAAGGTCTATGAAGTGACCGAGCATAAGGGCGGCATGTTGCGTCCCGAAGCGCGCCACACGGCGGGCATGTACATGGGCGGCAAGTGGTATCTTTTGAAGGTCAAGGAAGGAACTTACGACCCGAAAGACCCCGTGGACAGCCTCGATGTTTCGATTTTGCAGAAGAACGTTTTGAAGCCCATTTTGGGGATCGACGATCCGAGAACGAGCGATAGAATCAGCTTTGTCGGCGGTATCCGCGGGCTCAAAGAGCTGGTCCGTCTCGTAGACGGCGGCAAGGCAGTTGCGTTTGCGATGTATCCGACGGGGCTTGACGAGCTCATGACAATCGCGGACACGAACAACATCATGCCCCCGAAGTCGACTTGGTTCGAACCGAAACTGAGAAGCGGCTTGTTCGTCCATAAGCTGAGCTGAATTGCACTTGCCCGCACTTGAACCCGAAAATTTTACGGGTTTGAGGTAGGGGCAAGCAACGAAATTTGATTCAAGTTTCCGAATTAAAAGGAGAGAGCGAAATGCTCTCTCTTTTTTTACAAGGCAACACCCCCTCAGTCTCGGCTTCGCTCGACAGCTCCCCTCCAAAGGGGGCGCCAAGAAGGAAAAAACTTGCTGTCCCCTGACAGGGGAAAGTGGCGCGCGAATTCGCGCCGAAAGGGGTGTATTGCAGACGAGCTTGTAAACAAGGAGACACCCCCTCAGTCTCGCTTCGCTCGCCAGCTCCCCCTATTTCAAAGGGGGAGCCAAGTTGGGGAGATGCGTCGCATATGCCTTGCGGCGGTCGCCCCCGCCGCAAGTCCGCCTCGCCACCAGCTCGGCTGGCACGGCGCAGTTCGCAGCCCACTGGGCTGTCGAACAGAAGTTGCGCCGTCCCACCCCTCCAAAGGGGGAGCCAAGGAGGGGGAATGACGGTGCTCACCCAAGCAAGGCAGTGGGCTCGGGAAGCGATGCGCCGCCCTCGTTGGATTGCGATAAAACGTCGCTTTGCGGCGGCGCAGGAAGTGAACGCGCAAGAGTTCGAAAGAAAAAGCGCTGCGGGGTTCGGGACACATCGCAAGTGTCCCAAGCCTTTTTTGCTTCTTTTTTTCAGCATTGAAAAAAGAAGAACTAAAATGAGGTGACACCCCCTCAGGCGCTACGCGCCAGCTCCCCCTCCAAAGGGGGAGCCAAGAGGGGGCGGAGTAAGCCGCTCTACTCATTAAAAGGCAACCAAGAATAGGGAGCGATGCACACCAAAGCGAGGCAGTGAAGCTCGGATATGCGATGCGCCGCCCTCGTTGGATTGCGATGAACCGTCGCTTTGCGGCGGCGTAGGAAGTGAAGGCGCAGGAGCGCGCAAAAATGCGCTGCGGGGTTCGGGACACATCGCAAGTGTCCCGAGCCTTTTTTGCTTCTTTTTTCAGCATTGAAAAAAGAAGAACTAAAATGAGGTGACACCCCCTCAGGCGCTACGCGCCAGCTCCCCCTCCAAAGGGGGAGCCAAGGGGGTATGTGCGTTGTGCCACTATCCTTGCTGTCCCCTTATAGAGAAAAGGCCTGTCATAAGGAAGCATTCCGCTTCGCAAAAATGAATGTTCCGTATAAATATAAACGACGCCGCTGAAAATCTCGCATGCGTTCTAAAATAATTTTTCGATTACAATAAATTTATTCTTTGATTTTGAATGAGCAGTTTTTGAAAGCAGGCGACCTCATATGTCTCGTCGCACATATGTGGGGCGAGGTTCGGAACACATCGCATTATGCGCGAAGCATTCAAAATTCAGATCTCTATTCTGCTGTTGCAAAAACAAATAAACACAGAAGAGGCGGGGAAAATTCCCCGCCTCTTCCGATTGGTGCGACCCATATCATTTACTCCTATTGAATTAAACAGCAATTAAATAGGTAGAATTCGCGCGCATTTCTACCTGTTTTACGCGCTGATTCAATTGTCTTATCGTTACTCCTCTTCCTCGTCGTCGGGAAGCTCTACGTTATGATAGACCTGCTGGACGTCGTCGTTCTCGTCGAGTTTGTCGAGCATCTTCATAAACGTTTCGAGCTTGTCCCCTTCGAGCTTGATCCGATTCTGCGGAATCATCGAGATCTCCGCCTGCAAGAACGTCAAGCCCTTGCCTTCCAAGTACTTCCGAACCTCGGAAAACGCCGCTGGATCGGTATAGATCTCAAAGGCGTCGTCCGTCGTGACTACATCGTCCGCGCCTGCGTCGATCGCATATTCCGTGAGCGTATCCTCATCAAGATCGACCGTGCGCTCCACGACGAGATACCCCTTATTCTCAAACATGTAAGAGACGCTCCCCGTCGTGCCGAGCGAGCCGCCGTGCTTGGACATGATCGCCCTCACATCGCCCGCCGTGCGGTTGATGTTGTCCGTCAGTGTCGTGATGATGACCGCCGCCCCGCCGACGCCGTAACCTTCATAGGTGAGCTCCTTGTATTCCTTGTCCCCGAGCTCCCCCGCCGCCTTCTTGATACAGCGGTCGATGTTGTCGTTGGGCATGTTGGCTGCCTTTGCCTTTGCGATGATGTCGGCAAGTTTGCTGTTCGTCGATGGATTGGGATTGCCCTTCGCCGCCACCGCAAGCTCTCTTCCGAGCTTGGTGAAGATCTTTCCCCTCGCGGCGTCCGCCTTGCCCTTCTTTGCCTGAATATTATGCCATTTGCTATGACCTGACATGATTTACTCCTTTTTGATTTTTTGTGCCGCAAGCGCATACATCATGATCCCCGCGCTCACCGCGGCATTTAAGCTCTCCATGCGCCCGTCCATCGGGATCGCCACAACGTCCCGCGCCGCCCTTCTCACTTCTTCCGAGAGCCCGTTGCCCTCGTTCCCAATCGCAAGGCAGAAGGTTTCGGGCGCATCGAAGGAAAACACGCTCTCCCCGTCCATATCGGCGGCGAGAATGGGCACACCTTCAAGCGTTTTTAAAACCTCTTCCCTGCTCCCGCGCATGAGCCTGCAATAGAACACGCCCGACATGGACGCGCGCACGCTCTTGGGCGAATACGGGTCGGCGCAGTCGATCAGATACAGCTCCTCATACCCCGCAGCCGCCGCCGTGCGGATGATCGCCCCGACATTACTCGGATCGCTCACCCCGTCGAGAAGCAAGCACCGCTTTGTCGGACGGACGAGCTCCGCTTGCGGGATTTTGACCTCTGCCAAGATCCCCTGCGGGGTCTTTTCGTCCGAGACCGCCTTGAATGCGTCCTCGCCGAGAAACAAGACAGAATTTTCGTCGAGCCGCGCCTGGAAGAGAAATGACTGAGACAGGGCGATACGCTCCTTGGACGCAAGAAGGGCGATGCGCACGATCTCCATGCCGCTCTCCGCGCATTCGAGGAACATTTTATCGCCCTCGACGAGGAACGTCCCCCGTTCTCTGCGTCCTTTTTTCTCCTTCAAGGAAGCGAGCTCTTTGACGGCGGGATTTTGTTTGGATGTGATGACGGTCATGACAAAAAAGCCTTTTTGAAAAAGGCTTTCTCTTTGTTACAGGGCGGCTTTCGCCTTGTCGCAGACCGCCGCGAATCCCGCTGCGTCGGACACGGCAAGCTCCGAGAGCGACTTGCGGTTCAGCGTGATGCCTGCCTTTTTGAGCCCGAACATCAGCTTGGAATAGGACAGTCCGTTCACTCTTGCCTGTGCGTTGATACGCGCGATCCAAAGCGAACGCATATCGCGCTTTCTGCGCTTTCTTCCGACATACGCATAGCTCAGCGATTTCATCACCGCCTGTCTTGCGATGCGGTAGTTCTTGCTCTTGCAGCCGAAGTACCCCTTCGACAGCTTAAAGATCTTCCTGCGTTTCTTTACGGCGTTGACGCCTCTTTTAATTCTCATTGTCCGCTCCTCCCTTAATCCTTATAAGGAATCATCTTTTTGACGGTGTTCTCCTGCGTATGGGATACGAGCGTAACCTGACGCAAGTTTCTCTTTCTCTTTCTGTTCTTGGTCTCCGCCTTATGGTTCTTTCCGCCGTGAGGTCTGTTGACCTTGCCCGAGCCCGTGAGCCAGAAGCGTTTTTTAGAACCGCTGTGCGATTTCTGTTTCGGCATAATATGATCCTCCAAATATGATTTCCAAAGTTTATTCCGTCTTTTGAACGGTCGGCGCGGCTTTTTTGGGAGCTAAGATCATGATGATGTTGCGCCCCTCCATGTTGATCGGCTTTTCGACCATCGCAACTTCGCTCAGCGATTCGAAAAAGCCCGTCATCACGTCTTTTGCAAGGTTTGAATGCGCCATCTGTCTGCCGCGGAGACGGATGGACACCTTGACTTTGTTCCCCGCCTGCAAGAATTTCGTGGCTTGCTTCGCCTTGACGTTGAGATCGCCCACGTCGATCGTCATCGAAAGCTGGACCTCTTTGAGTTCCACCACTTTTTGGTTCTTGCGGTTTTCCTTTTCCTTCTTTGCCTGTTCGAACTTGTACTTCCCGAAGTCCATGATCTTGCACACGGGCGGCACGGCATTGGGAGAGATCTTTACAAGATCGAGATCGGCTTCTTCGGCGAGCCGCATCGCTTCGTACGGCGTCATCACGCCGAGCATTTCTCCCGTCTGCGAGATCACGCGGATCTTCGGATCGCGGATCTCCCCGTTGAGTTGCGTCTGATTTTTAACTGCTGCCATACTCCTCTCAGAAAAAGATATTCCTTTTTTGCAAAGAAAAAAGGTCATGCCAAAGCGTGACCAAAGATAACGATACGCCCAACCTCTTTGTTGGAACGCAACTTCGATCGACCCGCAACGCCCTTTGCCTTACGGAGAGAAGGTTCTCTTCTGCTTTGACAATCCTCATTCTACCATACTTTTTTCCCGTTGTCAACTCATTTTCGGGCATTCTGCCCAACTTTTGCCCTCTTTTTGCCCGCTTTTTGCCCGCTTTTTGCCCGACTTTCCCGAGAAAACAAGCTCTTTTTCAAAACGATTCAAACTGCGAGCCGTACAATTTTGCGTAATAGCCCTGCTTTTTTAAGAGCGACTCGTGCGTGCCCTGTTCGATCACGTCCCCTTCCCGCATGACGACGATGAGGTCGGCATTCTGGATGGTCGAGAGCCTGTGCGCGATGATGAAACACGTCTTGCCCTTCATGAGCGAAGTCATCGCGTCCTGGATGATCTGCTCGGTGCGGGTATCGACGTTGGACGTCGCCTCGTCCAAGATGAGCATGGGCGAATCTTTGAGCATGGCGCGGGCGATCGAAAGCAGCTGCCGCTGTCCCTTGGAGATGTTGACGGCGTTGTCCGTCAAGACGGTGTCGTAGCCTTGGGGAAGTTTTTCGATGAAGGAATGGATCTTCGCCGCCTTGCAGACTGCTTCGACCTCTTCGCGCGAGACGTCCCCGTTGCCGTAGGCGATGTTTTCATAGACGCTTCCCGCGAACAGCCAGGTGTCCTGCAAGACCATCGTAAACGCGCCGCGGACGGACGAGCGGGTCAAATGCAAAATGTCCTTGCCGTCGATCGTGATCTTCCCTCTCTGCGGGTCGTAAAAGCGCATGAGAAGATTGATGATCGTCGTCTTGCCCGCGCCCGTATGCCCGACGATCGCGACGACCTGCCCCTTCTTTGCGGAGAGCGAGAAGTCCTTCAAGACGGTCTGATCTTTTATATAGCCGAAGCCGAGGTGGGAGATCTCGACATTCCCCTGCACATTTTCAAGCGTTTCCGCATCCTCCGCATCTTTGGGTTCGGAGGGCTCTTCGAGCACGCGGAACACCCGCTCCGCCGCCGCGATCGCCGATTGGAACTCCCCCATGATGTTGGCGATCTCGTTGATCGGACCTGAAAACTTGCGCGAATAGAGGACGAAGGACGAGATCCCGCCCGCCGTCATCTCGATCCCGAGGATGGGGTGCATATACAGCAGCGCGCCGCAGACGCTGATGAGCGTGAGCGACAAATTATTGACGAAGTTGACGCAAGGACCCGAGATCGTGCCGAGATATTCCGCGCGGGCGTAGGCTTTGATCGCCTCGTCGTTTTTGACCTCGAAATCCGCGATGATCTTGTCCTCGCAGTGATAGGCGCGGGTCGTCTTTTGTCCCGCGGTCATCTCCTCGACGAACCCGTTGAGCTCGCCGAGCTTTTGCGAACGCCTTCGGAAGAGCGGCTGCACCCGCCGCACGATGAATCTCGTCAAAAAGACGGAGAGCGGCACGGTGAAGGCAAATACGCTGACGAGAAGCGGCGCGATCAAGAGCATCATCACGAGAGAGCCGACGATCATGACCGCACTTTTCAGAACGATCATCACGTCGTTTGCGAGCGATTCCCCGACCGTATCGATGTCGTAGCTCAAAACGGAGATGATGTCCCCCGCCTGCCGCACTTCGAAGAAATCGACGGGCAGGGTCGCAAGGTGCGAGAACACGTCGACGCGCATTTTCTTGACGATCCTGCGCGAAATGTACGCCATGCCGATCGCGGAGAGGTATTCAAGCAGCGCGGAGACGAGATAGAGCGCGATCAAACAGCCCGCGAACATGCCGATCCTCGAAAAATTCGTGCCGCCGACGGGGTCGATCTCGTCGATCGCGAGCCCGCAAAGCCAAGGTCCTACGAGGCTCGAAACCGTCCCGAGCACGCTGAGCAGAAAAACGCCGACCAAAATGAGTACATGGGGCTTCAAATAGCCGAAAAGATGCCTTAGAACGAACTTTTTATCGACCTTGCGCTTCCCCAAGGCGCGGGTGTCGTGGATGTTGAGCCTCATGCTTCCCCCTCCTCGACCGTGCCCATTTGCGTCTTAAAGATCTCGGCGTATTCTTCGCAGGACGAGACGAGCGTCTCATGATCGCCCGCGCCGATGACCTTTCCGTCCGATAAAACCAAGATGAGATCGGCATGGCGGATGGAGCTCACCCGCTGGGCGACGATGACCTTGGTCGCGTCCTTGTATTGGGTTTTGAGCGCAAAGCGGAGGGCGGCGTCCGTCTTATAGTCGAGCGCGGAGGAACAGTCGTCGAGGACCAAGATCTCGGGCTCGCCCGCGAGCGCACGCGCGACGAGCAGTCGCTGTTTTTGCCCGCCCGAGAGGTTGTTCGCCTTTTGCGTGAGACAAAAATCCAGCCCGCCGTGTTCTGTTACGAATTGGGTCGCCTGCGCGTTTTCAAGCGCGCGCAAGAGCTGTTCGTCCGAAAGTCCCCTGCCGAAATCGACGTTGTCCCTGATCGAAGCCGCCATCAAGAAGTCGCTTTGGAACACCACGCCGAACTTTTCGAGCAGGTCGCGGCTGGGATAGCTCCTGACATCCTTCCCGTCCACGAGAATGCGCCCTGCGTTCACGTCATAGAAATGCAAAAGAAGATTGACGAGGGTGGATTTTCCGCTGCCCGTCGCGCCGATCACGCCGAGCGTCTGCCCCCGCTTTAAGGAGAAGGACACGTCTTTTAGGTGATCTTCCTTGCCGTTGTAGGAAAATGAGACGTTTTCGAACACGATCGCCTGCGATTTGTCCCCTTCGGGAAGGGAGAGGACCTTTTCCTCGGTGTCCATTTCGAGGACGCGTTCGATGCGCGCCGCGCTTGCCGAGCCGCGCGAGATGACGACGAAGATCTTGGTCAGCGCGATGAGGGCGTTCAGGATGATGACGAAGAACTGCAAAAATTCGAGGACCGTCCCCGCGGAATTGGCGCGGAACGCGCCCACGACGATGAGCGCGACGAGCCCTAAATTGAGGGTGAGGGTCGCGAGCGGGTTGGAAAGGGACATGATCTTATTTGCGCGGAACTCTGTCGCGGCGAGTTCTTGGACCGTGCCGTCGAACTTTTGGACCTCGAACGCGGACTTGTCGAGCGCGCGGATCACCTTCACGCCCGTGACGTTTTCTTGGATCTTTTGGACCATCTCGTCCTGCTTTTTTTGGACGGAGAAATAGACGGGCACGCCCTGCCGCGTGATGAGAAAAACGGTAAGCCCGACGATGGGCACACAGGCAAGGAGGACGCAGGCGAGGACGGTATCTTCCAAAAAGGCGAGGAGCATCCCCCCGAGGATGAGAATGGGCGCGCGCACGCCGAGCCGTAAGGTCCGCGCTACCATTTGATTGACGTAATAGCTGTCGCTCGTGAGCCGCGAGATGAGCGACGGAAGTCCGACCGAATCCACTTGGCGGCTGCTCAGATGCGAGGTCTTTTCGAAGAGGTCATAGCGCAGGTCGTGGGTCATCTTGCCCGAGGAAATGACGGTAAGACGGTTTGCAAAGATGTTTCCGAGCAGCGCAACGGCGGCGCAGAAGAGCATCACGCCGCCATAGATGAGCGTATATTTGAGTTTTTGGTCCATTGAGAGGGCGTCGTTTGCGGCGACGTCGTCGATGATCCGCCTTAAAAGCTGCGGCAAAAACAGCTCGGCGACCGAGCCCAAAAATTTGAGCACGAGCCCCGCCGCGACCGTTTTGGAATAGGGTTTGAGATAGGTGAGCGATTTTTTCATGCCGTCTCCCGCGCAAACTTGCCGCATTTGTTCCTATCACATTTTACAAAATTTGTTCTTTCCTGTCAACCGTTTTCAAAGCCCCCTTATGCGGTTGAAACGATGAGCGGCGCGCCGAAGGAACTTCGGCGCGCAGCTTATATTTTTGTAATAGGCGCAAAAAAATGTACATGGATTAGTCTAATCCATGTACAAATTTGAGTTCATTCTATCACTTTTCCTTGCGTTTGTCAAGAAAATTTCAGGTAAAAATAAAATTATTTCAGTCTCCTTCTGATTTTATGCGGAAATCTTCTGGAAAATGTTCATGGATTAGACTAATCTATGAACATTTTCCATTTTTTATGCACCGATATAAATGCCA
>CANRLK010000007.1 GCA_947631465.1 uncultured Clostridia bacterium
AAAAGGCGTGGCTTCACGCCACGCCTAATTCTCTTTGAGCGGCGACTTACCTAAATTCCCTATGGGAACTACGGTAATGCGCTCTCTTTATTCTTTTCAACAAGCGCAAAAGTCCTTGCCCAAAAAAGCCGCCCGATTTCGAGCGGCTTAAATTTCTGAGCCGCAAGCGCCCCTTGGCTCCCCCTCTGAAATAGGGGGAGCTGGCGCGAAGTGCCTGAGGGGGTGTCTCCTTATGTGCAAGGCTTGAATGCGACACACCCCTTTCGGCGCGCATTTGCGCGCCACTTTCCCCTCAAGGGGACAGCAAGAGACGGAGAAAGGCGCAAGGGCGCGCCGCTCCCACCCAGAGGGGGAGCCAAGAAAGAGAGAGGTGCTTCGCGTCAGCCCCTCATAGAAAGAGCCAAGTGGAGAGGTGTTCGCGCGTTGCTTTTTGCGCTCTTATTTCAGCTTCTGTTTCCTTTTTATCATAAAGAACTGTTTCCAAGGGTCGGGTGCGGATAAAAAGTCCGCTGCATTTTTGACCGTCACATCCTGCGGGGCGATTTGATCGAGCTCATCCCAAGAAATGGGCATCGAGATCGGCGCATGCGCCCGCGCGCGCACGCTGTAAGGCGCTACGCTCGTCGCCTTCGGACCGTTCCGCATATAGTCGAGAAAGATCTTCCCATGCCGCTCCTTTTTCGAAATATTTGAAGTAAACAGGTTTGGAAAACTTCTTTCCGCGAGAAGCGCGACTTTTTTCGCAAAATCGCGAAACTTCGTCTGTCCGCCTCCGCTTTCAAGCGGCACAACGAGGTGATACCCCTTCCCGCCGCTCGTTTTGAGAAACGCTTCGAGCCCAAGTCCCGTCAAGATCTTTCTCAGTTCCCTTGCGCCCGTGCGCACCGCGGATAGGGGAAGCGTTTCGTCGGGGTCGAGGTCGAATACCATCACGTCGGGGCGTTTCGCGTCCTTTCCGCTCGCGCGAAGGTGGAACTCCACCGCATTGTACTGCACGAGCGACATGAGCCCCGCCTTGCCCGTAATAAAAAATTCCGCATCGTCGCCTGCTGCCGTGAACCCAACGCCGCGAAAACTCCCTTCCAAATGCTTTCGGAAAAACCGCTCGCCCTCGATCCCCGAAGGACAGCACACTAAGCTCAAAATCCGCTCTTTCATATAGGGGAGCATCCGCTGCGCCGCCGCCTCATAGTACCTCGCAAGATCGCGCTTTGTGATCTTGTCCTTCGGAAACATCAGCTTCTCCCCGTGCGTCAATTTCACTCCGCAAAACACGTCGGTTTTCGGCGTTTTTATTGCATTTTCATCGCTTTTCGAAGCCCGTTTCTTCGATTCTTTTTCCGATGTTTCCGTTTCCCAAACGACTTCGCGCGGCGGCTTATCCCGCCGAAGTCCCAAAAAGCTCGCCTGCCGCAGCAGCCCGCTCGATGTGCGCTCGGCAAATTCCACCTCGGCAAGCAGTTTGGGCGTTGCAAAACGTGCATTCTTTTCCTTGACCGCATTTTCGAAGGGCGAAGTCTTTCGCTTCGTCTTATCGAGCGTCTTTTGAAGTTCTT
The DNA here is from genome assembly GCA_947631465.1 of uncultured Clostridia bacterium. Lineage (GTDB taxonomy): Bacteria > Bacillota > Clostridia > Christensenellales > Borkfalkiaceae > Gallimonas. The sequence continues at coordinate 1,557 of CANRLK010000007.1, forward strand.
GTTTCTCGGTTTGAGAAAACCCCGTTCCGACCTTTCCCGCAAATTTCAGAACGCCGCCCTCATAGCAGCCGAGGAGCAAGGACGAGAGCCCGCCCGTTTCATTGACCGTGTAGCCCCCGATCACGAACTCCTGACGGCGGCGGAATTTGAGCTTTTGCCAATCCCCGTTGCGCGACGGGGCGTATTTGGAATTTGCGCGTTTTGCGACGATCCCTTCCATGCCCGTTTGCATGATCGCCGCCTGTTCGCGCGCCGTCATGTGCGTCGTGTGCGAGGAATAGGAAAGCGGCGCGCCCCGTTCTATCCCGCGCAACAAAGAAGAGAGCCGCTCTTTGCGGTCGAGCAGGGGACGATCCCGAAGATCTTCGCCGTCGAGCGAGAGAAGATCGAACAGAACATAACAAATGCCGTCGTTTCCCTTTTTTTGTTTCAAGTGCGCTTGGAGCGCGGAAAAGTCGGGTACGCCGTTCTTGCCCGCATAGACCATCTCGCCGTCAACGACCGCGGCGCGTTCTTTCAAGAGCGTTTCAAGCGCGTCTTTCACGGCGGGGAAGGAATGCGTGCAGTCGTGCCCGTTCCGCGTTTTCAAGACCGCGTTTCCGTTCTCAATAAAGCCGAGCGTGCGGTGTCCGTCGTATTTCAGTTCATACAGCCACCCTTCGCCCGTCGGAAGCGTTTCGCACGGTTTTGCAAGCATCACGTTTGCCGTGTGAAAGGGGTTGGTCTGCCCCTGTTTTGCGATCTCCTTCAAGGTCTTGTTGGTCTTGACCGAGCGCGTAAAGCGCGAAACAGAGGGGGAGTCTTTCTCATATTCGTCGTGTTCTTTGATGAGCAGCCACGCGTCGTTTTTCTCGCCGTCCTTGGGCTTCATGCGGACGAGCGTCCAATTGCCTTTGAGGCGTTTTCCGTCCAAGAAGAATTTGAGCGAGCCCTCTTTGAGCCCTTTTGCGGGCGAAAAGCGGGGAAGCCACTCGCCCTCGTCCCAGAGCATGACCGTCCCGCCGCCGTATTCGCCCTTGGGGATGATCCCTTCGAAGTCCATGTAGTCGACGGGATGATCTTCGACCCGCATCGCGAGCCGCTTATCCTTGGGCGAGAATGAAGGACCTTTGGGCACTGCCCAGCTCAATGCGACCCCGCCGTATTCGAGCCGAAGATCGAAATGCTCCGCCCGCGCGCTGTGCCGCTGGACGCAAAATCTCAGCCGTTTTGCTCCGCGCCTTGGGGAGAGCGTGCCTGCGGGCTCTTGCGTCACCGTAAAATCCCGCTTGCTTTGATAATCCGAAAGTTTTCGTGCCATAGAACTTAGGTTACGGAATTTTGCGGCGTTTTATCAAGGGGGAGGGTGATAATTTGACCGAAAGAAGGCAAACTGATGGACGGGAGGGAGTTTATGGCAGTCGTACAAAAGGGGGCGATCTCGTTCGGGCTCGTGTATATCCCCGTCAGCATGTATACGGCGACGCAGGACAGCGACGTCGCGTTTCATCAATTGCATAAGGCGGACAAGTCGCGGATCCGCTATAAAAAGGTATGCGCGCATTGCGGGAAAGAGGTCGAGGCGAAGGACATCGTCCGCGGCTTTGAATACGCAAAGGACCAATACGTCGTCGTCACGGACGAGGAGATCGAGAAGATCAAGACCGAAAAGGACAGGACGATCACGATTTTGAGCTTTGTCTCGCTCGATGAGATCGCACCTGTCTATTATGATCGGGCGTATTATATTGTACCGCAGAAGGGCGGGGGCAAGGCGTTGGAGCTGTTGCGGAGCGCGATGAAGGAGATGGGGCGCGCCGCGCTCGGCAAGACGGTCATCGCAAACTCGGAGAAGATGATCGTGCTCATCCCGCGCGAAGAGGGAATGCTCGCGCAGACATTGCTCTTTCAAAGCGACGTCAAGGAGATCCCCGTCGATTACGAGCGTCCCAAGCCCCAAGACGGGGAGATGGCGATGGCGAAGCAGCTCATCAAGAGCATGGAAGCGCCGTTCACGCCCGAAAAGTACAAGGACGAGTTCCAGGAGAAGCTCAAAAAGCTCATCGCGGGCAAGATCGAGGGAAAGACGTTCTCCGTTCCCAAGGACGAAAAGCCCGCTGCGGTGCTGGATCTTCTCGAAGCGCTCAAACAAAGCGTCCAAAACGCCGAAAAGGGGACGGCAAAGGGCGCGTCGCAAAAGTCCGCGAAAAAACCCGCGCCCGCGCGAAGAGCTTCCAAAGCGACCAAGAAAGAAGCATAAGCGCGAATCAACGAAAGATCTCTCCGCTCAAAACAGCGGGGAGATTTTTTTACGCTTTGAAAATCATACTCGAAAAATTTTTTCGCAAACTTGAAAAATCTTGCTTCAAAGGCTTGACAAATACCTCGTCGGGGTATATAATCTCTTCTCGGAAGTACCCGTTGGGGGTATCATAAAAGGAAATCTATGGAACACTGCAACTGCAAAAAAACGACGCAGAGGACTGCGGAAGAGAAGAAAATGCTCTCCTCGCGCATCAACCGCATTTCGGGGCAGCTTCTCGGCGTCAAACGCATGATCGACGAGGACCGCTACTGCGACGACATCCTCATCCAGCTTGCGGCGATCGACAAGTCCATCCGCAGCCTCTCCGCCGTCATCTTGGAAAAGCACATGCACACCTGTCTCATCGAAAACATCAAGACGGGCAATTTCGACGCCGTCGATGAGATCGTCGATCTCTTCAAACGTTTTCAATAATGGATAGGAAGGTTCGCTTCGGGGAAGGCTGAAAAGGAGGAAAGCATGAAAAAACGGTATTCGGTCACGGGCATGACGTGCGCGGCGTGCGCGTCGGGCATCGAGCGCACGGTCAAAAAACTTCATGGCGTTTCCGAGTGCTCGGTCTCGCTCATGGGGGAGAGCATGGACGTTACGTTCGACGAGTCCGTCCTCTCCGATGAAAAGATCAAGGGCGCGGTTTTTGCGCTCGGCTACGGCGCGTACGATTTCGGCAAGGCTCCCCAAAAGAAAAAAACCGTCTCGCCGCTCTTCGTGCGCTTTCTCATCTCCCTCGTCCTGCTCCTTCCGCTCATGTATTTCTCGATGGGGCACATGCTCCGCCTTCCCGTGCCGCACGGCTGGCTCAACCACGGCTTTCAGCTCGGACTTACGACGGCGATCTTACTCGTCAACTACAAATTCTTCACGAGCGGCTTCCGCGCGGCGTTCCGTCTCGTGCCAAACATGGACACCCTCATCACGGTCGGCGCGCTCGTCTCCTACATTTACAGCATTGTGATCTCCATCCAAGACCCCATGGCGCACGATCTCTTCTTTGAATCCGCCGCCATGATCGTCACCCTTGTCTGTCTTGGCAAGTGGCTCGAAGATCGGTCCAAGAAAAAGACGGGCAGGGAGATCGAAAAGCTCATGTCCCTTGCGCCCGACGTCGTGACCGTGGAGCGGGATGGCGAAGAGGTCAAACTTCCGCTTTCCGACGTCAAGCAGGGCGATGTCGTCCTCGTTCGGCAGGGCGAATCGATCGCGGTGGACGGGACGGTCCTTTCGGGACACGCGTTTGCCGATCAAGCGGCGATCACGGGCGAAAGTCTGCCCGTCGAGCTCACGGAAGGGAGCAAGGCGATGAGCGCGTCGCTCGTCATGAACGGCTTTTTGAAGATCCGCGCCGAAAAAGTCGGCGAAGATACCATGCTCGCGGGCATTATCCGCATGGTCCAAGAGGCGGGAGCGAGCAAAGCGCCCATTCAAAAGCTCGCCGATAAAGTCGCCGCCGTCTTTGTGCCCGCTGTCATTTGCCTTGCACTCATCACCTTTTGCGCTTGGTTCTTTTCAACATACGATTTGAGCCGCGCGATCAACTACGGCGTGAGCGTCGTCGTCATCTCCTGTCCGTGCGCGCTGGGGCTTGCGACCCCCGTTGCGATCATGGCGGCGACGGGCAGAGGCGCTTCGCTCGGCATTCTGTATAAAAATGCGGAGGCGCTCCAAAAAGCCGCGACCGTACACGAGGTCATGCTCGACAAGACCGCGACGATCACCGAAGGAAAGCCCAAGGTCGTCTGCTTCGAAGGGGACGAGGAGGCGAAGAAGATCGCCTTTGCGCTCGAAACCAAGCTCAACCATCCGCTTGCGCAGTGCATTGCCGGGTTTTGCGGGGACGGCTTCGAGGCGCAAAACGTCGAATACGTCACGGGACAGGGCGCGGTCGGCTCGGTCGAGGGCAAGACCTATCTTCTCGGCAACGAGCGCATGATGCAGCTCCACGGCGTCAAGTTCCAAGAGAAGTTAGAGACGTTCGAAACGCTCTCGAAAGAGGGCAAGACGGTGCTGTTTTTGGCGGACGGGGAGAAGGTGCTCGCCCTGTTTGCGCTGTCGGATACCTTGAAAGAGGGGAGCAAAGAGGCGATCGCTCGGCTTTTGGAGATGGGCTGTATGCCCGTCATGCTCACGGGCGACAATCGGGCGGTCGCAAGCCATATCGCAAAAGAGGCGGGATTTTTGCCGTATGAGAGTAGTGTGCTCTCGGAACTTCTGCCCGAGGACAAACTTCGCTTCGTCAAGGAGACGCGCGAGGAAAACGAGCGGAAAAAGCGGGAACTTCGCTCGGCAAAGCGGGCAAACCGCTATGTCGCGATGGTCGGGGACGGTATCAACGACGCGCCTGCGTTGAAGGAAGCGGACGTCGGGATCGCGATGGGCAGCGGCACGGACGTGGCGATCGAGAGCGCGGACGCGGTGCTCGTGAGCGGAGATCTGAGAGCGCTGCCGCGCGCCTTCGCTCTTTCGAGAAAGACGATGCGTATCATCAAACAAAACCTGTTCTGGGCGTTCTTTTACAATTGCATCGGCATTCCGTTCGCGGCGGGCGCATTTGTCTTTGCGGGCGTGAGCCTCAACCCGATGTATGCGGCGGCGGCGATGAGTTTATCGTCCCTGTTCGTCGTTTCGAACGCCCTGCGGCTTACGAGATTCGGAAAAATAAAAGGCGAAAAACGCCAAAAAGGAGAAAATAAAATGCAAAAAACTTTGAAGATCGAAGGCATGATGTGCGAACATTGCACGAAGCACGTCACGGAAGCGCTCGAAAAGATCGAGGGCGTGGAACAAGCGGTGGTGACGCTCGGAAAGCACAAGAAACCCGGCGAAGCGGTCGTCACGCTCCAAAAAGAAGTGGACGATCAGGTTTTAAGAGACGCCGTCTCCGCCGCGGGATATACGGTCGTCGCGTAAGACTAAGGCACACCCCCTCAGTCACGCAAGAATGCGTGACAGCTCCCCCTCAAAGGGGGCGCCGAGGGGGTGGGCGAGCCTCGCGCCTCTCTCTTGCTGTCCCCTACAAGGGGAAAGTGGCGCGCGAATGCGCGCCGAAAGGGGTGTACCGCAAACGAGCTTGTAAATAAGGTGACCCCCTCAGTCTCGCTTCGCTCGCCAGCTCCCCCTTTTTCAAAGGGGCAGCCATAATAAAGATTTGCCCTTTATTATAAATGATGTGCGTTAGGCGGAATTGACTTCCGCCGTGCGCGACTCAATTTGCGAGCAGCCGTACGCTGATTGTCCGAAGAAGCGGATATGGACAGAAACTCAATTGATGACCTAAGTCAGTTTCCTCGAACAAAAGATTTCAAGCGTAGCGCAGAAAGGCTTTTGTTCGAAAAAATTTCGTTTTTCGTCAAAATCGCGCAAAATTTCAGGCAAATGATATGGTATCCTCATTTTATCACACTTCAAAAAAAGGGGGAAATCATGTCGGAAACCTTACTGCTCGACAGGCGCACGCAAAGCCTCATCGAGGGCTGTGTCCCGAGCGGGGAAGTGCTCTCCTCGCTCGTCAAGTTCTTTTCGGTCTTTTCGGATGCGACACGCCTCAGGATCCTGTCCGCGCTCTCCATCTCGGAAATGTGCGTCACGGACCTTTCGCTCGTGCTCGGCATCAACCAGACCACCGTCTCGCACCAGCTCCGCTATCTCAAAGACGCGGGCATCGTCGAGATGCAGCGGCACGGGAAGATTATCTTTTATGCGACCAAGGGCTCGATCGTCGGCGACGTGCTGCTCAAAGGGGTCGAATTTTTGGGATTTTGAATTTTTCTTTGCTCTTTGCGCCCGCGGGCTCGTGCCTTCGGGCGTAAAAAATTTTTTCCGTGTTCGTTTTTTCCTTGAAAAACAAGAAATTATCGTGTATAATAGGGATATGAGCGGGGATCTCCTCAAAGAAAAACTCAAACTCCTGCCCGACTCCCCGGGGGTGTATCTCATGCAGAACGCCGCGGGGGAGATCATCTATGTCGGCAAGGCGCGCATTCTCAAAAACCGTGTGCGCCAATATTTCCATTCCTCGCCCAAGCCCCCCAAAGTGCAGGCAATGATCGACAACATCGCCGACTTTTCCTATGTCATCGCACCGAGCGAAGTGGACGCCCTCGCACTCGAAAACAATCTCATCAAAAAATATAAGCCCAAATACAACATCCTTCTCAAAGACGACAAGACCTATCCCTATATCAAAGTGCATACCAAAGAGGACTTTCCCCACCTCTCTATCACCCGAAAAGTCAAAAAGGACGGCAAATATTTCGGTCCGTTCATGGGCGGGTTCTCCTGCAAGGATATCCTCGACGTCGCGGCAAAGGTCTACCGCGTGCGCCTTTGTAGTACTTCGATCGGCGGCAAAAACAAAAAACCCTGTCTCAACTATCATCTCGGCCGCTGCAACGCCCCCTGCGCGGGACTTTGCTCCAAGGAGGACTACGCCCTCTGCGTCGATAAGGCGATCTCCTTTCTCTCGGGCAACTATGAAGAGGCGGAGGCGGTCTTGAAGGAAAAAATGGAGCTCTTCGCCGCGCAAGAGGAGTTCGAACTCGCCATGGAGTACCGCGAGAAGATCGCCATGCTCAAAAAATTGCAGCTCAAACGGATCACCGAAATGCCGAGGGACGTGGACGCGGACGTCTTTGCCTGCTCGTCCAACGGCTTGTATGCGGCGGTCAGCCTGCTCGTCACGCGGAAGGGCATCATGCAGGGCGAGCGCAACTTTCCTCTCGAAGAGGGTGCGGGCGACAAAGAGGAGAGCTTTCTCTCGTTCCTTATCCAATACTATTCAAGCCACGAATTTCCGCACACGATCGTCACGGACGAGCCCTTCGACGACGGGCTGCTCTCCGCCTATGCCCTCGAAAAGACGGGCAAAAAGGTGGAGATCGTGCGTCCCAAGCTCGGCGCGCTCCGAAAGCTCTGCGACATGGCGAACCGAAACGCCGAGGAATACCTTGAAAAGTCGGTCACGGCGATCGCGCACCGCAACGACCGCACCCGCGGCGCTTGCGAACGGCTTCAAGAAGTGCTCGGCTTGAAACACTATCCCATGCGCATGGAGTGCTATGACATCTCCGACATCTCGGGCGTGGATAAAGTCGGCAGCATGGTCGTCTTTACGAACGGCGAAGCCGATAAAAGCGCGTACCGAAGATTTCGCGTCAAGACGGTCGAGGGTGCGGACGACTTCGCCTCGCTCAAAGAAGTGCTGCTTCGGCGGCTCAAAAAGCTCGGCTCGGACGAAGAACCCCGCTTTCCCAAGCCCCAGCTCATCATCATCGACGGCGGCAAGGGGCAGCTCTCTTCCGTCAAGCAGATCTTTGACGAACTTCAAATCGACGGCATCGACCTCATCGCCCTCGCCAAGCGGGAAGAGGAGATCTTCACCCTCGATCGGGAGGAGAGTATCCGTCTGTCCCGCCGCGACTTCGCCTTGCAGACCTTGCAGCGCATCCGCGACGAGGCACACCGCTTTGCCGTCAACTATTTTCGGAGCGTCCATGAAAAGCGCAACCTCTCGTCCTTGCTCGACGGCGTGGAGGGGATCGGCGCAAACAAGAAAAAGGCGCTCATGGACAAATTCAAGACGATCGAAAACCTCAGACATGCGGGAAAAGAGGAACTCGCCTCGACCCCCGGGATCGGCAAGGAGCTCGCGCGCCGAATTTTTGAATATTTTGAAACCGTATGAAATACCAACTCTTTTTGACCGATTTCGACGGCACGCTCGTCAAGGGCGACGGAACGGTTTCTCAAAAAAATCTCGATGCGATCCGCGAATACCAACGGCGGGGCGGAATGTTTTGCGTCGTCACGGGGCGCATGCTCTCGTCCATTTTGCCGAGACTCAGGGAGATGGGGCTCTTCGGGCTCGTCGCCGCCTATCAAGGCGGGACGATCGCCGACGTTCAGACGGGAAAGCTCCTCAAAAACGAGGGCTTTGAGCAATTTGACGCGCTCGAAGTTACCAAATTCCTCGAAAGCGCCGACCTTCATCTCCACGTCTATTTGGACGATGTGCTGTACTGCAACCGCGACGACGCGCTGCTTTTATCCTACGAAAAAACTTGCGGCGTCAAGGGCGTCGTCTTAAAAGAGCCGCTCTCAAAACTTTTAGAAGAGCGGGGCGGGGTGGTCTCCAAAATTTTGTGCATGGTCGAGCCCGAACGCCAAGAGGCGCTCGTTCGGGACATTACGGCGCATTTCGGGGGCAAATTTTTCGTCACGTCCTCGTCGCAGTGGCTCGTCGAAGTCATGCCCCAAACGACCAGCAAGGCGTATGCCGTCAAGTTCCTGTCCGAGTACTTCCATATCCCGAAGGAGAAAACGGCTACGATCGGCGATCATTATAACGATCTTCCCATGCTCGAAGAGGCGGGCGGCAGGTATGCGGTCGAAAATGCCGTAGCGCCCTTGAAGGCGATCGCAAAGGTCGTCGCCCCGTGTGAGCGGGACGGCGTATCCGAAGCGCTGTTCGACGCGATGGGGGACGCATGAACGTGGAGATCTTAGCCCCCGCGGGCGGGGAAGAGACGGCGCGCATTGCGGCAAGTTGCGGCGCGGACGCGATCTATTTGGGGCTCGACCGCTTTTCCGCACGAAGCGCTGCCGAAAACTTCGGCTTGGACGCCTTGAAGCGCACGGCGGAGTTTTGTCACCTCTTGGGGACAAAGGTGTACGTCTGCCTCAATACCCTTGTCAAGGATAATGAAACCGAGGCGTTCTTCGACTGCGCAAAAGAGGCTTATCGCTGCGGCGCGGATGCGATCTTGATGCAGGACATCTTTCTCGGGCGGGCGCTCAAACGGCGGTTTCCCGAGATCACATTACATCTTTCGACGCAGGCGGGCTGCTGCAACGAGTGGGGGGCGAAACTTGCCAAGGAATGCGGGTTTTCAAGGGTCGTGCTGGCGCGCGAGACCCCGATCTCGGAGATCAAAAAGATCTCAAAGATCTTGGAGACCGAAGTGTTCGTGCAGGGCGCGCTGTGTGCGTCCTTTTCTGGACAGTGTTATTTTTCGTCCTTTGCGGGCAACAACAGCGGCAACCGCGGAAGATGCAAACAGCCCTGCCGAAAGAAGTATTCGATCGACCGCAAGGGCTTTGAAGAATTTGCCTATGCGCTCTCGCCGTGCGATCTCGCGCTCAAAACGCGGGTCAAAGAACTTGTGGACGCGGGCGCGGTCTCGCTCAAAATCGAGGGCAGGCTTCGCGGCAGCGAGTACGCGGCGGCGGCGATCAAGTACTATCGCGCGGCGCTCGGCGGGCAAGAAGCGGCAAAATCGTTTTCCGACCTCATGCGCGCCTACAACCGCGGGGATTACACGTTCGGCTTGGGCTTCGGACAGAAAAGCTTTCTCTCCCGAAAGGTGCAGGGGCACATCGGCGAAAAGATCGGGTCTTTGCAAGCCGACGGATTTTGCAAAAGCGACCATATCCCCGACCCGAAGGACGGGTTCAAGATCCTTCGCGGGGGGAAAGAGGTAAGCGGCGCGGTCTTTGACCAAGCGAAAAAGGCGCGCGCGGGCGGGTTTTATCTTGCCGCGAACGAAAAACTCAAAGCGGGCGACGAGGTGCGCCTCACAAAGGACGCGTCCCTTCCCCAACGGGTGTTTTGCGAAAAAAAGCGCGACGTGACCCTTGACATCCGTATCGTCCCGAACGAGCGGGCAAAGATCGCCGCGGGCGGGTTCGTTTATTTCGGCGAGCCCTTCGAAAAGGCGCAGAAAAACCCGCTTTCTAAGGAAGAGCTCACCGCTTGCTTTGAAAAGACGGACGGCTTGCCATTTTCCGTGCACTTTCAAAACATCGAGCTTGAAAACGTCTTTGCGCCCAAGTCCCTTCTCAACAAACTTCGGCGGGACTTTTTCGAGGCGTATAAAAACAGTCTGCTTCCCGCGCGCCCGCCGCTTGCGGAGCGATCCGTCCCGCCCTTTCCAAGCCGAGAAAAGGCGGACGGTCGAAAGACGGCGATCATTTCAAACAAAGCCGAAGCGGGCGCGGACATTTTGATCGTCAAGCCCGACGACTATGCAGACATTCCCGACGTGAAAGGCTTTGCGGGGGAGAAGTATCTCTACCTTCCCGCCTTTTTCACGGGGAACGATCTCGCGCTCGCCGAGCCGTCCCTGAAAAATTTCGACGGCATTTACTGCGAGGGGAGCTTCGGGCTCTTGTTGGCGCGGGAGAAGGGCTTAAAATATTTTGCGGGGACGGGGAACAATCTCACCAACCGCGTTGCGGTCGAGGGCGCGCTGTCCCTCGGGACGGCGTACTTCGCGCTCTCCAAGGAGATCTCGGCAAAGGAGCAGGACGAGCTGTCCTTTTCGGGAGCGTTCGTCTTAAAGGCGGGCGCGATCAAGGTGATGGACCTTTGCTTTTGTCCCTTCGAAAGAACCTGCAAGGACTGCGACAAACGGGGGACATACCGCCTCACGGACGAAGCGGGGCGCAGGTTTCCGCTTCGAAGATACCGTGCATTTGGCGATTCTTGCAGGTTCGAAGTATATAATTGTATGCCGCTTTCGGGCGGCGGGACGGAAGCGGGCGCGCTCATCGACAGAAGCGTCGTTCTCGATACGCCCCCGACGGGCGGACATACGAAAAGGAGCATGTTATGACAAAACACGCGCAGCGGTTGGAGCTCGATAAGATCCTCTTTCTTGCCGCAAACTATGCGGTGAGCGAAGGGGGACGGCGCGCCGTGCTCGAAACCGAGCCGACGGGCGATCTTTTTGAAGCCGAGGAGCGGCTTTCAAGGACGGAAGAGGCGAAAAAGCTCTTGTTCGAGCTCGGCGGGGGGAAGCTCGCGCAGTTTTCCTCTCTTCTCGACGTGCCCGAACGCGCCGAAAAGGGGGCGACGCTCTCCTGCGAAGAGCTTTTAAGCTGTGCCGTCTTTTTGCGCACCGCGCGCGAGTGTTATGAGAACATCCACCGCTTTTCGGGCGAGCTCATTCCGAAACTTTCTGCGATCTCCGAGCGGCTCATCTTTGATAAAAAACTCGAACAGAACGTGTTTGAAAAGATCCTCTCCGAAAACGAGCTTGCCGATACCGCGAGCGAGCTCTTATATTCCCTCCGACAGAAGATCCGCCTGCTCAACGAGAAGATCCGTGCCCGTCTTGCGGACTTTTTGACGGGCGAGGAGAGTAAGTTCCTGCAAGAGCCCATCGTGACCATGCGCGCGGACCGATTCGTCATTCCCGTCAAAGCGGAATACAAGCGCAGCGTCAAGGGGTTCATCCATGACTGCTCCAAGACGGGGCAGACCGTCTTTATCGAGCCCGAAGAGGTGCTCGAAATGAACAACGAGCTCAAAACCCTTCAATTTGACGAGAAAGAGGAGATCGAACGTATCTTAAAGGAGCTTTCGATGCGCGTCGGAAGGATGCGGAGCGCGCTCGAAACGGACGAAGAGCTCCTGATCCTGCTTGATTCCTATTACGCGCGCGCGGAATATGCCTACGCGCTCAAATGCGTGCGTCCCGCGCTCAACAAAAGGGGGATCCTCGACATCAAAAAGGGACGGCATCCGCTGCTCGACCAAAAGGCCGCTGTGCCCGTCTCCATTTCCCTCGGGAAGGACTATTCCTTCCTGCTTTTGAGCGGCGCGAACACGGGCGGCAAGACGGTCACCCTCAAAATGTGCGGGCTGTTCTGTCTCATGGCGGCATGCGGACTGTTCGTTCCCGCCGCCGAGGACACGGCGCTGCCCGTCTTTGACCGCATTTACTGCGACATCGGCGACAGGCAATCCATCGAGGAGAACCTTTCGACCTTTTCCTCGCATGTGCTCAATTTGAAGGAGATCTGCGAAGAGGCGGCGGGCAACAGCTTTGTCCTCATCGACGAACCGGGCGGCGGCACCGACCCCGAAGAGGGACAGGCGCTTGCGCGGGCGGTCCTCGTCACCCTCTTGAAAAAGGGGTGCAAGGGCATCGTCACCACCCACTTTTCCGCGCTCAAAGAGTTCGCATTCTCCGAAAAACAGGTCGAAAACGGCTGCATGGAGTTCGACGCAAAGGACCTTCGCCCGCTCTACCGCCTCAAAATCGGCTATCCCGGTTCTTCCAACGCGCTTTTGATCTGCGCGCGGCTCGGGCTCGATGAGAAGATCATCGAAGAGGCGCGGGCACATCTTTCGGACGGCGCGAAGGCGTTTGAACATACCGTTCGCGCCGCCGAGGAGAGCCGCGTCAAGAGCGAGGAACTGCTCCTTGAAACCGAAAAACTCAAAAAAAGCTGGCAGGAAAAGCTCTCAGCCCTCGAAAAAGAGGAAGCGGAGCTTCAAAAGGAGAAGGAAAAGTTCTTGCGCGCTTCCAAAGCCGAGGCAAAGCGCATTGTCGCAAGGCGCACCGAAGAGGCGGAAGAGCTCGTCGGCAAGATCGAGGAGATCTTCGAAAAACAGAACCTGACCGAAGCCGACCTCATCAAGGCGCGGACGCTCAAAAACAGGGTGGAGAACCTTCCCCCCGCCGAAGAGCAGACCAAGACCCGCTTAGAGAACATCGACCCGAAAATGCTCAAAATCGGCGATCGGGTGCTCGTCGGGAGCTTGGACGCGGAGGGGGTCGTGCTCTCCTTGAAGCGCGAAAAGGAGACCGCGGAAGTGCAGTGCGGCGCGCTCAAAGTACAAAGTAAGTTTTCGGAGCTCTTCAAGCCCGTAGCAATTCCCAAAAAAGAAGAGGGGAGCGTTCGGGTCGTCAAGAATTTGCAGGAGCGGCGAAACCTTGCGCGCGAGTGCAACGTGATCGGGCTCTCCGCAAGCGAAGCGGAGATCGAGGTCGAAGCATTCCTTGACGGGGCGATCTTGCAAAATTTGAAGGAAGTGCGCATCGTGCACGGCATGGGCACGGGGACGCTCAAAAAGACCGTCCACGCCCTTTTGAGAAAACATCCGCATGTCGAAGAGTTCCGTCTCGGCAAGTACGGCGAGGGAGAGTCGGGGGTCACGGTCGTGACGCTGAAATAATTCGGACAAGGACCTCGGGCAAAGGCATGTTCTGCGTTCGCGGGGAATACAATAGCGGTATGAAAAAGCTATCCTCGCGCGCCGCGGCGATCCTGACAAATTGTATCCTCATCCTCATCGTGATCTCGATCGGGGTCGTGTGTTTTCTGCCCTCGGCGTCCGTTGCATCCGAAGTGGACGAGCGGGTATATTACCGCGGCAATGCGTCGGACGGCGTGTCGGTGATGATCAACGTCTATTGGGGCGGGGAGCTTTTGGACGGATTTTTGGACGTGCTCGACGAGTACGGCGCAAAGGCGACCTTCTTTTTGGGCGGGTCTTGGGCGGATGACAACGTTCCGCTCGTGAAAAAGATCGCCGAAAAGGGGCATGAGATCGCCTCGCACGGTTATTTTCATCGCGAACACGACAAACTAAGCTATGAGGCAAACAGGGAAGAGATCAAGACGAGCGCGGACTATCTCTCGCTCGCCTCGGGTCAAGAGATCAAGCTGTTCGCCCCGCCCTCGGGCGCGTACAGCGAAAAGACCTTGCTCGCCGCGGAGAGCTTGGGGCTCAAAACGGTCATGTGGAGCAAGGATACGATCGATTGGCGGGACAAGGACGAACAGCTTTGTTTCCGCCGTGCGACGGAAGGAGTGAAGGGGGGAGATCTCATCCTCATGCACCCGATGGCGCATACGTTGAAGGCGCTGCCGCGCATTTTAAGGGATTATCTCGATAAGGGGCTCTATCCCATCACGGTCAGCGAGAATCTCGGGTAAGGAAATACGACGCAATAAGGAGAAAACATATGATCAAGACAAAGACGCTACAAAACGGGGTGCGGGTCATCGTCAAACAGATGGACGGGCTGCTCTCGGTTACGATGGGCGTGCTCGTCGGCACGGGGGCGGCGTTCGAAACGGACGAAGAGGACGGCATCTCGCATTTCGTCGAGCACATGCAATTCAAGGGCACGGACAAGCATACGGCGTTCGGGCTTTCGGACGCATTTGACGCGCTCGGCGCGCAGGTCAACGCCTTTACGGGGAAAGACCTCACCTGCTACTACGCAAAATCCACGAGCGACCACGCAAAAGAGGCGTTCGCGCTGCTTGCAGAGCTCTTTCTCCGCGCACAGTTTCCCGAAGAGGAGATGGCGCGCGAAAAGGGGGTCGTCGTCGAGGAGATCAATATGGACGAGGATTCGCCCGAAGATCTCTGTCTCGACCTGCTCGCCCGCGCCGCGTACGGAAACGAGGGATACGGGCGCAACATCTTAGGTCCTGTCCAAAACGTCGAGGGCTTTACCCGCGCGCAGCTCTTTGACTATAAAAAGCGCAGGTATTGTCCCGAAAACGTCGTCGTCTCGTTTGCGGGGAACATCGACGTCTCCCTTGCCGAGGAGCTTGCGGAGCAGTATTTCTCGCCGATGGAGCGGGGAACGTTTCAAAAGCGCGTGCCAAAGACGGAATGGAAGGCGGGAAGCCTCTTCAAGAAAAAACAGATCGAACAGGCGCATTTCGCCTTCGCTTTTCCCTCCGTCGCAAGGGACGATCCTGCCTACTTTGCGACGCAGGTCATGAACACGATCTTGGGCGGCGGCATGAGCTCGCGCCTTTTTAAGCGGGTGCGCGAAGAGCTTGGACTCGCCTATTCGGTGTATTCGTATACTTCGCACTATCAGGAGACGGGGCTTTTCACCGTGTATGCGGGGGTCAATCCGCAAAAGGCGGAGAAGGCGGCGGGGGCGATCAAAGAGGTCCTGTCCGACTTCGGGCGCAAGAACGTGAGCGAAGAGGAATTTTTGCGCGGCAGAGAACAGATGAAGGCGAGTACCGTCTTTTCGCAGGAAAATACTTCCTCGCAAATGCTGCTCTACGGCAAGTCGATGCTCTATAAAAACGAGATCTTCGACTTCGAAAAGCGCATGCGGGACATTTCCGCTTTGACCCATCAAGATATTTTGGACGCGATCGACAAGAACTTCGACTTTGACAAGGTCGCCGTCTCGACGGTCGGGAATTTGAAAGAGCCGATCACGCTTTGAAGATATGGAACATGCCAAGGGATTTGAGCCCTTTTATGACGAAAAGAGCAAGCTTTTGATCTTGGGGAGTTTTCCGTCCGTCATGAGCCGAAAAGAGGGCTTTTATTACGGCAATCCGCAGAACAGGTTTTGGCGGACGGTCTGCGGCTTTTTCGGCGAACCGCCGCCGACAAACGTCGAGGAAAAGAAGGACTTCCTCCGCCGAAGGAACATCGCCCTTTGGGACGTGGTGACGGAGTGCTCCGTCGAGGGCTCGAAGGACGCTTCCATCCAAGGCGAACAAGTCGCGGACGTTGAGCCACTCTTAAAAAAGAGCAAGATCGAAACGATCTTCTGCAACGGGAGCAAGGCGTTCGAAACGCTTGAAAGAAACTTTCCGACGCTGCTTTCAAGGGCGCGGAAACTTCCCTCGACCTCGCCCGCAAACCCGCGTTTTTCCAAGGAAGTGTGGGAAAACGCACTTTCTGCCGTCTTTGGCGAAGAAATTTAACTTAGGAGAAAGACAATGGATACGAGAGTTGCCATCATCGGCGTGATCGTGGAGAATACCGACTCGGTCGAAGCGCTCAATCGAGTGCTGCATGAATACGGGAACATCATCATCGGGAGAATGGGCATTCCGTACAGGGAAAGGGGCATCAACATCATCAGCATCGCGGTGGACGCCCCCCAAGACCAAATTTCCTCTCTGGCGGGCAAGATCGGAAACTTGGACGGCGTGACCGCAAAGACCGTCTATTCAAGCGTCGGCGGTCAAAAACAGTAAAAGCAGGAAAATTTTCCGCACAAACGGCGCGAACACACCCCTTTCGGCGCGCATTCGCGCGCCACTTTCCCCTGCAAGGGGACAGCAAGTTTTTCACCTTGGCTCCCCCTTCGAGGGGTGGAGCGGCGCAATTTCTGTTCGACAGCCCAGTGGGCTGCGAACTGCGCCGCGAGAGCCGAGCTGGTGGCGAGGCGGACTTGCGGCGGGGGCGACCGCCGCAAGGCAAAGCAAAGCGCCTGAGGGGGTGTCTCCTAATTATAAAAATTCCCCCGCAGGGCGCGGGGGAAATCCAATATAAATATAAAGAATAGAGAGCTTTTAATGCAAGAAGGCTTCTTTGGCGGCACGGTCCATGGCGCGCTTTTCGTCGCGCTCCGAGATCGTGCGCTTTTTGTCGTAGGCGTGTTTGCCCTTGCAGAGCGCGACTTCCACCTTCACGAGCGAACCTTGAAAGTACACTTTGAGCGGCACGAGGGTATATCCCCGCTCGTTCACTTTGCCCGCGATCTTGGAAATTTCTATCTTATGCAGGAGCAGTTTGCGGTCACGCCTGCTGTCCCGCGTCGAAAACGCGCCGCTCTTGTCATAGAGGGCGATGTGCATGTTCTTTAAGAAAAGTTCCCCGCGTTTGAGTTCGCAAAAGCTCTCCGAAAGGGACGCTTTCCCAAGCCGCAGCGACTTGACTTCCGCGCCTTCGAGCACGATCCCCGCTTCGAACTTGTCCTCGATAAAGTATTCAAAGGATGCGGAACGGTTAACGGCGACGATCTTCATGGGTTTCCTCCTTGGACTTGATCAGCGAAAAGATCACCCGTCTTGCGCCGAGGTCCACCCCCGCGACCTTGATGAAGAGCTTCCCGCCGAGCCGAAAACTTTGCTTTGCGCCCTTTAAGAGCCGCTGTTCTTCGAGAAATTCATAACGATCTTCGGGCAGCGTTTCGACGGGGATCATGCCCTCGACGGTGTTTGCAAGCTCCGCGAACACGCCGAACGAGGTCACGCCCGAGATCGTTGCCTCATATTCTTCCCCGATCTTGTCCTTCATGTAAAAGGCGATATAAAGATCGTCCACGTCCCGTTCGCCCTCTTGCGCCGTGCGTTCGGTCGCCGAAGAGCGGAAGGACGCGTCCTCGACGAACGTCCCGTATTTTTCTTTGAGCGCATTCCCGCCCTCTCCCCGCAGGCTGTCCTTGATGATGCGGTGGATGGCAAGGTCGGGATAGCGGCGGATGGGGGAGGTGAAGTGGCAATAGCACGCCGAAGCGAGCCCGAAATGCCCGACGTTCTCGGGCGAGTATTTCGCCTTCATCATCGCGCGGAGCATCACGCGGCTCAATACCGCCGAAAGGGGCGTGCCGTCCGTCTCCGTCAAGATCTTTTGAAAATCCTTCGGCGTGACGTGCTCTTCATTCAGTTCCTTCTTCATGCCGAGCCCCGTCAAGAACAATTGAAGATCATGCACCTTTTCGGGCGAAGGCGATTCATGCACGCGATAGACAAAGGGCGCTTTTTTCTGCGTCATGATCTCGGCGACGCTCTCGTTTGCAAGCACCATGAACTGTTCGATCATCTCATGCGCGATCGTCCGCGGCGCTTCGGGAATGTCGATTGTTCCGTTCTCGTACAAGATCTTTGCCTCTTTCAGATCGAGCTCCACGCAGCCGCTCTCCCGCCGCCTTCTTTGCAGGATTTTGGTAAGTTCCATCGTGTCCCTGACGAGCCCGACAAGGTCGGGGTATTTTTCTACCGTCTCTTTGTCGCCCTCATAGAGCTTCATGACGTTTGTATAGGTCATTCGATGGCGGGAGCGGATGACGGTCGGCGCAATTCGCTTTTCGAGCACTTTGCCCGACCCATCCACCGTCATGAGACAGGACAGGGTGAGACGGTCCTCGTTTTCGTTGAGGGAACAGATCCCGTTGGAGAGCGCCTTCGGGAGCATGGGCAGGACGCGGTCGGGGAAATAGACGCTTGTGCCGCGCAGGAACGCCTCTTTGTCGAGCGCGCCCGCCCGCCGCACATAGTGCGTGACGTCCGCGATATGCACGCCGAGGAAATATTTCCCGTCCTTTTTTGTGAGCGAGATCGCATCGTCGATGTCCCTTGTATCCTCGCCGTCCACCGTGATGATGAGTTCGCCGCGAAGATCTTCTCTTCTTGAAAGTTCCTCGCTTGAAATGCCCTTTGAGGCGACCTTGTCGGCTTCCTTCAAGACGTCCTCGGGAAATTCCTCGCGGAAGGCGTGCGCGCGGATGATGGAAAGCTCTTCCGTAAAAAGATCGCCGCTTTTTCCGAGCACTTCTTCGATCTCGCCGAAGGGTTGTCCGTTTTCGAAGGAGACGATCTTTGCGACCGCCTTCGAGCCGTTTTGCACCTTGCCGCGCTTGGAAGAGGGAATGTACACGCGCGCAGTGTAGCGCGAGTCGTCGGGTTCGAGAAACCCGCCTCTTCCCTCCAAGCGGAACGTGCCGACGACCTTTTTCAAGCCGCGCTCCAAGACATAGAGCACTTCGCCCTCGTCGTCCGAGCGCCCTTTGGAGGGGCAGGCGAGCACGACGTCGCCATGCAGTGCGCCAAGGGATGCGCGGTGGGGGATGAAGAGATCCCCGCTTCCGTCCTCGGAGGTGAAGAAGCCGAAGCCGCGCTCATTCCCCGTGTAGACGCCCTTTTTCGCGCCGAACTGTTCTGTTGTGCCGAAGCGCCCCTTCATGTCGCAGAGCAGCTCGCCCGCGCGGCACAAAGAAGCAAGCATAGATTTTGCGGCGAGCGCTTCCCGCCGCTTTAAGTGCAGGGCGCGCGCGATCTCATCGAGCGTACAGAGTTTGAGCGCGCCGTTTTGGATCTGTTCCAAGATCGCTTGTTTTGCGTTCATAAAAAATCCCCCGAAATGAGTAAACGAAAGGGCAGCCTGCGCTGCCCCGCTTTTGCGTTTTTGTTAGGTCCAAATCCATTCGCCTTGCAGGATGAAGAACAAGACCGCAAGCACGGCAAGGATGACGAGACAGACGACCGTCCATCTTTTGAGGTGGGATTCCATGGATTTTCCCTTGTTTTTGCCGTAGAAGGTCTCGCTTGAACCGCCGAGCGCGTCGATGCCGTTGGAGTTGCCTGGTTGAAGCATGACAAGTACGATGGCTGCAAGCGCCGCGACGAACATCAGGATGATGAACGTGAGGGAGAGCGCGACGTGGATCCTGCCGAGCGCTTCCGTTCTGTAAGGCGCAAGTAGATTTGAGAGGATAACGAATTTCATGATTTTCTTCCTTCCCTTGAAAAATACAACACACATTATAACATAGACGCAAAGAAAAGACAACTTTTTTTGCGCCGATTTTGAAATTTGCGATAAAAAAGCCGAAAATCTTCTCTTTTGCAGAGAATGTCCGCGCGCATTCTTGACAAGAGCGGGCATTTTGTCTATAATAAAAGGGTACGATCGAAAATTTTCGGAGCATTTTATGGACTTAAACAAATTAGCCGATCGGCTGCTTCCCGGGGACTATCCCGACCTATCCTTTTATGAAGAGAAATACCCGCCGCGCGCCCTGCCCAAGGGGGCGGAAGTCACCCGCCTTGCGCCGTCGCCTACGGGCTTTATCCACCTCGGCAATCTCTTTGTCGCGATCGCAAATGAGCGCATCGCCCACCAATCGGGGGGCGTGTACTATCTCCGCATCGAGGACACCGACTTAAAACGCAAGGTCGAGGGAGCGGTCGAGGCGGTCAAAAACGCCTTGCGCTACTTCGACATCAAATTTGACGAGGGTGCGAAGATCGGCGGCGACGAAACCTATGCCCCTTGGTATCAGCGGGAGCGCGCCGAGATCTACCGCGCCTATGCAAAGCATTTGATCAAAATCGGCAGGGCGTATCCTTGCTTTTGCACCGAAGAGGAGCTCTCCGCGCTTCGCGAGGAGCAGACGAAAAACAAGGAGATCACGGGCTACTACGGAAAGTATGCAAAGTGCAGAGATCTCTCCGAAGAGGAGATCATGAAGAATCTCGACGAAAAGAAGCCCTTTGTCCTTCGTTTGAGATCGATGGGAGACCCCGCGCACAAGCTCAAATTTGTGGACGCGATCAAGGGCGAGATCGCCGTCACCGAGAACGACCAGGACGTCGTCATCTTGAAGTCGGACGGCATTCCGACCTATCACTTCGCCCATGCGATCGACGACCACTTGATGCGCACGACCCTCGTCCTTCGCGGCGAGGAGTGGCTCGCCTCGCTTCCCATCCATTTGGAGCTCTTCGACGCGCTCGGCTTTTCCCGTCCCCGCTACGGGCACAACTGCTCGCTCATGAAGCAGGACGGAGAGACGCGCAGAAAGCTCTCCAAGCGCAAAGACCCCGAACTTTCCCTTGAATTTTATCGCAAAGAGGGGTATTTTCCCCGCGCGGTCAAAGTGTATATGCTCACCCTTCTCAACAGCAATTTCGAGGAGTGGTATCTCAAAAACCCGTCCGAGCCGCTCGAAAACTTCAAGTTCTCGGTCGGCAAGATGAGCAAAAGCGGCACGCTTTTCGATCTCGATAAGCTCAACGACATCTCGAAAAACGAACTCGCCCGCCTTTCCGCCGAGGAAATGTACGACTTTTTGTCCGCCTGGGCGGAGGAATACGGCTCGGAAGAGGAAAAAGCCCAGCTTCAAGCGCGCGAGAAATTCTTAAAGGCGCTCGATCTCTGCATGGGAACTTCGGGTAAGAAGCGCAGAAAGGACTTTGTCACCGCCTCTCAGGCGATGCAGACCCTCTCCTATTTCTTCAAACTTCCCGAGCGCACAGATGATTACCGCTTCGACGCAAAAACCTGCGGGCAGATCTTCGACGGGTTCTTGAAGAACTATGACTTCTCGGACGACGCGCAAGTGTGGTTTGCAAAAGTCAAGGAGCTTGCGGGCAGCCTCGGCTTTGCCGCCGAGATGAAGGAATACAAGGCAAACCCCGACGCCTTCCGCGGCAGCGTCGCAGACGTTGCGGAGATCCTTCGCATCGCCGTCACGGGCAAGGCAAATACTCCCGACCTCTATACCATCATGCAGATCTTGGGCGAAGAGGAGACCCGCCGCCGCATTAAAGGGGCGATCTCATGAGCCGCGCCGACGAGATCTTCCTTGAAAATTGCAAAGACATTTTGCAAAACGGCGTTTGGGATACAAACTTGGAAGTCCGACCCCGCTGGGAGGACGGCACGCCTGCGCACACGGTCAAAAAGTTCGGGCTTGTCAACCGCTATGATCTCTCCGAAGAGTTTCCCATCCAGACCATCCGCCGCATCGCGTTCCGTTCGAGCGTGGACGAGCTCTTGTGGATCTGGCAGAAAAAGAGCAACAACGTCCGCGATCTTCATTCTCACATTTGGGACAGCTGGGCGGACAAGGACGGCTCGATCGGGAAAGCCTACGGCTACCAGCTTGCGAAGAAGGCGGTCTATAAAGAGGGGGAGTTCGATCAAGTCGACCGCGTGCTGTATGACTTGAAGCACAATCCCGCTTCGCGGCGCATTTTGACCAATCTCTACAACTTCGAGGACCTTCACGAGATGAATCTCTACCCCTGCGCGTATTCTGTGACCTTCAACGTGTCGGGGGACAGGCTCAACGCCATTCTCAACCAACGCTCGCAGGACATGCTCACGGCGAACAATTGGAACGTCGTGCAATACGCGGTGCTTCTCATCATGTTCGCGCAGGTGAGCGGGCTCAAAGCGGGCGAACTCGTACACGTCATCGCGGACGCACACCTCTACGATCGGCATATCCCGATTGTCGAAAAACTCTTCAAGACAAAGCCGCTTCCCGCGCCCAAGCTCGTCGTCGACGAGAGCGTCAAGGACTTCTACGGCTTCACCGTCGATAGCTTCCGCCTCGAAAATTACGAGTTCACGCCGCTCGAAGAGAAAATTCCCGTCGCGATCTAAGGGATCGACAATGAAATTTGACAAAGGAGTGAAATGATGAGAGCGATCTTTCATGCGGACAGCGAGTGGGGCATTGGAAAGCAAAACGGGCTGATGTTTCGGCTTCCCGAGGACATGAAATTTTTCAGAGAGACGACGACGGGCAAGGTCGTCGTGATGGGGCTCAACACGCTGCGCTCATTCCCCGGGGGGAAGCCGCTCAAAAACCGTGTCAACATTGTGCTCTCGCCTGAGCCTTTAAGCGAGGACGTCATCCGCGCCGAGAGCCTTGAAGATCTCTTTGAAAAGATCAAGGGCTATCCCGAGGACGACGTGTTTGTCGTCGGCGGGGCGAGCGTATATCGGCTTTTGCTGCCCTATTGCAGCGAAGTTCTCGTGACGAAAGTGCATGAAAAGGGGGGCGCGGACGTGTTCGTGCCCAACTTGGACGAGGATGAAAATTTCACGTTGCAGAGCGAGAGCGAGAAGATCGTCGATGCGGGGCATGTCATTTCGTTTTGCCGCTATAAAAACTTGGCGGTCAAAATGATCTGACGGGGCAAAAAAGTTACGGATGCGGGGACGGAAAATGTTGCGCCGCCCCCGTTTTTTGTTGTCAAATGCAAGCAAAAGTATTATAATTTTCGTTGGAAATTGAAAAAAAGCGTCTTTCGGACGCAAAAAAGCGCGAAAGAACATGCGCTTTTCAGAGGTTTTTAGTTTTTATGGTAAGAGACGATTTAAGAAACATCGCGATCATCGCGCACGTCGACCACGGCAAGACCACGCTCGTCGATCAAATGCTCCGCCAGAGCGGGACATTCCGCCAAAACCAGGCGGTCGAGGAACGGGTCATGGACAGCGGGGACTTGGAGCGCGAGCGCGGCATCACCATCCTTGCAAAGAACACATCTATTCACTATAACGGGGTCAAGATCAACATCGTCGATACCCCGGGACACGCCGACTTCTCGGGCGAGGTCGAGCGTTCGCTCAAAATGGTTTCGGGCGTCCTGCTTCTCGTCGATGCGGCGGAAGGTCCGATGCCGCAGACCCGTTTCGTCACCCAAAAGGCGCTCGAACTCGGGCTCAAACTCATCATCGTCGTCAACAAGGTCGACCGCGCCGACGCGCGCATTTCGGAAGTCAACGACGAAGTCCTGGAACTTTTGATGGACCTGAACGCGACCGACGAACAGCTCGAAAGCCCGTTCGTGTACTGCTCGGGACGGGAGGGCACTTCTTCGCTCGATCCGAATGTCCCTGGAAAAGACCTCAAACCGCTGTTCGATTTGATCCTCTCGCACTTTCCCCCGCTTGAATTGGATGAAACGGGCGCATTGCAACTGCTCGTCTCATCCATTGATTACAACGAGTATGTGGGCAGGGTCGGCATCGGCAGGATCGAACGCGGACAGGCGCGGCTCAACCAAGACGTCGTCGTCTGCAACTATAACCATGAGGACGTCAACACGCGGGGCAAACTCGCCGCGCTATATGAGATCGAGGGTCTTAACCGCGTCCCTTGCGAGAGCGCGAAGGCGGGCGACATCGTCTGCTTTGCGGGGCTCGAAGGCATCAACATCGGCGATACGGTCTGCGCGGCAGGCTGCGCCGAGCCCGTCAAGTTCGTCAAGATCTCCGAACCCACGGTCGAGATGATTTTCTCCGTCAACGATTCCCCGTTTGCGGGCAAAGAGGGCAAGTTCGTCACCTCCCGCCATTTGCGCGAGCGGCTGCAACGCGAACTTTTGCGCGACGTCTCCCTCAAAGTCGAGGACACCGATTCAACCGATTCCTTCCGCGTCAGCGGAAGAGGGGAGATGCACCTTTCCATCCTCATCGAGACCATGCGAAGAGAGGGCTATGAGTTTCAGGTGAGCTCTCCCAAAGTCCTCTTTAAGGAGCGGGACGGCGTAAAGCTCGAACCCGTCGAACGGCTCATCATCGACGTGCCCGAGGACGGAACGGGCTCGGTCTTTCAGAGCATGGGCGAGCGAAAAGGGGAGCTTGTGCACATGTCCGCGCTCGGCTCTCGCATGCGGCTTGAATTTTTGATTCCCGCAAGAGGGCTGTTCGGCTACAAGAGCCAATTTTTGACCGATACGAAGGGCGAAGGCGTGATGAACTCGGTATTTTTCGAGTACCAGCCGTACAAAGGGGAGATCTCACGGCGCAGCGCGGGTTCGCTCGTCGCATTTGAGACGGGCGAAGCGGTCACTTACGGGCTGTTCAACGCCCAAGGGCGCGGCATGCTCTTCATCGGCGCGGGCACGCAGGTCTATGAGGGCATGGTCGTCGGCTGTTCCCCCAAGGACGAGGACATCAACGTCAACGTCTGCAAGCAAAAACACCTTACGAACACCCGCTCTTCCTCTTCGGACGAAGCCCTTCGCCTCATCACGCCGAAGAAGATGAGCCTCGAAGAAGCTCTTGAATTTATCAAGGACGACGAACTGTTGGAGATCACCCCGAAGAACGTGCGCATCCGAAAGAGGATTTTGGACGCAGAGCTTCGCGCGAAAGCCCGCGCCAAGGCGAAAGCGCAGTCGTGATCTCAAAAATTGCCCGTTAGCATAGTACTATGTCTGACATAGTATCCACAATATCTTCCAAAAATCGAGAAAAATCGCCCTTTTCGCCATATTTTTGCCGAAGAGGGCTTTTTCTTTTGCGCGAAATGATTTGTCATGACAGGAGAGGTTGGGGCATACAATAGCGGTATGGAAAATCAAGCGCAGAGTGTCAATATCGAGGGAAGAAAGAAGATCGCAATGACGGGCGTCGAAAGCGTGGATGCGTTTTCGGAGAACAAGATCGTGCTCACGGTCGGGGGACAGCGGGTGACGATCGAGGGCGCGCATTTGAAGGTGCTTGCCTTTTCGCAGGGGAGCGGGAACTTCTCGGCGAGCGGGGAAGTAGGGCTTCTCCGCTACGGCGCGTCAAAAGGGAGCTTCAAAAATCTCTTGAAATGATGCCGCATTTTCAGGCGTTTTTGGTCGCCGCCGCCTTCGGCATTTTGGGCGGCGCGCTCTATGAGCCGTTTTCATTGCTTGGAAAGATCGTCGGGCGCAGACCGTTTCGAGTTGCCTTCGATCTCATTTTCTGCGCGCTCTTTGCCCTTATGTTCGTGGGATTTTCCGTCTTTATGGGGCTTCCGCCGTTTCGGGGGTATCTCTTTCTCGGGCTTTGCCTTGGATTTTTCCTGTATCTGAAAAGTTTTCATAAAACAGTTGCCTTTTTCGCAAAAAAGATATATAATGGATGTAAAGAATTTTGGTCACACAAAAGGGAAAAGAAAAGGGAACACAAATGTCGCGCAAGAGGAAGAGGATCTCGGAAGAAAAAGCAAGGCGCATCGCCGTCGGCGCAACGGTCGCGGGGGTGCTCTTGATCATCTTTTTGGTCGTCATTTTGATCGTCCAATTCGTTCAGATCGGCGTTGCCAATTCGCGCAAGGAAAAGCTCGATACCGACATCCAAGAGTACGAGCGGCAGATCGAAGAGGGCAGTAAGGACCTCGATTGGTACAAAAAGGGCACGGGGCTCTATTGGTTCGCGCGCTCCTACGGGTACACCTGATATGACAGCGATCATCGATATCGGTTCTAATTCCGTTCGTCTCATGCTCTGGGCGAACGGAAAATCTTTATTAAAGACGCTCCAAACGACCCGTCTCGGCGAGGGGCTCTCTATCTCGGGGGAGCTTTCTCCCGCCGCGCGGGATCGGACGGTCGAGGCGGTCAAGCGCTTTTTTGAGCTTTCCAAAAGCCGCGGCGCTTCCGTCTATGCCTTTGCGACCGCCGCCGTGCGCTCCGCGAAAAACGGTAGGGATTTTTGCGACGAAGTCAAGGAAAAATGCGGCTTGGACGTGGACGTCGTCTCGGGCGAAGAGGAAGCCCTGCTCGCGCTTTGCGGCGTGCTGGGAGCGAACGAGGACGGCGGGATTCTCGACGTCGGCGGCGCGAGCACCGAACTCTGCCTTCGGAAGGGGGGGAAGATCGTATTTTCGACCTCGCTCGACGTCGGCGCGGTGCGGCTCTTCGACCTTTGCGGGGACGAGCCCTTGTCGCTCACCCGTTATATTCGGGCGAAGGTCAGCTCGCTTCCCGAGGGGCTCTTTGAAGGAAAAGTGTACGCGGTCGGCGGGACGGCTTCTTCGCTTGCCTGCCTCAAACTCGGGCTGGAACGCTACGACGGCGAACTCATCCAAGACCTTCCGCTCTCTTGCGCCGAAGTCGAAACGATCGCGAAAAAGCTGCTTTCGATGTCCATCGAGGCGCGGAAGGAGCTTCGCGGGATGGACAAGAGCCGTGCGGACATCTTGGGCGGGGGCGCGCTGCTCATCTATGAGATCATGAAAAAGCTGTCTCTTCCCTGCGTGTATGCCTCGGACAGGGACAATTTAGAGGGATATTTGATACGGAGGGGCTTGGAATGAGCGGAAAAACCAAAAAAACGCTGTATTTTGTGTGCGACGGGCTGCTGTTTCTGCTTGCCTGCGCATGCGTCATTTTGAGCTTCTTCCTGTTTCGCTTTGAGGGACGCTCGCCCGCGCTTTGGGACTACATCGCCGCCGTAGCCTTTGCCTTGGCGGTCGTGTTGCATGTCCCGACCCTCGTGCATGAGGCGGGGCATCTCCTCTTCGGAAAGATCGCGGGCATGAAAAAAGCCGCCTTTCAAGTTACAATGGTCCTGCGCCGCGGGAACGCGGCGGGGCGGTGCGAAATGTTCCCGAAAAACGGAAAGCATGTCAAGGGCAAACTCTTGTGCTTTGCCGTCGGGGGCGCGGCGATGAATCTTTTCGTCGGCGGCGCGCTGCTCGCACTGTATTTTTCCCTTCCCTATCATCCGACCCTGTTTTTCTGCCTTTTGCTCGCCCCGTTCATGATCTATGAGGGGCTTCGCGCGCTCCTTCCCGCCGACCTTGCCGCGGGCAAGACGGACGGCGCGGTGATCTTGGGCGCGCTCAAAAATCGACCCGAGGAACAGGTCATGCTCTCGGTTCTGACGGCGCAGGGGATCTTGTACCGAAAAGGTTTTGACAGCGTGCCGAGAGATCTTCTCTTCTCGCTGCCCGTGGTTCGGGAAGATCTTCCCGCATTTCATGCGCTGTTGATGCTCCGCACGCAGTATTTTCTGTCTCAAAATGAGGACACAGCGGCGAAGGACGCGCTCGATCGGTTGTATGCGCTCTCGGAATACATGGGGATCGAAGAGCAGTTTGAGATCAAACGGTATCTGAGGTTTTTCGAAGGGAAGTTCGAAGCGCAAAAAAATCTCCTCTTCGGAGTTGAAAAGCTCGAAGAGGAGTTGGCGGCACGCAGCCGAAAAATTTGAACTCAATAAAGACAGACTGTTTCAGCGAGACAGAATCGTCAAAAAATACTCCCCGAAGCCAACGCGCCAAAGTTAAGTGGACAAGGGGGAGTTTAGACCGAAGCCGAAAAAATTTGAACTCGATAAAGACAGACTGTTTCAGCGAGACAGAATTGTCGTGACATGCCGTCCGAGCGGTTCGGTCGGTTTGGTTGCAAAGAGCTTACTCGTTGAGCCCGAGTAAGTAATCGGCCGTGACGTTGAAATAACGCGCCACTTTGGCGATGTTGGACGCAGTCGGGTCGCTCTTGTTCGTCTCCCAATAGCAGACGATCCCAAGGCTGACGCCCAAATCTCTTGCAACGGTCGCTTGTGATAAACCTCTTTCTTTCCGCATCTCCATGAGACGCTCTGCAAATGCTTTCATGACTTTATTATACCACACATCATGCGGTCGTGGCAATGAAATCTACGTGAAAATTGTGACGGCGTATGGAAAAATACTTGATTTCGGCACGATTTTCGCTTTTTTTGATTGTGAAAATTGTCGAAAGGGGCTTTACAAATACGAAAGAATCGTTTATAATATAAATTAACATTTCAAAAGCGCAGGCGACCAAGGAGGAAGAGAAGTGAAAACGCATGAATCGGAAGAAATGTATCTCGAAACGATCTTGCTGCTCAGGCAAAAGCGGGCGAATGTGCGCTCGATCGACGTCGTCGAGGAGCTTGGGTATGCCAAGTCGAGCGTTTCGCGCGCCGTCGGTCTGTTGCAGCAGAAGGGCTATATCAAGGTGGACGGGTCGGGCGACATCACCCTCACCGAAGAGGGCATGAAAAAGGCGGGCGGCGTATATGAACGCCATCGCGTCATCACCAAGTTCTTGATGTCCGTCGGCGCGGATAAAGACCTCGCAGAGTCCAACGCGTGCAGGATCGAACACGTCATCTCCGACGATATGTTCCGCCTTGTCAAGGATTTTACCGAAAAACTCTGAATCCGATCGGGTTTTGCTTTGTTGAGAGAATATTGTTTTGCCGCGAGGCGGGAGATCTTCCCGCCTCGCGGCATTTTCAAAATCACGTCATTCCTTATTTCTTCCCCAAATGCGCCCGATAAAATCATTTGATCGAATCCAATTCCTCGAAAAAGCGCTCGAAGGTCTTGATAACGCAGGCGCGGTCGTCGATCTCCACGCCCGCGGCGCGCCGCGCAAGCACCGAAAACGCCATCGCGACCCGATGATCGCCGAACGTCTGCACCGTGCAAGGATGGATCGGCGCAGGGGTGATCTCCAAATTCCCCGCCTCGTACTTGACGGGGACGCCCATTTTCGTCAAATTTTCGATGACCGCCTGCACGCGGTCGCATTCCTGATAGCGAATATGCGAAATATTTTTGATCAATGAAGGGGAACTTGCAAACGGCGCGAGGGCGGCAGCCGTCAGGACTTGGTCGGAACAGTCTTTGAAATCGTCGTCGAATCCCTCGAATGAGGTAACGGCGCGGGCGTCAACGGCAAGCCCGTCCTTGGTCTCTTCCAAGAGCAGTCCGCGCGCGGAGAGCATCTTCAAAAAGGCAAAGTCGCCCTGTTTTGTGTCGCTTTTTACGCCGAGAAGGACGATTTTTTTGCGGAGCAGCATCGAAAGCGCCGCAAAATAGCACGCCGCCGAGACGTCCGACTCGACAAAATATTCCCGTTCCGTCCCGTTTTCCGAACGGGATGGAATATTTTTGATCTCGAATGCGCCGTCTTTTTGTTCGCAGGAAAAGCCGAACTCGCGAAGAAGCTGCGCCGTCATGCTCAAATAACTGCTGTCTTTGAGCGGACCGTTTGGGACGATCTTGCAGGGGATTTCCCTGGCGCAGGCGGCGAGCATGAGCCCGCTCGCGAATTGGCTGCTCTTTTCGGTATCGACCGTAAACTCGCTGTTCAAAATGCCGTCGGAGATGAGATGAAGGTACACATTCCCGCGCGCATCGCGCATCGAGCCGATGACCGCGCCCGCGTCTTGGAGCAGGATGAGCCCGTCCATCGGGCGTTTTGCCATTTGCGGGGAGAGGCGAATCACATAGTCGCCGCCGCAGAATGCCAAGATCGGGGGTAAAAACCTTGCCGCCGTGCCCGAATTTTTTACGTCGAGGATGGTCTGCCCGCGAAATTTTCCGCCGTTCCCGTGCACGCGCAAAAAGCCTTGTTCTTCGTCGATTTGAACGCCGAGCGCGCGGAGACAGCCGATCATCGCCCTGACGTCCTCGCAAAGCGCGCCGCAAATGAGCTTGGTCGTGCCCGTTTTGAGCGCGGCAAGCGGCAAGGCGCGGCTTAGAATGCTCTTGGACGCGGGAAGATGGACTTCGAGGTCGGAATTTTCATGTGCCATACCCAAAATTATAACAAAAAATTTGCACGGCGTCAAGAAAACGCACGCGGGCGAGATCAATTGGCATGGAGGGTTGCGCTTTTTCGGAAAATGTGATACAATGAGATCATGCAAGAGCCGAAGATCATCCGAAGCGACAGAAAAACCCTTTCGCTCACCGTCACCCGTGAGGGAGAGGTCGTCGTCCGCGCGCCCAAGTTCGTTTCGGACGGCGAGATCGTCCGCTTCGTCCGAAAAAATTCCGATTGGGTCGAAAAGCGCCTTGAAGCCGTACAAAATGCCCGAAAACTCGATCTTTCCGATGGGGCGCAGCTTGTCTTGTTCGACCGCGCCTACACGATTTTTTCGGGGAGAACCCGCATATCGGACGGCAAGCTCTTTTTGCCAGAGTCTGGGCGCGAGCGCGCGCTTTGCGGCTTGATCAAAAAACTCGCCCTCGAAGAGATGTCTGCGCTCACTGCCCGCATTGCCCGAACCTACGGCTTTCGCTTTCAGAAAGTGCGCATTTCCTCGGCGCGGGGACGGTGGGGGTCTTGCAGCCGTGACCGCGTCATCGCCTATTCCTTCCGCATCGCCTTTGTCGAAGGCGCATTGAGAGAGTACGTCGCCGTTCATGAGCTTGCCCATACCGTCTGTTTTTCGCACAACGGCGAGTTTTGGGAAGTCGTCGGCTCGATCCTTCCCGATTGGAAACAGCGCCGCAAAAAGCTCAAATCGAGCGGCGTGATGCAGCTTCTATGAGCTTTTTTGACATCGAAATCTCGTTTTTCGGGGTTTAGCATAGTACTATGTCTGACATAATACCCTGTTTTTCTCCGAAAAATTATAAAAAAGAAAAATATTTTCCGTTAAAAAACGCGCGAAAATTCTTTACTTATTTCGGGTTTTCCGTTATAATAAAAGTATCCGATCTTAGGTTCGGATTTCAGCGGGGCTTTCGTTGTTTTTAACGTTTCGCGGGTTCGTTGTTTTCGGTTGATTTTGTTTTCGGAGGAAACATGACAATACGGTATTTGGGACATTCGTCCTTTTTGATGGAGTCAAATGCGGGCGTGCGCATTGTGACCGACCCTTACGGCGACGTCGGGCTCAAATTTCCCCGCATCCAAGCGGATTGCGTCACGGTCAGCCATTCTCACTATGACCATTGTTTTGTCGCGGGCGTTTTGGGTGAGCCAAAGGTCTTGGACAAGGCGGGGGAGTTTTCTCTATCCGATGTGAAGATCTCCTCAATCGAGCGGGCGCATGACGACTGCGGCGGCAAAAAACGCGGGAAAAATCTCGTCTTTTTCTTTGATTTCGGAGACGTCACCGTCTGCCATTTGGGCGATCTCGGCGAGCCCTGCTCCCAGGAACTCTGCGAAAAGATCGGGCGCGTTGACGTTCTATTTCTTCCCGTCGGCGGGAATTATACGATCGGGGCAAAAGAGGCGGTGCGCTATCTCGATGCGCTCAATCCGCGCTATGCCGTGCCCATGCATTATTTTGTGAAGGGGCTCACCGTGGACATCGCCCCGCCCGATGAATTTTTAAGACTTTGTAAAGAGCGTTCGTTCGGCGTGACCGAAGTGAAAGAATTTCCCGTAGAAAAGGTAGCAAAGGGGGAAGGGGAAACGGCGCGTCCGAGCATTATTTTCATGGAAAGGAGTAAAATTTGATGGAAACCAACAAGACGGAAAATAACAAATTGGAAGAAGAATATCGCAGTTATCTCGAATCGCTGCCGCTCACGACCTTGCGCCAGCTCGGAAGAGTTCGGGGGGTGTCTCCCGCCATCCGCATGGGGAACAAGCGGGAGCTCATCGAGGGCATCGTGGATATGCTCACGGGCAAGACGCAGCCCACGCCCAATTCTGGACGCGGCGCGCCCGTCAAGCTCTCCTATCTCGACCCGACCGTTCTGCCCAAGCTCGATTCGATCAAAAACAGCGTTTCGGGAAAGCCCGACGCAAGGGAAACGGAAAGCGGGCTCGCTTCGCCCGTCGGGAGCGGATACGACCGCGATGAACGGCATACGGGGATCCTCGAAGTCATGCCGAGCGGCTACGGCTTTTTGCGGGCGCGCAACTGCCAGCCCACGAACGGCGAGGACGTATTCATCGCAGCGCCCCAGATCCACAATTGGAAACTGCGGGAAGGGGACTTCATCACCTGCACGGTCAAACCCCGCGTCAAGGATTCGTCGGCGATCGATGAGATCCGCACGGTCAACGGCATTCCGCTCGGGTCATATGAGCAGCGTCCCTTCTTCGACGCGCTCACGGCATGCTATCCCAACAAAAAAATTCCGCTGTCGGGGAAGGGTTCGCCGCTCTCTTTGCGGCTTTTGGACCTCTTTGCGCCCATCGGCAAGGGACAGCGGGCGCTCATCATTGCGCCGCCCAAGGCGGGCAAGACCACCCTTTTGAAGGACATCGCCCGCTCGATCTCCGAAAATCATTCGGACGTCTCGCTCATTGTTCTGCTCATCGACGAGCGTCCCGAGGAAGTGACCGACTTTAAGTCCACCGTCAGCAGTGCGGAGATCATCTACTCGACCTTTGATGAGGGCGCAGACCACCATGTCCGTGCGGCGGAACTGACCATCGCCCACGCAAAGCGCATGGCGGAGCTCGGCAAGGATGTCGTGATCTTGCTCGACTCGCTCACCAAGCTCACGCGCGCCTACAACTATATCTCGGAGAGCACGGGCAAGACACTCTCGGGCGGGCTCGAAGCGGGTGCGCTCGCCGAGCCCAAACGCTTCTTCGGCGCGGCGAGAAATACCGTCGAAAACGGCTCGATCACCATCCTTGCGACCGCGCTCGTCGACACGGGCAGCCGCATGGACGACGTCATCTATGAGGAGTTCAAGGGCACGGGCAACTCGGATATTTTCCTCTCGCGCGATTTGGCGGAACGCCGTATTTTCCCCGCGATCGACGTGAGAAGATCGGGCACGAGAAAGGAAGAACTGCTCTTGAATGCGGATGAGCTCGGCGCGGTGTACAAACTGCGCGAACGCGGACTCGTCGAAAACACCGAGGGCGTGCTCGAAATGCTCAAAAAGACCGACTCGAACGTCGATTTTGTCGCCCGTCTCGGCGAATGGCTGAAAGTCTATAAGGCAAAGTGAGCGGACGGATATGATCGTCGGCATCGATCTCGGGGGAATGTCCGCAAAAGCGCGCCTGTTCGGCGAAAAGCAATCTTCCCCTAAAAATGTTGAGTTGAGCCCCTTGGGAGAGGAGGTGTGCGCCAAAACGCATGCCCGCGATTCAATTGATACGACCATCGAGACCCTTTCCGAGCTTGCGAAAGAGGCGGTACGTCGCGCGGGGAAGAGATTTGAGGACGTCGAAGCGGTCGGCGTGGGCGCGCCTGGCATCGTGGACGGAGCGCGCGGCGTCGTCCTGTCTTGGTCGAATTTCGGCTGGAAGAACGTCCCGCTCGGGGAGAAGCTCTCAGAAAAATTGAAAAAGCCCGTGTTTGTGCTGAACGACGCAAACGCTGCGGCGCTCGGCGAGGCGAAGTTCGGCGCGGGCAGAGATTTTTCGGACAGCGTTCTGATCACACTCGGCACGGGCGTCGGCGGGGGAATTGTTTTAGACGGCAAGCTCTTCGAAGGATACAAGGGCGCGGGCGGCGAGATCGGGCATACCGTCATCCGAATGGGGGGCAGAAAATGCGCCTGCGGAAGAAGGGGATGTTTGGAGACCTATGTCTCGACCAAAGCTCTTATTAAGGATACGGTCGCTGCCGCAAAGAGAGATCGGAAAAGCGCGCTTTATGCTCTTTTGGAAGAGGGGAGAAAAGCGGACGGATTTTTGCTGTTTGAAGGATTGAAACGCGGCGATGAATGCGCAAAACAGGTTTTTGACCGATATATCGCGGCGCTTGGCGAGGGAATTTTGAACCTTGCGAATTTGATCCGACCGCAAGCGGTGCTGATCGGCGGGGGGATCTCCGCGCAGGGCGAGACATTGCTTGCGCCCCTTCGGAAGTACGTTGGGGAACGGCTGCCCGCGAAGGGGTTTGCGCCGCTTGAAATTCTGAGCGCAACGCTCGGGAACGCGGCGGGGATCTACGGTGCAGCATATTTTGCATTGGAAAGGACCGTGCTCTAAGCGCGGTTTTTTATTTTCATTATTATAAGCGCAGCGCGCCGAAGTTCCTTCGGCGCGCTGCAAATTTATTTTGGAGAGATGGCGTGAAATCGTCCCCCAACCTTGCTGTCCCCTTTAAAAAGTGAAGCGGCGTGCAACGCGCCCCCCTAATCTTGGCGCCCCCCCTTGGGTGGAGCATTGCAAATTCTGCTCAACAGCCCAGTGGGCTGCGAACTGCGCCGTGACAGGAGCGCTGGCAAGCGCGACGGGCTTTGGGCGGTCCCTGCCGTTCAAAGGGAGCTGTCACGCGGCGTCCCCCCAACCTTGCTGTCCCCTTTGAGGGGAAAGTGGCGCACGAATGTGCGACGAAAGGGGTGTTGCTTTTTGGGGTGATTTTCTTGTTTCACCCTTCATGTATAGAGGATAAATTCCGACAAAAAAATGTACATGGATTAGTCTAATCCATGTACAAATTTGAATTCATTCTATCACTTTTTCTTGCGTTTGTCAAGAAAATTTCAGGTAAAAATAAAATTATTTCAGTCTCCTTCTGATTTTATGCGGAAATCTCCTGGAAAATGTTCATGGATTAGACTAATCTATGAACATTTTCCATTTTTTATGCACCGATATAAATGCCATTTTCGTCCCGATGGCAGGTATATAAAAAATCTATTTTAGAAGGAGAAATGTATGTTAAACAGAAAAAACAAAAAGGGCTTTACCCTTGCAGAACTCTTGATCGTCGTCGCGATCATCGCCGTATTGGTGGCAATTGCAGTACCTCTCTTCGTCGGAGCTTTGGACGACGCGAAGGAATCAACATTTGACGCAAATAAACGTTCTCTTCGCAGTACAGCGGTCGTTGCTTTACTTGAGCAAAAGAATCAAACCGAATTAAATAAACTTGCAAATGACAAGGTGCTCTATGCAACAGGAACTTTCAAGGATGGTGTTATTACAAAAATTACATGGAGTGAAAGTGGGACAGATACAACATGGGAGGAATACAAAAAGACTGCTGATGCAGAAGAAACAACGATTACAGTTGCAATTGCAAAAACCGATATGACATTAAGCGGTTTACCTGCAACTCCTTAAAATAAATACTCGTAAGCAACACGACGAAAGCCGTGAATGCACGTTTGGAATCGACAGGGATGTAAGGTTTCAAACGGGGGCGAGACTTTTCCGCTCTCTTTATTCTTTTCAACAAGCGCAAAAGTCTTTGCCCAAAACAGCCGTCCGAACTTCGGACGGCTTAAATTTTTTTCTTGCTGTCCCCGTTGAGGGGTGGAGCATTGCACTTCGCCAATGGTTGATAACCATTGGCGCAATGCGACAGGAGTGAGCGCATTAGAGGCGCGAACGGTGACCGAACACGGGGTTCTACCCGTGTGAGAACGTGGTGCGCCCTCTTTGCGCTTTTTCCTTGCTGTCTCCTAAGAGGGGAAAGTGGCGCACAAACGTGCGCCGAAAGGGGTGTGTTGCAAACGAGCTTGAAAATTAGGCACACCCCCTCAGTCTCGGCTTCGCCTCGCGGACTTGCGGCGGTCGTCCCCGCCGCAAGTCCGCCTCGCCACCAGCTCGGCTGTACTCGCCTTTGACTCGTGCGCCTCGCATGGAATAACAATAAAATGGCTCATCTTCGCATTGCAACTCACAGCCCGCTGGGCTGTTGAGCAGAATTTGCAATGCTCCACCCCTCGAAGGGGGAGCCAAGATGGGGGTGAGGGCTTTGCGACAGTCCCCTGGTAGGAGAAGCCAAGAATAGGAGCGATGCTTCCTCAAGCAAGGCGATGATGTTGGGATTCCGATGCGCCGTCCCTGTGAACTTTTTGACAAACTTCACTTTATCATAAAATACATAACACGGTTCGCAGCATAATCTAAAAATTCATTCGTCGCGGCACAAGGTCAGCGCTTGGAGAGCACGGTAAAAAGAATCAGAAAATAACCGACCACGACAAGGATAAAACCCAGAACCTTCGCATATGTCGGAAAATCCATCCGATAATATAATCCTAAAAAAATTAAAACAAATCCAACCACGATCATTAAAATTCCAATCGCGATTTTCAAAAGATTCTTCATTTCACTATCCCTTTAATGCGTTGTCCCGGCAATACACACCGCGGCGGGAGAGAAGGCTCGTCAGATCCGTGATCGCAATTCCAAAGAGCTGTTTCGTGAAGATGTGGTAGATACGCTCCTGCTCATCGGGGATCTGTTCCTTTAATCCCGTCATCAGCCGCTTTGCGATCTCCCGCAAAAACACGCCCGATTTTGCGCAAGGGTCTAAAAACTTTGTCTCTTTGCTCTCAAACAGCGTCTGAGGCGGAAGATCGAGCATCGCGTTTGCCAAGCTCGGCGGCGTGAATACTTCATCGCTTGAAAGGTTGGCAAGGCAAGAGAGGACGTCGGGGTTATGTATAGCTTTCATCATAGGTTGCAAAAATATTGGCTGTGTGCTCGGCGAGAGGGGGGGGATGTTTCAAAGCGTACCCCCGCCGTTTCGCGAAACAGGTGCATAATATTCATATAAAATGATATTTATGCGCTTTTTTGCCCGTCTTTTTCGCGGCAAGAAGCCTCGGAAATTATGCCTCTTCGTTCGCTTTCGTGACGTTGAGTTCGAGCGACTCGGCGGGCATCTTCGCGGCTTGAAACTCTTCGTAAGTTATGCGCTTCCCGTTCATCTCGATCTCGTCGCCCTCTTCGATATTTGTCGCGGCGTCGTTGAGCGGATAGCCCGCCGTGATGTAGCCGTCCTCGGTGACCTCGCCGTCCACCTTTTCCGTGAAGGCATAAAAAGTGCCCGAAAAATCAAAACTCTTTCCTTGAACCGTCGCGCTCGCCGTAAGCGTATAGCCATGTAGTGTGCCTTCCGCGGTCGCTTCTGTTCCAGGTTCAAAATCAAACGTGATCGTCCCGCTCTCCGAGATTGTGTAGACAAAGGGGAAAATGGGGGAGGTTTCCGTCTTTAACGTGATCTCGCCCGCACGCGCTTCCGCGCCGCTGAACAGCAGGGTCGCCGTCTGCGTCTGTCCGTCAAACGCACCCGCAACGCCTGTGAATTGGATTGAAAACGGCGGATTATCCGCGCCCGAAGGGGTGGGCGGGGTTTTCTCTTTTGCGCAGGCGGCAAAACAAAGCGTCATGCCGAGCGCCGCAGTCATTAAGATAGGGAACATCTTCTTCATAAGCATTACTCCTTTTAAAATTTATTATTATATTGAAATAAATTCGATACTATGTCAGACATAATACTATGCTAAACACCGAAATCCTCAAAGACCGAGTGAATTTAGGGCGTCTTGGAGAGAAATTTCAAGGTCATGCAGTGTGCCGTTGTTTTGGAGCAGGATGCAGTTTGTGGGATAGCTTGCGCGGTCGGAGGGATAGGGATATTGCCGCGCCATGCGAAGGGCGATCTCATCTGCGGAGAGGCCGCTTCGCGCCATGACTGCCTCGACGCGCTTTTCGGTGTCCCGAAGCACGACAAGCACCATGTCGAAGTTCTGTACTGTGCCACTTTCGAAGAGGAGGGGTACTTCCGCGAAGGCGACTTTATGTGGCTGCATTTTGTAGATGAGTTGACGCATGATGTGCGGATGAGAAAGCGCGTTGAGCGCGTGGCGCGCGGATTCGTCCCCGAACACGAGGCGGGATAGATATGCCCGATCGAGCGCGCCATTTTTTACGCATCCAGGAAAGCTTTCATCGAGTGCGGCGAGAAATGACGTTTCGGTGCAAAGCTGCGCATAGATCTCGTCGCACGAAAAGACGGGATACCCCCGCGACTTGATGAGGTTACAAAGTGTGCTTTTTCCGCTGCCGATTCCGCCCGTCACTGCGATTTTCATTGTTTTCTCTCCTTTTATAAATGTATATTTTTATGACTGTATTTCGCGCTCGAAACCCGAGTTTTTGGCGCGCCAAGTTCCTTTTTAGCTCCCTTTGCAAAGAGACGGAGTGGGTGCGTTGCGTTGGGGGAGTCTCTTCTTTTCTAAGGTACGGAAAGAAGGGGCGGCGCTATGCTCGATTCAAGCAGACGGCGGGTGGGGATGGTCACCCAAGCAAGGCAACGGGGTTTGGATGTCCGATGCGCCGCCTTGGGGTCACGATAAACTTCACTTGGCGGCGGCGCAGAAAGTGAAAGCGCAATGGCTCGAAAGAGAGCGTTGCGGGTTTTAGGACACAATCGCAAGTGTCCCGAGCTTTTATTCTTCTTTTTTCAGCATTGAAAAAAGAAGAATAAAAAACGAAATGCTTGCAAGAAAATTTCATGCTCTTAGAAGACCAATGCCTTTTTTGCAATAAGCCGCAAGCGGCAAAAATTGGTTGGGGGGATTCTCATCATATTAGATTTTTTTGATTCCCCCTCAGTCTCGGCTTTGCCTCTCCGCCTTGCAGCGGTGGCCCCCGCTGCAAGTTCGCCTCGCTACCAGCTCGGCTGTCGCATTGCAGCTCACAGCCCATCGGGCTACTGAGCAAAATTTTCAATGCGCCACCCCTGGAAGGGGCAGCCTAAAATATTGTGGCACCCCTTTCGGCGCAAAGCAACGCGCCACGGTCTCACACGGGTAGAACCCCGTGTTCGGTCACCGTTCGCGCCTCTGATGCGCTCACTCCTGTCGCATTGCGCCAATGGTTATTAACCATTGGCGAAGTTCAATGCTCCACCCCTTATAGGGGACAGCAAGGGGGGAAGCGCAAAGAGGGCGCGCCACGTTCTCACACGGGTAGAACCCTGTGTTTTGTCACCGTTCGCGCCTCGGATGCGCTCACTCCTGTCGCACTTCGCCAATGGTTATCAACCATTGGCGAAGTGCAATGCTCCACCCCTTATAGGGGACAGCAAGAGCTGTCGCACTCGTCCACCCCCTTTGCGCCCCCTACGGAGAGGGAGAGCTGACGCGACGCAACGCAGAGCGGCTGAGGGGGTGTCTCCTTATGTACAAGGTTTGTTTGCGACACACCCCTTTAGGCGCGCATGTGTGCGCCACGGTCTCACACGGGTAGAACCCTGTGTTCGGTCACCATTCGCGCCTGTGATGCGCTCCCTGTCGCACTTTGACAACGGTTATTAACCATTGTCAAAGTGCAATGCTCCATCCCTCCGAGGGAACAGCGGGAGGGAGGTATTCCAAGTTTTTAAGCCGCAAAGCGGCAAATTGAGTGAGACAAATGCGCACGCTTTCATCAAATGAATTCATTGCGTTTATATGTAATGGGATGTGATTCCGCGCAGACGTTTATCTCAAAATTTTTCCTCGCTGAGATTTCTTTCATCTCGTCATTGCAGGCA
Organism: uncultured Clostridia bacterium; assembly: GCA_947631465.1. Classification (GTDB taxonomy): domain Bacteria; phylum Bacillota; class Clostridia; order Christensenellales; family Borkfalkiaceae; genus Gallimonas. The sequence goes on from CANRLK010000007.1 coordinate 40,616, forward strand.
AGGGAAACAAGCATGCGTTCTCATTTTCCGTCTCATCTGACTTTGTTTGTTATTTTTCAAGAACAAGTCTTCTGCAATAAGCCTCGGGCGGCAAATTGGGTGGGGGTTGCGCGCGATATTTTGAGATCACTTTTTTATTTTTAATGCTACCTATTGTGCCCGCTTCACTTCTCACTTTGCGTCGAACCAGCTATTTCCGCATGCGACTTCGGCGGTCAGGGGGACGGTCAATTCTGCCGAACGGCTCGTTTCCTCACTCTTCTCATTTCCAATCACGTGGGATTGCGGTTTGAATATGGGGGACAGTCTACATTTACGCCAACGCAAAACGCGCCTACATCTACCGATTTGCTTTTACAAAGCTCGAATGCTTCTCACTTTGCGTCGAACCAGCTGTTGCCGCATGCGACTTCGGTGGTCAAGGGGATTGCCAAATCCGCAGAATCGTTTGTCTCCGTTCCCAACTTATTTTTGCAAGAAAGGAGGGATTTCAATCCCATCGCATCGAATGGCTCGTCTCCTCAGTTATCTCATTCCCAATCGCATGGACTGCGCTTTCTTGTACGCACTCTTCTCAAAATTTTTCCTCGCTGGGCTTGCTCCTTCTTTTTCCGTCAAATTCGATTTCGACCGCTATTCTTGAAGGATTGCCCTCTTGCAATAAGCCGCGAGCGGCAAATTGAGTGAGCGTTTGTGCGCGATATTTTCGAGATCACTTTTTGCATTTTTAATGCTACCTATTGTGCTCAAACACTTCTCACTTTGCGTCGAACCAGCTGTTTCCGATGCGACTTCGGCGGTCAAGGGGACTGCCAAACCCGCAGAATCGTTTGTCTCCGTTCTAAATTCACTTTTGCAAGCAAGAGGCTCTGTCAAACCTGTCGAATCATTTGATTGCGCTTTCAATGCGACTTTGGCGGTCAGGGGGATTGTCATCTCGTCGAATGGCTCGTCTCATCTCCAATCGTATGGGTTATACTTGCTCGCACGCGCTCATCTCTCATTCTCGCCTCGCAGACCTCGTTCTCACAAAGCTCAAAATCTCCTCACTTTGCGTCGAACCAGCTGTTGCCGCATGCGACTTCGGCAGTCAAGGGGACTGCCAAACCCAAGGAGTCGTTTGTCTCCGCTCCCAGCTCACTTTTGTAAGCGAAGGGAACTGTCAAACCCGCAGAATCGTTTGTCTCCGCTTTCAAAGCATCTTCGGCGGTCAGGGGGACTTTCAGCTCCTCTGAACTTTTGGCAAGGGGCGCAAGCTGAGATCTCACCCGCTCCATTTCCTCTTTCAAGAGGGCGCAGGCGGCGTCCCGCTCGTCAAGCGGCGCGTCAAGCACCAGCTCGTCATGCACCTGCAAGACAAGTTTCGCCCGCAATCCTTCCTTTTTCAATCTTCGAAAGACCGCAAGCATCGCTATCTTGATGATGTCCGCAGAACTCCCTTGCAGCGGCATGTTCATCGCCGCGCGTTCGCCGAACGAACGCGTCGCAAAATTGCTCGCCTTGATCTCGGGAATGTATCGCTTCCGCCCCAAGATCGTCGTCACATACCCGTCCCGCTTGGCCCGCGCCACGTTCTCGTCCATGTATGCCTTCACTTCGGGATAGGTCTCAAAATATTTCTCGATAAAATTCTGCGCCTCTTTCGGCGTACAGCCCACGTCCTTCGAAAGCCCGTACGCGCTGATCCCGTAGATAATGCCGAAATTCACCGCCTTCGCCCGCCGTCGCATGAGCGGGGTCACTTCGCCCGCTCCCACGCCGAATACCCGCGCTGCCGTCTCCGCATGGATGTCCCGCTCCGCGAGAAATGCCTCTTGCAGCGGCTTGCAGCCCGACATGTGCGCGAGCAGCCTCAGTTCGATCTGCGAGTAGTCCGCGTCGATCAATACATTCCCTTCGCGCGCCACAAACAGCCGCCTCAGCTCCTTTCCTTCCTCCGTCCGCACGGGGATGTTTTGAAGATTGGGATTTGCGCTCGAAAGCCGTCCCGTCGTCGTCGCCGTCTGGTTGTACGTCGTATGTACAAACCCGTTTTTGATGAGCGGCTTGAATCCGTCGATGTACGTCGATTGCAGTTTCTTGATCTCGCGGTATCGAAGCAAAAGCCGCGCGATCTCGTGTTGCTCCGAAAGCCGCTCCAAGACCTCCGCGTCCGTCGAATAGCTCCCGCGCGAGTTCTTCTTCGCCCCCGTGTGCGGAAGCCCCATCGTCCCGAATAGCACTTCCGAGAGCTTCACGGGGGAGTTGATGTTGAACTCCATGCCCGCAAGCGCGTAAATTTTTTGGGTGAGCGCGTCGATCTCCGCTTGATAGCGCGCGGAGAACTCGGGAAGGCGTTTTTCGTCGATCCTCACCCCGTCCTCTTCCATTTCAAAGAGCACCGTTTCAAGCGGAAGTTCCAAATCGCGGTACAGCGTCTCTTCCGCGCTGCCCTTTGCCTCTTCCGCCGCCCGCGAAAACGCCTTTTTGAGCGCATAAGCCCGCGCCTCGTTCGGAAGCGAAAAGTCCTTGACAAAATCTTCGCTCGTCGGCGCTCGGCGGTTGGAATCCAATAAGTAGCTCAAAAGAGAGACGTCCTCAACGGGACAGCAAGGGGAGATCCCCAGCCCCTTCAAGACATGCAGCAGGGCTTTGTAGTCGGATACGACCGCCCGCCGCGTCCCCGTAAACAGTTCGATCAGCAGTCCTTTGAGATCTTCTTGAAAGAACCCCGCCCCCAAAAGATCGCGCTTGGCGGGAAAGACATACTCCCTGTCTTGAAGGCAAAGATGCGCCCCGTCCGCTTCAAAGCAGAACGAAAATTCCTCTTCTCCTTGCAAAGCGGAGAAAACGTCCGAAAGATTTGATACGGAGATAATCTCCACATGCTCTTGCGGCGTTTCTGGAAAAACCGTTTGCGCCGATGAAGCGAAGTAGGGGGAATCGAGCAGGGAGCGAAATTCGAGCAAGGCAAATTTTTCGCGCGCGGCGGCGGGAAAGGGGAGAGATAAGGTCATGTCCGAAAGGGCAAGATCGAGGGGGACGTCTGTGTCGATGGTCGCAAGGGTCTTGGAAAGGCGGGAGATGTCCTCCTGTCCCGAAAGCTTCTTTTGAAGGGACGGCGAGAGGGAATCGAAGTGCGCAAAGACGGCTTCCGCGGTGCGATATTCGTGCAAAAGATCGAGCGCGAGCTTAGGGCCGATACCCTTCACCCCGGGGATGTTGTCGGACGCGTCGCCCATGAGCGCCTTTTCTTCGATGATTTGAAAGGGTTCGAGCCCCGTCTTTTCGAAAAAATTATCGCGCGTGAGGCGGTCGAGTTCGCTCACCCCGCGCTTTGTGAAGCAGACGGAGACATGCTCGTCCACGAGCTGGAAGGAATCGCGGTCGCCCGTGTAGATGAGGACCTCGACGCCGCCGAATTTTTTGGAGAGCGTGCCGATGAGATCGTCCGCCTCGAAAGTCTCCTTTTCGACGGTGCAGACGCCCATCGCGCGGAGCAGGTCTTTGAGGACGGGAACTTGCACGGCGAGCTCTTCGGGCATGCCCTTGCGAGTGCCTTTGTAGGCTTCGAAGAGATGATGGCGAAAGGTCTTGGCGTGCAGGTCGAAGGCGACGGCAAGATGGGTCGGGGACTCGTCCTCGATGATCTTGAACAGCAGTTTCATAAAGCCGAACACGCCGTTGGTGGGCTGTCCGTCTTTGGTCGTGAAGAGCCGTATCGCATAAAATGCGCGGTTGAGGAGACTGTTTCCGTCGATCAAAATGAGTTTATCCATACAGAGATTGTACCATAAAACTTAGACTTTTGCAAGGTTTTAGAGTTTGTTTCTGTAATTGTACTTCATGAGCACCTGCCGCTTGCGCCCGATGGTGATCTCGGTGTAGATTTGGGTGGTCGCGACGCTCGCATGTCCCAAGATCTCCTGCACCGAGCGCAGGTCTGCGCCGTTTGCGAGCAGATTGGTCGCGAAGGTATGCCGAAGAAAGTGCGGGGTGGACTTGGGATTGATGCGCGCGCGAAGGCGGTATTTGCGGTAGATGTTCTCGATGTCTCGGTTTTTGAGCTGCCGTCCGTTGCGGTTGACAAAGAGAAAGCGCGCGGAAGGGTCTTTTCTGCGTTCCCGCCAAAGGGAGAGCAGCCGTTCCCAGGTGACGGGCGAGGAGATATAGATGAGCCGCTGTTTTCTGCCCTTGCCGTGGATGAGCAGGGTCTTTTCCTGAACGATCACATCGTCGAGGGTGAGCGCCGCCGCCTCGCCGATGCGGATGCCCGTGCCGATCAAAAGATCCATAAGGGCTTGATCGCGCATGAGCGCCTTTTCTTCCCCGCCCTCTTCGGGCGCGCCGATCGCGGCGAGCAGGCGTTTGACTTCGTTCGTCGTCAAGGTCTTTGGAAGCTGCCGCTCCTGGCGGAAGCGGAATTTGAGCTTCAAAAAGGGGGACGAGGGAATGTAGGCGGCGGATTCGAGATAGTCGTAAAAGACGCGAAGGGTGACGATCTTGCGCCGCACCGACGAGTCTTTGAGTTTGAGATTGCCAGAAAGATGCGCCACATACCCGCAGATGTCGGGGTGGAAGAGGTCTTTCTCGTAAGCCGTGAACTGTTTGAGGTCGGAACGGTACGCCGAAAGGGTCTTTTCGGACAGGTTTTTGGTCGCATACAAATATGCGATACATTCATCAGATACATTCATTGCGAATTCTTCCTTTATCATTCATTTTTCTTATGCGAAAAGATTTTCATGCAAAAAGGGTATAGACAAGCGGCGCAGCGAAAACCGCTGCGCCGCCCGTGCCGCCGATCTTATCCTTTGACGAGGGCAAAACTCGCTTCAAGGAGGGAAAAGACGGTTTGATCCGAAAGGCGATCGTTTAAGACGAGGGTCGCCCAGTGTTTTTTGTTCATATGATAGGCGGGGAGCGCCGTGCCGTCTTGCAAGAGGGCGGAGACCGTCTCGGGGGCAGCTTTGACGTTGAGGACGGATTCGTCGCCGAGCCCGTCAAGGGCGAGACTGCGGCGCGCGACGTTTGCAAGGAGCGCGAACCAAGCGCCGCCTTCGGATACGCGAAAGACGGCATGATCGGGAAATTTTCCCCAAAGAAACTCGGGCGGGGCATGGAGCGTCGTTTGGAGAAAGGAAAGGACGCGTTCGGCTTGCCCTTGGAAAGGAGCGAGGGGAAAGCAGGTCTCGGCGATCTTTCGGAAGAGGAGCTCGATCTCTTGATGGAGCGCCCCGACGAACGCGCCCTCGGCGGAGAGCACCCGCGCTGGGAAGTATTCTTCGTTTGTCTCGGTCTCAAAGACGCGGAAGGACGGCTCGCCGTTTTGAGAGAAGGAGAGAAGCGCATAGAATTGCCCGTCCATGAGGGGCGTTTGCAAGGAAAAGCCGTTTTCCGCGCGCGAAAACCCGTATCGGAGCAGCGCTTCTGGGGAGAAACGGCGGTTTTTGAAGATCGGAACAAGATCGAGCATGCAATATACCTCTTTTGCGTGTGAGACCATTTTAGCATAACGCGCCTGAAAAATCAAGCCGAAAGGAAGGATATAAGCCTGATTGCAGTACACCCCTTTCGGCGCGCATTTGCGCGCCACGGTCTCACACGGGTAGAATCCCGTGTTCGGTCACCGTTCGCGCCTGAGATGCGCTCACTCCTGTCGCATTGCGCCAATGATTATCAACCATTGGCGAAGTGCAATGCTCCACCCCTCAAAGGGGACAGCAAGGAGAGGGGCAAGGCGGCGCGCCCCACCCCACCCCCCTTGGCTCCCCCTTGAGGGGGAGCTGTCACGCGTTCGCGCGTGACTGAGGGGGTGTTCAACAATCGAAAATGCGAATAAAATTTATCCGTCAATTTTCGTCAAATCCTTGACAATGCTTATATTTTGAAGTAGAATATAGCCGAAAGTTTGTATATCTTCATAAAGGAGAGCGGTATGAGGAAACATTTATTCATCGTTGTTTTGGCATTGACCGCGTTGATCGCGGGGCTTTGCGGTTGCGGCGAAACGGCGGAAACGCCGAAAACGGACGGCGACTCGTCTGTCTGCGAACACACCTTCGGGGAGTGGACGGTCTCATCGCCCGCAACTTGCGAAGAGGACGGAACAGAATCCCGCGCCTGCACGAAATGCGGCAAAGAAGAATCCCGTTCTGTTCCCAAAACGGGGCATCAAGGTCAGCCCATGCAGGACGTTGCGCCCACTTGCACCGAGGCGGGCAGCGTCGGAGGCGAGCAGTGCAAGTTCTGCGGAAAAGTCTTGGAAGAGCCGACGCCCGTTCCCATGCTCGGACACAGCTTCGGCGAATGGGAAAATGCCGAAGAAGAGGGGGTCATGATGCACAAGCGGGTCTGTCTGCGCGACGAGTCGCATGTCGAGACCGCTCCTTGCAGTTTTTCTCATTCCCCCGTCCCGCCTACTTGCGAGAGCGAGGGCTTCACGGCGCTCCATTGCACCGTCTGCATGTATGCCGAGAACAAGACCGACCTCATCCCGAGGCTCGAACACGACTTCGGCGAGTGGATTCCCAACGCGGACGGCACGCATTCAAAGATCTGCAAGAACGACCCGACCCACGTCGTCACCGAGCCCTGCTCGTTCGAAGAAATTTTCTTCCCCGCGGACTGCGAGAAGGAAGGATACCGTCTGCGCGTCTGCCGCACCTGCGCAGCCGAGTACAAGGACGAGTTCAAAGATCCGCTCGGGCACGACTATGGCGCATTTGAACACGTTGCGGGCACGAACACCCACAAGGCGGTCTGCAAGAACAACAGCGCGCACGTTCTCGTCGAGGACTGCGATTATATCTCCACCGTCGTTCCCGCGACCTGCGAGGAGCGCGGCTACACCTTGAATACCTGTGAAAAGTGCCAAAGCTCCGAAAAGACCGCTCATACCGACCCCTTGGGGCATCATTATATCTATGAAACCGTCGCGGGCACGCAGACCCACCGAAAGGTCTGCACGCGCGACAATACGCATGTGACCGAAGCAGAGCCTTGCGTGTTTACATACGAGGTCGTCGAGCCCACCTGCACGCAAGAGGGCTTCTCGGGCACGACCTGCGTTCTCTGCCACAACTACACCGAGCGCGACGAAAGCACGGTGAAACCCGCCTTGGGGCACTCCTACGGCGATTGGATCTCCTGCGGGGACGGCACGCATAAGCGCGTCTGCACCCGCGACGGCGCAGAAGAACACGCGAATTGCTCGTTCGGCGCGGAGACCACCGTTGCGGCGACCTGTACGGCGGGCGGGTATACCGTCAAGCAGTGCGAGACTTGCAAGTTTGAACAAAAAACCGCACACGTTCCCGCAAAAGGGCATTCTTACGGCGCTTGGACGCCCAACGGCGACGGCACGCATAGCCGCACCTGCGGGATCGACGGAGAGAAAGAGACGAAGTCCTGTATCTACCGCACCGAGAGCGCCGTCGCGGCGACCTGTACGGAAGGGGGGTATACGGTCAAGGTCTGTACGGAGTGCGCCGAAAAGGTCCATGCGGACGAAGTCCCCGCCGCGGGGCATAAATGGCAGGTCCTTCAAAAGTCCAAGAACAACGCGACCCACGAGGAGATGTGCATGAACGCAGGCTGCCGAGAAAGACAAACGGTCTCTTGCAGTATCAGCGAATCGACCGTCGCGCCGACTTGCGAGGAGCAGGGGTATGACGTCAACGTTTGCCTCGTCTGCGAAAATTCCTTCCAGGATAACTTCCTGCCCGCAACGGAACATCAATGGCTTGATACTTATTATTTTGAAAGCGGCGCAAAGCAGCATTATAGACTTTGCAAACACAACTCTTTGCATAACCTCGTGGAGGATTGCTCCTTCTCGGTCACTGAGACCAAAGAGCCCAGCTGTACGGAAGGGGGGTATACCAATTATACCTGTTCGGTCTGCAAAAACAGCTATGCCGACAACGTCACTCCCGTGAAGGGACACAGCTTCGGCGAATGGACGCGCAAGGTCATCATCAACGACTATCATGAGCATACCTGCTCGGTCTGCGGATTCTCCGAACAGCAAAAATGCGAGAAGTACGTCATGACCCGCGTCGAGCCCACCTGCACCGAGGACGGCTACGCAAATGCCCAATGCGCCGTCTGCGGCGGGAAGGACTTCTATGAGACCCACGGCGGCAGCAAGACCCTGCCCGCCCTCGGACACCATTTCGGAAGCTGGACGGACGACGGAAATGGCTCGACCCATTCCCGCACTTGCACCCACGACGGCTGCACCGAAAAGGAGACCAATGCGCATGACCTCGTTGACGGCAGCACGGCGGCGACCTGCGGCGCGGCAGGCGCAGTGAAACAGGTCTGCAAGGACTGTTTCTATGCAAAAGACGGCGGGACAGTTGGGGCGCTCGGACATCAATGGAAGAGCAAAGAACACGATGGCTGGGTGCGCACTGCCGAGGGCAAACATGCCCGCGAATGCACCCGCTGTAATTTTAAAGAGGAAGGGGACTGCAAATATATTGAAACCGTAGACCCCGCGACCTGCACAGCGGTCCAACAGACGACCAAAACTTGTGAGATCTGCGGCGACGTCATCTCTGCGGCAGGCGAGGCACTTGGCCACACCTGGGGAACATGGAGCAGTACGCCCGAAAATCATTCAAATAAATGTTCTGTATGTTTTAAGGAAGTGAACGAGGCGCATGATTTTTCGAAGTCCAACATCTGCGTTTGCGGCTATGACGGCCTGGATTATAGACAGCAAGATAACTACTATGTCGTCATCGGGGACAGCCGCGTCGGGAATGCGGAAAACATTGTCATTCCCGCAACGCACGACGGATTGCCCGTAAAGGGGATCGAAGAGGATGCGTTTATGAACGGCAAGCTCAAAACGCTGACGATCCCGAAATCAATCGAAAAAATCGGCGAGTTCGCCTTTTACACCTCGGCTTTGGAAAGTGTGACGATCTCGGAAGAGGGCGAAGGTGATGCACAGCTCAAAGAGATCGGAAGATACGCCTTCGGGAGCAATCGGAAGCTCGTCGAGTTCAAACTTCCCGCATCGCTTGAAACAATCGGCGAGTTCGCCTTCTACGATTGCACGGCGTTTGCCGACATTGATGTCCCCGAACATGCGACCCTTGGCATGCGCGCGCTGTATAATACCAAATATTACCAAGACCCTCAACATTGGGACGGGGAGTACACTGCCCTCTACATCGGCACGCATTTGGTTCGCGTCAACCCGTTGCAAGTGGGGAGCGAGTTTACGATCAAAGAGGGCACGACCATTGTCTGCGCAAACGCCTTTGACGGGTGCAAGGAACTGAAAAAACTTACCGTGCCCGAAACGGTGAAAGAGTTCCGAACGGACGCATTCCTGAACTGCACCAACCTCGACGACGTGACGTTTGAGGGGAGTTTGGAGGATTGGCTGAAAATCGTGTACGGGAACGACCACGCAAGCCCGCTTTGCTACAACGCGGACGTGCTTCAAATCGGCGAGGCGACGGGGGAGATCAAAATTCCCGAAGGCACGACGAGTATTCCCGCGGGCACGTTCCGAAACACGACCATTACTAAGGTCACCATTCCTTCGACTGTCACCTCGATCGGCGCAGGCGCATTCTACGGCTGCAAAGACTTGAAAACGGTCGATTTCTCGGGCGAGGATAACATCGTCTCGGTGGGCAAGGCGGCGTTCTATCAGTCGGGCATTGAGGCAGACGACAGCGGTTATTGGAAAGATGACGTTCTTTATGTCGGCAAGCACCTCATCAAGGCGAAGGCGACGGTAACGAGCGTGAAGATCAAGGATGACACGGCGACGATTTCGCCCGAGGCGTTCAAGGATTGCAAGGAGTTGACGGAGATCGAAGTGCCGAACAGCCTTCGTTGGATCGGCGAGCGAGCGTTTGAGGGCTGTACGCAGCTCAAAACAGCGAAGTTTGCGGAGAAGATGGATTTTCTTGCGACGCAGTTGAAGGCAGACGGGAGCTATTTGATCTCGCGGCATGCGGGCTCTGGGGACACTGCGGAGATGCTTGCATATTATCTTCGCGAGCACTATTTGGGCACATGGAAGAGATATTAAGGCGGCGACAAACGTCGACAACAAACAACGGAAAAAAGCGGCGCACAGCCGCTTTTCTCTTATATGAATAAGGAGACACCCCCTCAGTCTCGGCTAACGCCTCGCCAGCTCCCCCTCAAAGGGGGAGCCAAGATGGGGAGGCTTGCTGTCCCCTAAGAGGGGAAAGTGGCGCGTTGCTTTGCGCCGAAAGGGGTGTTATGCTCTGTCGCCGAGCCGTTGAGCAAAGTTTCCTTACTCCGCCAATTTACAAAAGCGCAAGGTAAAATCTTGGGAAAATGAAAAAGATTCTCAAAAAAGGAGCGGGAATCGCTTGCGTTTTCGGGGGAAATCATATATAATAAAGAAAATCATGCCGGTGTGGTGGAATTGGCAGACGCGCTGGACTCAAAATCCTGTGGTAGAAATACCGTATCGGTTCGACCCCGATCACCGGCACCA
>CANRLK010000008.1 GCA_947631465.1 uncultured Clostridia bacterium
ATGAACCTTTCGACGGCGTTCTATTTCATTCTCGTGATGGGCTTTGTCTGCTATGCGGGGAAGATCCTCGTAAAGCTAAAAGAGATCGTGACGACGAAGTCCGCCATAAATTCAAAGTCGCCTGCCCCTTCGGAAGAGAAGCCCGAAGAGGGGACAGGGCAAACGGAAAAGACGGATGAAAAGAAAGGGGAAGGTTTCCCAGCAGACTTTGAAAAGGAAAGAAAAGAGGATGAGTAAAAACTCGTCCTTATTTTATTAAGGAAAAATCCGAACGATCAAAGCAACGAATTTTCTCGTTACGATGATTTGGTTCGGATTTTGTGCCTTTGGTGGGAAGAGGTGGATTCGAACCACCGAAGTCGTTGACGTCAGATTTACAGTCTGATCCATTTGGCCGCTCTGGAATCTTCCCATTTGTGAAATTGTTTGGAGCTGGTGACCGGAATCGAACCTGCAACCTGCTGATTACAAATCAGCTGCTCTGCCAGTTGAGCTACACCAGCAAGTTTGTCCAATAGGGGACAACCTTCTCCCGATCCGTTTCTCTCCCTTCGGAAGAACAGGGCACGGCTTGCCGCTTTCAAGCATTCCGCATCTTGGTGCCTTGGGGTGGAATCGAACCGCCGACATATGGATTTTCAGTCCACCGCTCTACCGACTGAGCTACCAAGGCATACATAAGCCTCATTCCTCCGAATGAGGCTTATTTCTTCTGGCGACCCAAAACGGGCTCGAACCGTCGACCTCCAGCGTGACAGGCTGGCGCTCTAACCAACTGAGCTATTGGGCCATTTTTTCTTATCTTGCGGATCTTTTCGGCTTGCCGAAATCTTTCGCGTCTCCGTTGCAACGTGGTGGGCCTTCACGGACTCGAACCGCGGACCGATCGGTTATGAGCCGACTGCTCTAACCAACTGAGCTAAAGGCCCGCTGCCCGTCGCAATTCGCAACGCTTGTTTATCATATTATAATTGCGCCCAAAAGTCAAGTATTTTTCCGCACATTTTTGCAAATTTCCAAAACTTTTTTTCGACGCTTTGTTTTCTTTTTCTCCCTTTTCCCTCAAAACTTCTCCGTTTTGCCCTGTTAGAATAGTTTTGTACTCTCTCGGAGGACTTCTTATGAAGCTGCTTTGCTGCCCCAAAGGGGATTCTCTGTATCTCTATCTCTCGGGCGAACTCGACGATTGCTCCGTCTCGCGGCTCAGAGCCGAGACCGACGCCTTGATCGACGAACATGCGGGGCTCTCCCGCGCCATCTTCAATCTCGCGGGCGTCCGCTTTATGGACTCAACAGGCATCGGCTTTCTGATCGGACGCTATAAAAAGCTCAAACAGTACGGCATCGCCATGTTCCTCGAAAACCCCGACAGCTGCGCCGACAAGGTCTTGCTCGTGAGCGGCGTCTATTCGCTCATCCCAAAGGTATAAAGGTATTGTTATGAATAAAATGTCCCTTTCTTTTTTATCGAGACCCGAAAACGAAGTCTTTGCCCGCAACGCCGTCGCTGCGTTCGCGCTTCCGCTCAATCCCACCCTCTCCGAGCTCTCCGACGTCAAGACCGCCGTCTCCGAAGCGGTGACGAACGCCATCGTCCACGGCTACGGCGAAACGGAGGGCTGGATCAAAGTCGATTGCGGCATCGGCGACGGGACCATACATATCACCGTTTCGGACAGCGGAAAGGGGATCGAGGATTTAAGCCAGGCCCTCACGCCATTCTTCACCACGCTGCCCCAAGAGGAGCATTCAGGTATGGGCTTTACCATCATGCAGACGTTTATGTCGTCGTTTTCCGTCCGTTCCCAAAAGGGCGAGGGCACGGAAGTCACCATGAGCAAGCACTTCGGCGCAAGGGCGGACGAAGATGCTCGATGAAAAGGACACCCTCGTCTTTCTACGCCGCGCAAAAGCGGGAGAGGAATCCGCAAAGGAGATCCTGATCAACGAAAATACCTCCCTTCTCAAAAGCATCTTAAAGCGATACCTCGGCAAGGGCGTGGAGTACGAGGATCTCTTCGAACTCGCCTGTATGGGCTTTCTGAAAGCCATCGCAGGCTTCGACGAGAGCTTCGGCGTGCGCTTTTCGACCTACGCCGTGCCCATGATCGCAGGGGAGATCAAGCGCTTTTTGCGGGACGACGGGAGCATCAAGGTCTCCCGCGCGCTCAAAAAGACGACGCGCGAAATGAACCGCTTCATCGAGCAATATTCTGCGGAGCACGGCGTTCAGCCCACGCCCAAGCAGCTCGCCGAGGCTTTCCAAATGGAAGAGAGCGAAGTGGTCTTTACGCTCGGCTCTGCGCGCATGCCCGTCTCCATCTACGAGCAGACCGACTTCAAGGACGAAAAATCGGTCTCGCTCGCCGACCGTCTGCCCGCCAAGGACACGCAGGACGATATGATCGATCGCATGATCCTCAAAACCGCGATCGCAGCCCTTCCCGAGCGCGAACAGAAGATCGTCTATCTCCGCTATTTCCGCGACATGACGCAGAGCGAAGTCGCGCGGGAGATCGGCGTGTCGCAGGTGCAGATCTCGCGCATCGAAAACAAGATCATGTCCGAGCTCTATAAGGCGCTCGAAGCATAACCAAGCACATCCATTCCGACATACATTCCGAAACGGGAAGCGGACGGCAAACGCCGTCCGCTTCCCGCTTGTCTTTCCTAATCATAATAGCGTGAGATTTTGATGAAATCGTTTGAATTTGCGGCGTTTTCTTTGACAAAAAATTTTTTGCGTGATATGATAAATGATATGATGTCTGAGGCGACCGCATTTGCTTTGTCCGTCGCTTTTGAAAATATCCATCGATAAGGAGGTGTTTTTTTTGATCAAGACGCTTGCAAGATCGATCCGCGAATATAAGCTCGTCTCCATTTTGTCGCCCATTTTCGTGACATTTGAGGTCATTTTGGAATGCCTGCTTCCCTATACCATCACAAAGCTCGGCAGTGCGATCGAAAGTCCCACCGTCAGCATGTGGTCCTGGGGAAATTCTTGGGAGACGCTCGGGATCTGGCAATATGCGATCATTCTCGTATCCATGTCGCTCGCATCTCTTCTTTGCGGCATGCTCTCCGGGATCTTTTGCGCCAAAGCCTCGACGGGCTTCGCGCGCAACCTTCGGAAGGATATGTACTATAAGGTGCAGGATTTCTCCTTCGAAAACATCGATAAATTTTCCACGCCCTCGCTCGTCACCCGTATGACGACGGACATCACCAACGTACAAATGGCGTTCATGATGATCATCCGCGTCGCGGTCAGAAGCCCGATGATGATGATCTTCTCCGTGATCATGGCGTTTGTCATGGGGGGAAGCCTTGCCTGGATCTTTGTCGGCGTCATTCCGCCGCTTGCGTTCCTGCTCTTCTTCATCATGTGGAAAACCATGCCGCTGTTCCATCGCGTATTCAAAAAATACGATAACCTCAACGAATCCATTCAAGAGAACGTCAAGGGCATCCGCGTCGTCAAGTCGTATGTGCGCGAGGACTTCGAAAAGCAGAAGTTCGACCGCGCGGCGACCGACGTGCAAATGGACTTCACCAAGGCGGAGCGCATCCTCGCTTGGAACAACCCCGTCATGCAGCTCTTCTTCTACGGCGTGCTCTCGACCGTGCTCTTCCTCGGCTCGTATTTCATCTTCCATGAGAGCGGTCGGGCACAGGGCATTTCGGTTTGGAGCGTCTCGCAGCTCATCGTCTACGGCATGCAGATCTTGATGTCGCTCATGATGTTCTCCATGGTCTTTGCGATGATCGCAACGTCCATCGAGAGTTCCCGCCGTATTTGCGAGATCTTGAAAGAGGAGTCGACGCTCAAAAGTCCCGAAAACGCCGTGCATGAAGTCAAGGACGGCTCGATCGACTTCAACGGCGTGTCCTTCAAATACTTCGCGAGCGCCGAAAAGAACGTACTCGAAGGGGTGGACCTGCATATCCGCTCGGGAGAGACCATCGGCATCATCGGCGGCACGGGCTCGTCCAAGACCTCGCTCGTCAACCTCGTCTCGCGCCTCTATGACGCGACGGAGGGCTCGGTCGAAGTCGGCGGCAGGGATGTGCGCGAATACGATCTCACTTCGCTCCGCAACCAAGTGGCGGTCGTGCTGCAAAAGAACGTCCTCTTCTCGGGGACGATCAAGGAAAATCTCCGCTGGGGAAACCCGAATGCGACGGACGAAGAACTCGTCGAGGCTTGCAAACTCGCGCAGGCGGACGATTTCATTCGCTCCTTCCCCGACGGGTACGATACCTTCATCGAGCAGGGCGGCACGAACGTCTCGGGCGGGCAGAAACAGCGGCTCTGCATTGCCCGCGCGCTCCTCAAAAAGCCCAAGATTTTGATCTTGGACGACTCGACCTCCGCGGTCGATACCCATACCGACGCGCTCATCCGCAAGGCATTCCGCGAATACATTCCCGAGACGACCAAGATCATCATCGCCCAGCGGACGTCGTCCGTCGAGGATGCGGACCGCATCGTCATCATGGACAACGGGCATATCGACGCCGTCGGCACGCACGAGGAGCTCTTGGATCATAACCCGATCTATACCGAGGTCTACCGCACCCAGAACAAGGGCGGGAAGGCGATCTCGTCGCTCGGAGAAATGGACGCAGAAGGAGGTGACGGCAATGCCGAGATTTGACGCGGCTACGCGCCGCAAACTTCCGCGCACCAAGGGCATGTTCCGCCGCACGATGAAGGCGCTCTTCAAGGCGTATCCCAAGATGCTCACGATCGCCATCGCCTGCATTATCTTCAATGCTATCGTAAGCGCACTTCCTTCTATCTTCATGGAGCGCATTTTCACGGTCGTGGGGGACGCGCTTTCGAACAACTTGGGCTGGGAATCCATCAAAGGCGAAGTCACCCGCTATATGCTCACTCTCATCGGGCTGTATGTGCTCTCTTTGATCTCGGGCGCGGTCGATAAGCAGCTCATGGCGATCATCACGCAGGGTTTCTTGAAGAAGATGCGCGAGCAGATGTTCAACGGCATGCAGGATCTTCCCATCCGCTATTTCGACTCGCACAGCCACGGCGACATCATGAGCTATTACACGAACGACATCGATACGCTCCGCCAAATGATCTCGCAGTCCCTGCCGCAGCTGTTGACTTCCGTCATCATGGTCTTGACCCTGTTCTTCATCATGATCTGGTACAGCTTCTATCTCACCTTGATCGTGCTTGCGGGCGTCGGGCTCATTCTGGTCGTGACGAAAGTCGTCGGGGGCGGCGCGGGCAAGTACTTCTTGGGACAGCAGCGCGCCGTCGCAAAGACCGAGGGCTTCATCGAAGAGATGATGAACGGACAGAAGGTCGTCAAGGTGTTCTGCCACGAAGAGGAAGCCAAGGCGGACTTCGACAAGGTCAACGACTATTTGTGCGACCAATCCAACCGCGCAAACCGCTATGCCAACATGCTCATGCCCATTTTGGGCAACATCGGACATGTGCTCTACGTCATTATCGCGGTCGCGGGAACGATGCTTGCATTGGAACACGTCAGGAATATGGGGCTCATCGTGCTCTTCGGCTTCGACAATGGGGTGTTCACCATTGCAAATATCTTGTCCTTCCTGCAAATGACGCGGCAGTTCTCCAACAACATCAACCAGGTGTCCAACCAGGTGAATCCCGTCATCATGGGGCTTGCGGGCGCGGCGCGGCTGTTTGCGCTCACCGACGAAAAGCCCGAAGAGGACAAGGGCACGGTCACCCTCGTCAATGCGCGCGAAGAGGGGGACGGGCTCGTCGAATGCGAAGAGCGCACGGGCATTTGGGCTTGGAAGGAACAGCTGCCCGAGGGCGGCGTCAAATATACCCGCCTTGCGGGAGACGTGAGAATGTTCTCCGTCAACTTCGGCTATGAGCCCGAAAAGGTCGTCCTGCACGACGTCACGCTGTATGCGCGCCCCGGGCAAAAGGTCGCATTTGTCGGCGCGACGGGCGCGGGCAAGACGACCATCACCAATCTTTTGAATCGGTTCTATGAGATCAAGGACGGCACGATCACCTACGACGGCATCGACATCGGAAAGATCAAAAAATCCGAACTCCGCCGCTCGCTCGGCATGGTCTTACAGGATACCAACCTCTTCACGGGCTCGGTCATGGAGAACATCCGCTACGGCAAGCTCGACGCGACCGACGAGGAGTGCATCCAAGCCGCCAAGCTCGCAGGCGCGGACGAATTTATCACCCGCCTGCCCGAAGGATACGATACCCAGCTCTACCAAAACGGCGCGAACCTCTCGCAGGGCCAGCGGCAGCTCTTGTCCATCGCGCGCGCCGCAGTCGCCGACCCGCCCGTCATGATCCTCGACGAGGCGACAAGCTCCATCGATACCCGCACCGAAGCGATTGTCCAGCGCGGTATGGACAGCCTCATGGAAGGAAGGACCGTGTTCGTCATCGCCCACAGGCTCTCGACCGTCAAGAACTCCAACGTCATCATGGTCCTCGAACACGGCAGGATCATCGAACGCGGCACGCACGAACAGCTCATCGACATGAAGGGCAAGTACTACCAGCTCTATACGGGCGCGTTCGAACTCGAATAAGCGGCTCTCACTCTTTGAGGAGATTGTCGATAACTTGAATTATTACACGGCCGTCCTGCAAACGCGGGACGGCTTTTCTACAAGTTTTTTGGACTTTTGACCCAAAATTTTTATGTTTTTTTCAATATCTTTTTGTGAAAAAGTCACAAAGCGGAAAATATATCCATTTTTTTTTTTTTCTGTTGACTTCTTTGTCGAAAGTTGTTATAATACGGCAGATAGTAGGCATAAATTGAAGAAAAATGTCGTTTCTTTGATAAAAAAGTGAAAATTTTCACACAATTTTCTTATAATTGTAATGTGCGAAAAAATCCACATAAAGGAGCGGAGAATGGGCAAGCTAACGGCGAGCGGGAGCATCGCTTAAGGGGCAGCCCGAAAGGTAGTTATGGAAGAAAACGATGTGATTTTGGAAGTCAGCGACTTTTCAAAAAAATACAAAAATAATAAGAATTATTCTGCGCGGCACGTCAGTTTTACGGTCGCGGCGGGAGAGGTCGTGGGACTTGTCGGGAGCAACGGTGCGGGCAAGTCGACAATCATCAAGAGCGTGATCGGCGTGCTGCCCTTTACGGCGGGGACGATCAAGGTCGGCGGCTTCGACGTCGTCAAACAGTCCGAAAAGGCGAAGAAGATCATCGGCTATGTGCCAGACGATCACTCCGTCTATGAAAAGCTCACGGGCAGGGAGTACGTCAACTATATCGGAAGCCTGTACGGCGCGACCAAGGAGCAGAAGAAGTATGTGACCGAGACGCTTGCGGAGAAGTTCGACATTGCCTATGCGCTCGACAAGCAGATCGCGGGCTACTCGCACGGCATGCGGCAGAAGATCTGCATTTTGGGCGCGCTCGTGCATGAGCCAAAACTCTGGATTCTCGACGAACCCATGGTCGGCTTGGATCATCAGACGATGACGCTCCTTTGCGATTATATCAGGGGATATGCGGGCGAGGATAAATGCGTGCTGTTCTCTTCGCACAATCTCGAAGTCGTCGGGAGAATTTGCGACAAGATCATCTTTATTCGGGAAGGGGAGCTTCAAAGCATCGTCGATCTGAGGAAAGAGCAGGACTTCGACCTCAGCGCATATTATACCAGGCTCAACGAGGGCAAGCGCGATGCGTGAATTTATCCGTTTGCAGCTCAAATTGAAGTGGGGGCTCAACCGCAATAACAATAAGGCGAGCGCGGCGATGACGGCAGTCGCGGCGCTGTTTGCGGTCGCCATTGCCTTGGCGCTCGTGTATGTGCTGTCCTATGTGCTCAAAGCGAGCATTTCGGTCACCGTCAAACAGCTTGCACAGCTGTATCTGACTCTCATTCTGTTGGGGCTTACCGTCGGAGCGACGGGCATGCAAATGAAGCGGCTGTACCGTCCCGCCGATCTTCTCATCACGGCGCGTTTTCCGCTCAGCCCGTTCAAGCGTTTCCTCGGGTATTTGGTGCTCAATTACATCGATCTTACCATCTATTCGGCGATCTTGCTTTTGCCCGTCATGATCGTGTTCGGCGTCTGCATGAAGTGCATTTCGGCGATGTATCTCTTGGGGGTACTTCTCGGGGTCTTGATCATGCCGATGATCCCGTTCGTGCTGTCGATCTTTCTCGCGATCCCCGCGGTCTTTCTCTCGTCGCTCTTGGAGCGGCACGGCGTGCTGCGGCTCATCGTCTTTGTGGTGTTCCTCGTCGGCGCGTTCATTTTGTATGACTATCTTCTCACCGTCCTTGCGCAGTTCTTTATCCACCGCAATTGGGAGACGGGCACGCTCGAAATCTGGACGAAACTGCTCGAGTATTTGGACCGACCGTATAATCCCGCATATTATCTCGGGAATGTCATCTTCTTTGAAAACTTCTGGCTCGGGCTCGGGGTGATCTTGGGCGCGTTTGCGGCGCTGCTTGCGCTCGGCGTTGCCTTAGCGCGGGCGGTCTGCTCCAACTTTCAGGCAAAGGCGCTCGGCGGCGGGGACGGAATACCTCCGAAGCATTCCAAGCTCGACGGCTATAAAAGCGGCAGGGCGATCTTCCGTTACAGCCTTCGCGAGATCATGCGTACCAAGACCTATTCGTACTTTTATTTGGGCGTTGCGATCTCCACGCCCGTGATGGTGTTCTTCTGCAACCGTCTCGTGACGATGGTCGGCGAGGCGCAGATCGGCAGAGGCATCAATTTCGGCGCGTCCATGCTCGTCGTTGCCGTATTCATGGCGATGATCTGCTCGTTCACGGCGACGGTTTTAAGCGTCGAAGGCAGAAACTTTTACATCACGAAGCTCGTGCCCGTCTCATACCGCAAACAGCTGCTCGTCAAGGGGCTTTTGAACGTCGGCGTGAGCGCGATCGCGCTTTTCATCAGCTTTTTCGTGCTCGGCGTTCTTAAATTTTTGAACGCGGCGGAGATGGGCGTGCTCCTCGGGACGCAGCTTCTTCTTGCCGTGGGGCTCGTGTTCAACGGCATCAATCTCAACCTTGCCAATCCCAATTTGAAGCCCAAGGCAAACGGCGAGGCGGAGGAGATCAACATCGCCTACATGCTGCTCATCGGGCTCGTCATTGCGGCGCTCTTTGGGGCGTGCAGCATCATCCTTCCGCGCGTCATGGAGAGCAGCGGTGCGCTTCTTTCTTATCTCTTGGCGGCGGGTGCGGCGCTTGTCTATGCGCTCATCAACTTCCTCGTGTTCTGGTTCACGGCGGAGAAAAAATATCAAAAGATCGAAGCGTAAAGGGGAAACTAAGTTATGAAAAAACTAATGACTTCAACCATCATCGTGCTGCCGCTCTTGATCCTCGCGATCATGCTCGTGAGCGGCGCGATCATGAGCCTGATCACGCATATCTACGTCGAAAACGTCGAGTTCGTCCAAAACGACACGCTCGTGCTCGTCATGGAAAACGAATCGCTTCCGCCGAGCGAACAGCTTCTCGTCAACGTCTTTCCGCTCAAAGCGGACAACCGCGACGTTTTCTATACGGTCGGGGACGAGTCCATCGCCGCCGTGGATGAAAACGGGGTCGTGACGGCAAAATTCTACGGCGAGACGTATATCACCGTCACGAGCGTGGAGAACAAGGCGGCGAGCGCACAGCGCAAGCTCATCATCACCGACAAGTCGGTGCATAAGATCGTCCTCGGCAGCGGGATCAAGACCGAAATGTACGAGGGCGAAACCCAATCGCTCTCGGTCAGCATCTATCCGCAGGAAGCGGAAAACCGCCTCATCCATTGGCAAAGCTCGGATGAGCGCATTCTCCATGTCGGCGAAAACGGCGTCATTCAGTCGGTCGGCGCGGGCAAGGCGACGGTCACCGCGATCTCGGACGACAACGAACAGGTCACCGACGGCATCGAGATCATGTGCTATAAGCAGGTAACGGGCGTTTCGTTCGACAAGTCCGTCGTCGTCACGTCGCTTGATTCGAGCGTCTTCCCCGAAGTGAAACCCGTGCCCTCGGACGCGTTTGTCAAACTCGCCTATTCGAGCGGCGACGACAAGATCGCTTCGGTCGATCAAACGGGCAAGATCACCTTCCACAAGGCGGGCAAGGTGAAGATCTACGTCCATGCGACCGACTTCGGCGGCAAGATCATCGACGCTGCCAAGGAATACATCTCGACGAACGGCTATTTTATCCCGCCGCTCTTTACGGTCAAGGACTATTCGGTCGACTATGACGACTACGGAACGGAAACGCCGCTTCCCGTCGAGTTTACGATCGCGCCCGACGGGGCGTATCGGAAGGTCACGAGCATCGTCTGCGACCCCGCAGACCAGCTCGCCTTCGATGAATCGGCCATGACCTTCCGCTTTGCCAAGGAAATGCCCGTCGGCAAGACCTACGTCGACGTTATCGTGCATGCGACCGTCTACGACGCGGAAACCCACGACGTGACCGAAAAATATGAGGACAAATTCCGCGTCAACGTCTCGCGCGACGCGACAAACGTCGAGGCAAGTTATAACGGCACGGTCGCCGCCAATATTCAGACGAAACTCGACCGTCTGACCTTCACGACGCTCAAAAGCGCCGAAGCGACGCTTGTCAACGTCTTAGTCTATCCCGAAAACCATACCAACACCATAAAGTATGAACTCATCGACGGGGAAAATATTGCCAAGATCGAAAACGGCGCGCTGTCGTTCTCGAAAGAAGGGACGGCGAAGGTCAAGATCAGTCTTTTGAACGCAAAGGGCGAGGAAACGGCGGCAATGGAGCTTTCCGTCACTTATACGCCGCCTGAACCCGGTGACGTCGAGGTCAAAGTACAAGAGCAGGGAAGTATCGTCCAAACCTCTCTCAACATTTTCGGGGAAGGCGAAAGCGCAAAGGACTCGGGCGTGATTTATTTCACAAAGCCCGCAGATACCGACGTCGAATATGCAGTCACGAAGGGGCAGGACATTGTCAAGCTCATCAAGCCCGAAGGCGAAGAGGGGAACTATAAGATCGAACCCTTGAAGGGCGGATTTGCGGAAGTGCAAATTACCGCGACGCAGAATACGCCGTCGGGATTGATGCTTGCAGCGAGCGGGGAGCGCGTTTGGACGATTCAAGTGTATGTCGATCTCCCCGTCAAAGCCGAGGACTTCGAGATCACGTTCAATGGTCAGCCTTGCGCAAATACCTTCCGCACGAGCCTTGCAAAGGTGGGGTATCATGTTGAGCTTAAAGATCGCAATGGGTCATCGGAAGGGAAGGAACTGACCGTCACGCTTGCGAACAGCAGCGAAAAGGTCGGCGGGCACAGCCATTCGGGCGAAGTGATCTTCACGACGAGCGACGAGATCGCCTTCATGTTCGGCGTTTCCTATACCGATCAAGTGCCAGAACAGCACAGAAAGGAAGGCGTGGGACTTGCCAGCGTGTCCCGCTCCGTCTCCACGACCCGCGGCAAGCTCGACGAAGCTCCCAAAATCAAAAACGGCGAGCAAGAAATCGGCCTCGAAGAGCATTTGACCTTCGGGAACATCGGGGACACGATCACCTTGAAGGTCGAAGGACCTTATCATCCGTCCGACTTCGTGCTCCAAGATAATCTTCCGACGATTGTCGGGAATGAGTGTGTCACGGTGAAAGTCTCCGAGGACGGGACGATCACGCTCACGAGCACCGATCTTTGCGAAAATAAGGATATGATCCTCACGGTCGGCGGGGTGACGTTTAAGCTCATCGTTACGGTTCAGGCAAAGGCGGACAGGATTGCCGTCGTCTGCTGCGATCAAACGCTCGAAGAGGGGAAAACCTATCAGACCCTTTTGTCAAAGCTCACCTTCACGGTGACGATCGGAAGAGAGGACGGGAAAGATCCCACGAATCCCAATGTTGAGTATCGAATCGGCGAGGAGGGCGCGTGGACGCTTGCCGTGTTGGTTGACGGAAAGATCACGCTTGAAATCAAAGACGGCGAAAGCACGATTTACTTCCGTTCACAAGATGAGGGCGCAGACATCGATCTTAAATTCTCGAAAGTTAAACCCGATGATTTTGGGCTTCAGGTCAGCTATGTCGACGCGAAAGGGAATGAAGTCGTCATTGAGAAGATCGAGAGCGCGAAAGATGCGAAGCTTCGCACCTACGTCTTGCCCGCAGTCATTCAAAACCGCTTGCTCATGAAGGTCCTCTTGAATGAGGACTACCTCGGAAAATTCGGAACGGATGCCGATGATGACTTTAAGAACCTCTTTACGACCGAATTTGACGAAGAGAAGGACATCACGATCACGCACGAAGCAATGTCGGGCACGATTATCCTGTCCTTTATGGCGCAGAGCTTTGAAAAGGACGTGGAGATCAAGTGCGGCGATGTGAAGATTATCTTGCAGCTTGAGCGCGTCAATTTGGCGAGCGTCGAGCTCACGGGCTTTGACAGCGGGAAGGATTCGGACGTGTACCGCGGCTATCAACAAGTCCGCGTCTTTGCAAAGCACAGCGATTATGACGGCAAGCAGGTCGATTATTATAAAATTCCCTATCTTGCAGTCTCCGATATAGAGAAAAAGACCCCCGTTCCGCCCGAACATGTCCATTGGGAGATGAAAAAGGTCAAGGACGGAGAAGAGGACGAAGTTCTTGCGTCGCAGCGCGGCAAGGTCGTGACGGTCGGCGACAAGACGTATAAGATCGTGCCCGAAGAGGGGAACGAGGGCGGCACAAGCTACGTCTTGGAAGATCAAGATGGCAAGATTGTCAGCGGACAAGAGGGGAAGAATCCCGAAAACATTCCTTGGGTGGATGTTTTCAGCGAGGCAGGGTTTTCGCGCATTTACTTCGGGAATTTCAAGGGTCTTTCCGAGGTGGACGTTCAAAACGACTACTTCGGCAACTTCGGCGAGAAGGAAGATTGGCAGAAGGTTGGACAGCAGCCCGACGATCAAAGCGGAAGAGATTTCAAAGCTTCCGAGGGCGCATACAGCTTTTTGCGGGTCGAGGCGGGGGACGGCGCGAAGGAGAGCTCCGTCAACGCGCACTTCAACTTCAACGTGCTTGAAGATGACACACTTGTGAATGTATTCAACGCTACGGGATACTTCAATGCCAACCATAGAAATGTCGTTTTACACAACGATTTGTACGGCGAAGACGAACTGAGCGCAGACGCGCAGAAAGAGAGCGAAGCAAAGAGTAACGATTTGATCTTGAATCAAAGTGTAAGCGGGCAAAACGATAGCAACGTTACCAAAGATTCGATTTATGGCAACGGTTATCAAGTCAATATAAAAGTGTTGAATGATACGATTGTCGGCAATAAGTTGAACAGCAATAAAGAGAATACGGCCAATGCAACGACTTTCGGCACACTGTATAATGTGACATTAAAGGGGAGAAACCCGCATACAGACATTAAACCCACGGAGGATAAGATATACTTCCTTCTTAACGGTGCGTATTATTCGGATATCCAATATTACAGCAAGTTAAATCCGAGCGGGAATACGCTGTGCCTGAAAAATACCGTACTGCGATATATTTCCAGCGCGGCAGTGCAGTTGTATAATCCTGGGAAAAAGGTGTATCTTGAAAATGTGGTTATGACGGAGTGTCTCAAAGGCGTTTCTATGGAGAACGCGAACTCCGATCAACACATGTATATCAGAGGATTCTGCGATGTGCTCAATTATTTAAATACCCAAGGAATAAAAAACGGTATGGGTGCTTTGAATGGCGGTGGTGCAAGCATGGTTAGTATACTTCTTACTGAAAGCGATATGATACAGGCGTGCGATGACCATTTGGAATGGTTTGGCAAAGACGCTTCCTGGTATGCGAAGAATATGCAAAACAGGGGTAGATTTGTCAATTTTGCCGCCTTTATGCAAGTTGCAAGCAATACGGGATTTGAAACGTATTTCTGGCACGACGACGAGAAATATACTACGGAAAAGATCGGGGAAAGCATTTCTGGGAAAATCACGATCAGCATAATGGGATATAATATCAATGTCGTGTCATATGAAAATACCGTTGCAGACGACGGCGGGGTTGTCGGTGAAGACGGCAAATACGCCTCGCGCACGATGAGTGAACTGTTCAGTGAGAAACGTGGTATTCGTCTGCTTTGCCAATATTTAGACAGCGAAACTAAAAACACCGAGCATATTCAATGGCACATAAACAAGGTGCACCGCGATACTTCGCTCATCGAAGGTTGGGAAGAAGATCATATCGAGGCATTGAAGCAATCGCTTATCAATGCAAAGGATAAAGGTTGGGACGGAGAATGGCCCGATGGGTCGAAGCTCGAAGATGCGTTGAATCCTTCCGCGGCGAATACAAAGGCGATCCTTCCGTCAAAGAGAAAGTTCGAAGAGAAAGGGGTTTGAGAAGGACACCCCCTCAGTCACGCCAAGGCGTGACTGAGGGGGTGTCACCTTATTTTTAATCCTCCAATAGTCCGTAGAGCATCGTCAGATCGTATGCCGTCAATATGTTCACGATCGGCTCGCCCATCAACCCGTGCTCCGTGATGACGACCGCAAGCAGCTTCCGATTTGCCGTGAATGCGTCGATCGCATCCTGCACCGTGCTCTCCTGCCCCAATAGCGCGTAATACCGCGGAAAATCGTCGTCCCGAAGGATCTTATGGCAGGGCATCGACAAAAACTTGTCCATGTCCTCGCCGCGCTCCAACGCCTCGCCGAGGCTCTTGACAAGCCGTCGGTTGTTCACCATGCCGATAAACCGTCCGCTCCGATATACGGGCAAGTTCGAATAGCCCGTCCGCGATATGAGCAGCACCGCGTCCTCGACGGTCGCGCTCTCCGATATGCCCGTCGCGCCCTTCTCCTTGATGGTGTTCAGCTTGGGCGGCGCGGACAGAAGTTCCGAAATGTGCCTGACAAGCGCGGTGAACTCGTCGCTCGGCTCTGCGATGATCTGCTCCCGCGTGCTGTTATGCACGATCGCATTGCGCAGCCGCGCAAGCGTCATCAATTCTTCTTCATAGCGTTGGACGGTCTTATTGAGCTCGGCGCACCGCCGCACAAGATCCGAAAATTGCAAGTTTCCCTTGCCCTTATAAATGACGCGAAGCCGCGCGTCGATGACATTATAGGCAGAGATGAGTTCGATCGCATTATTCATGGCAAAATTATATCATACTTTTTCTCTTCTTGCAACTTGCAAAGCGAGGTTTTTCGTTTCAGCCGTTAAAATTCCGTCCTGCGCCGTAAAAAGAACCCGCGCCGACGGGTCTCGACGATATGAAACTCCTGCATTTTTTCGAGCTCCAACACACACGGGCTTTTGGGCGAGGAAAACCGAAGTTTTCCCATGGGGTCGGCGGCTTGCGCATAGCCCAAAGCACACATGCACACAGGGATCCCGAAGAAAAACGCCCCCGCGCGGATGAGCGTGAGTTCCAAGCCCTCGTTGAGCGTCTCGAACACCGAGATCGCAAGATCTGCCCCGCACCGCGAGACCGTTTCGAGCATTTGCGGAAAATACAGATCTTCGGCGACGATCACCCCGAGCTTGCCCGCCTTCGTGTCATAGATCTTGATCCCCGCGCCGCAGCGGTATTCGCTCCCGTCGATGCGGTTGACCATGTCCGAAACGCCCAAGATCCTGCCTTTCTCCGCCACAACCGCAGACTTGCGCTTGATTCCTCTCGCATTCGTATAACACCCGCAGACAACGACGTTTTGTCCCATCTTCGAGAGGATCGCCACGTCTTCGAAAAGGCTGGTTTCGCCTTTGAGCTCCCGCTCATAACTCACTTCCCCGAGACTTTGAAAGGGGAACACGGTCACGTCCGCGTTGCAGTCGGCGGGCTGTTCGCCGAGCGTCCCGTTTGTCACAAAACATATGCGCATACAATCCATTTTATCGTCTTTTGGGTTTTTTTGTGCATTGCACCGCCTTCTTTTTTCCTTTCGGAGCGCGATTTCTCTTTTTCGACAGAGCTTTTCCCAAAAAACCGCTGTAAATCGCTTTGAATTTTTTGGAAAATAAGGTAAAATATAGAGGTGAAATTTTAACAATCGGAGTGACGCTATGGGATTGATCAAATATCTATCGAACGGAGACGAGCGCAGAAGCCTCAAACGGCTCGACAAAATGGCAAAACAGGTCGAGGCGCTCGAACCGAAATATCAAAAAATGAGCGACGAGGAACTCAAAGGACAGACCGCGATCTTGAAGGCAAGACTTCAAAAAGGGGAGACGCCCGAGGACATCCTCTTCGATGCGTTCGCCGCCCTTCGCGAGGCAAGCTGGCGCGTACTCGGCATGAAACACTTCCATGTCCAGATCGTCGGCGGCATTTGCCTCTTCCAAGGCAGAATCGCCGAGATGCGCACGGGCGAAGGCAAGACCCTCGTTGCGACCCTTCCGAGCTATCTCGAAGCCCTCACGGGACGGGGCGTGCACATTGTCACCGTCAACGACTACCTCGCCCGCCGCGACGCCGAATGGATGGGCAAAGTCCATAAATTCATGGGGCTCACGGTCGGGGTCGTCGTCCCGGGGCTCGAAGACGACGTCAAGCGCGCCGCCTATCAATGCGACATCACCTACGGCACAAACAACGAGTTCGGGTTCGATTATCTCCGCGATAACTTGAAATCCGATCTCAAACTCATGGTCCAGCGCGAACTCAACTTCGCGATCGTGGACGAGGTCGACTCGATTTTGATCGATGAAGCGCGGACGCCGCTCATCATCTCGGGCAAGGGCGAGCAGTCCTCTTCGCTCTACGAACAGGTCGATAAGTTCGTGCGCACCCTCACGGGCGGTTTCGACGACGACCTCAAAGACATGGAAGCCGAGAGCTCCAAAAAGAAGAGCAAGGATTCGGGCGCGCAAAAGCTCGCAAAAGCCGAAGAGCTCAAATGGGACTACGTCATCGAGCGCAAGGAAAAACAGGTCCAGCTCACAGAATACGGCGCGGAAAAGGCGGAAAAATACTTCAACATCGAAAGCGTCGCCGACGTCTCCAACTTGACGCTCAACCACCATATCCAGCAAGCGCTCAAAGCGCATAAGCTCTTCCACCTCAACGAGGAATATATCATCAGTGACGGCGAGATCATCATCGTCGATGAGTTCACGGGACGTCTCATGATCGGCAGACGCTATTCAGACGGACTGCATCAGGCGATCGAGGCAAAGGAAGGCGTGAAGATCCGCGAGGAAAACAAGACCTATGCGACCATCACCTTCCAGAACTATTTTAGACTGTATCGTAAGCTCTCTGGCATGACGGGTACGGCAAAGACCGAGGAAGGGGAGTTCCGTACGATCTATTCACTCGACGTCATCTCCATTCCGACGAACAAGCCCATTCGGAGAGAGGACCTGCACGACCGCATTTTCGCGACCGAAGAGGGCAAGAAGAAGGCGATCGTGAGAGAGATCGTCGAACGGCATGAAAAGGGACAGCCCATTCTTGTCGGTACGGTCTCGGTCGAAAAATCCGAGGAGATCTCCCGTCTTTTGCGGCGCAACGGCGTGCAGCATAACATCTTGAACGCAAAGAACCACGAGCGCGAGGCGGAGATCGTCGCGCAGGCAGGCAGATACGGCGCGGTCACCATTTCTACCAACATGGCGGGGCGCGGCACGGATATCCTGCTCGGCGGCAACCCCGAATATCTTGCCAAAAAGCGTCTGCGCGAGGAAGGGGTCGATCACGAGACGATCGAGCTTGCGACGAGCTATGCGGACGTCGATGAGGACGTGCTCGCCGTGCGCGAACGCTATCATAAGCTCTTCGAGAGCTTCAAGCGCCAGACGGACGAGGAAAAAGCCAAGGTCATCGAAGCGGGGGGACTGTGCATCATCGGCACGGAGCGGCACGAAGCGCGCCGTATCGACAATCAGCTCCGCGGACGTTCGGGACGGCAGGGCGACGTCGGCACTTCGGTGTTCTTCATCTCTTTGGAAGACGACCTCATGAAGCGGTTTGGCGGTGAGCGCATGCGTGGCATCTATGAACGCTCCAAAATGCAGGAGGACGAATGTCTCGAAGCGGGCTTGCTTTCAAGGCTCATCGAATACGCGCAGAAGCAGATCGAAGGCAGACATTTCGGCGCAAGAAAGACCGTCCTTCAATACGACGACGTGATGAACCAACAGCGTATCCTCATGTACGGCGAGCGCATGAAGGTGCTCCGCGGCGAGGACGTGCACGAACAGATCCTCAAATACATTCCCGACTATACGGCAAGCGTCATTTCGGGGGCAGTCAACGTCGAACAGTCTCCCGACAAGTGGGACGAGAACGATCTGAACGCCGCCCTTGAACAGAAGGAATTGCCCGAGGGGACGAACTATGTCACCCGCGAGCGGCTCGAAAAATGGGACTATGAAGAAGCCCTTCGCAGGATCTCTGCGCGCGTCGAAAAAGCGTATGAGGAGAAGATCGAACGGCTTCGCAAGGAGACGGGCATCGACTATGCGGACGTCGAGCGGCAAGTGTTGCTTCGGAACGTCGACAGGAATTGGATCGACCATATCGACGCAATGGACCAACTACGCAAGGGCATCGGGCTTCGCGCCTACGGACAGAAAGACCCCGTGATCGCCTATAAGCAGGAAGGCTCGGCGATGTTCAACGAGATGATCGAACGCATCCAGACCAACACCGTCGCAATGCTCTTGAAGATCCGCGTCGAAGTGCGCCAGCGCCCCGTAGAGCGCGTCATGCCCTCGATCGGACAAAGACGCACGGACGCGCCCGCGCCTTCCGACGGCAGAGAAAGCGCAAACGAGCCGCAGCAGAGCATGCAGAGTGCGGGTATGCCGCAAAATACGAGTTCGCAAAACGCCCTTCGCGGGGTCGAGACCGAGGGGATGCAGATCCCCGGCGCGGTCGATGTGGACAGTTTGAGAACGAGCGGACAGAGTAAGTTCAATCCCGCATCCATGCCAAAAAAGAAGAAGATCGGTCCGAACGACCCCTGTCCCTGCGGCTCGGGGCTCAAATACAAGAAGTGCCACGGCAAGCCGTAATGCTTCCCGAAATGAAATTGTTTCGGCAAATCTTTTCGGCATTGAAATTGGAGTTTTATGTTTAAGGCAGACGATTACAGACTGAAAATCAAGGCGCTTGAAGAGACATTGGGCGAGGCGAAGTATGCGCTCGACATCGACAACCGCTATGAGCAACTGAAAAAATTGAAGGAAGAGCAGGAGCAGCCCGAGGTTTGGCAGGATCTCGAACGCTCGAAGAAGATCGGGCGGGAAATTTCATCCATCGAGGGCAAGATCGCGTCCTATGAAGCGGGCAGAAAGGCGCTCGACGATGCGAACGAGATCATCGACCTCATCGAAGAGACCGAGGAAGAGGATCTCGTCCCCGATCTCGACAAGATGATCCAAAACGCGGAAAAGGACATCGAAGAGATGCGTATCCGCGCGCTTCTTCGCGGGAAATATGACAGCAGCAACGCGCTTCTCGCGCTCCATGCGGGCGCGGGCGGGACGGAGGCGTGCGATTGGTGTGCCATGCTCTACCGCATGTATTGCCGCTATGCCGAGACGAACGGCTTCAAAGTGACCGAGATCGACCGCCTTCCAGGGGACAGCGCGGGGCTCAAATCCGTCGATTTCAAGATCGAAGGGGAGAACGCCTACGGCTATCTCAAAGCGGAGATCGGCGTACATCGGCTTGTTCGCATTTCCCCGTTTGACGCCAACAAACGCCGTCAGACGTCCTTTGCGTCCCTCGAAGTCATGCCCGAAGTAGACGACGACTCCGAGATCGAGATCAAAGACGAGGACATCCGCATTGACGTATACCGCTCTTCGGGCGCGGGCGGGCAAAAGGTCAATAAGACCGAGACCGCGATCCGTATCACCCACTATCCGACGGGCATTGTCGTCACCTGCCAAAACGAGCGTTCGCAGCTTCAAAACAAGGAGATGGCGTTCAAGTATTTAAGGAGCAAGCTCGTCGAAAAACAAATCGAACAGCGCATGGCGGAAGAGGCGGCTCTGAAAGGGGAGACCAAGAAGATCGAATGGGGCTCCCAGATCCGCTCCTACGTCTTTTGTCCCTATACCCTCGTCAAGGACCATCGGACGGGCTACGAAGTGGGCGACGTGCAATCGGTCATGGACGGCAATATCCAAGGCTTTATCATCGATTATTTGAAAAAATCTTGATTTCTTCGAATACTATGTCAGACATAATACTATGCAAAACGCCGAAAATCAAGGAAACGCCTCTGATTTTGGGCATTGAATCCTCCTGCGACGAAACGGCGGCAGCCGTGATCTGCGGGAGGAAAATTCTATCGGGCAAGATCGCCTCGTCCGCCTCGTTGCAGGCGTTGTACGGCGGGGTCGTGCCAGAGCTTGCGTCCCGCGCGCACACCGACGCGATCGACGAAGTCGTCGAAGGGGCGCTTCAAGAGGCAAACGTCAAGAAAGAGCAGCTCGACGCGGTCGCCGTTACCTACGGAGCGGGGCTCTTGGGCGCGCTGCTCGTCGGCTTGTCCTTTGCCAAGGGCTTTGCCTATGGACTGAATATCCCGCTCATTGGGGTCAACCATATCCGCGGGCATCTTGCAGCCGCCTATCTTGAAGACGAGACCTTGATGCCGCCTTTCGTCACCTTGCTTGCGAGCGGGGGGCATACCGCGATTTTATATGCGAAGAGCGAGACGAGTTTTGAACTGCTCGGCGGGACGCTCGACGACGCGGCGGGCGAGGCGTTTGATAAGATCGCGCGCGTGCTGTCCTTGCCCTATCCCGGCGGTCCGCATTTGGAGGCGCTCGCAAGGGACGGGCAAAATGTCGTTCCGCTTCCCAAGATGTTGAAGGGCGAGGGCGGGTATCAATTTTCGTACAGCGGGCTCAAAACCGCGGTCATCAACTATGTCCATAACGCGCAGCAGAGCGGAAAGAGCTTCTCGCCTGCCGACGTCGCCTGTTCCTTCCAACATGCCGCGCTCGATATTTTGGTCGAAAAGATCGTCCAAGCGGCGCAGGAGAAAAAGGTCGACACCGTGACGGCAGGGGGCGGCGTGATCGCAAACGGATACCTGCGCGAGACGCTTGCCGCTGCCTGTCAAAAGGCGGGCTTGCGGCTCGTGCTTCCCGCCAAGGAGCGTTGCACCGACAACGCCGCCATGATCGCCGCCGAGGGGCTCATTCAATACCGTCAAGGCAATTTTTCGCCGCTCTCTCTCAATGCCCAAGCGTATATTCCGCTGGATCTTGCATAATTCGACAAAATAAATTTAATTTTTCACGCACTCCCTTCTTGACTTTTCGAGAGGGGAGTGTTACATTATTGATGATAAATTCATGGAAGGAAAATTCAATCATGGAAGGTGTGATCTTAACGCTTTGCCTTTCGCTGGCGCTCGTGTTGATCGGGGTCGTGCTGTGCGGGGGGATACGGCTTCGCGAGAACTATCGGAAGCTGATGGCTGAGATGAACGACGGAAAATGCGCGCCGAGGACCATTCTCGTCAAGCAAAACGCGGGGGAGCTCAGGCTCGTCTACTCGATCCAACCGCAGGTGAAACTTTTTGAACGGGATCTCGCCCGCGAGCTTGCGGTCATCCGCGCGGCGCAGGAGAGCGATATTTTTCTCCGCGACGACGATCTTCCCGCAAGCCAGCCGCCGTGTTCCTTTGAATCCCCGCAAACCGTAGCCGAAGAGAACTTCGAAGAACCGACCATGGAAGAGGGGAGCTCTTTGGAAGATGTCATTTTGAAAGAGGAGATTTCTTTGGATGATTCTTCGGAAGAGAGATCCGCGGAGGGGGCGGTATTGATCCACCGTGGGGAGAAGCTGGATTTTTCAAAGCGGTACGAGCTTTTGAGCGAGAATGAGCGTGCGCTCTTTGACGGGTTTTGCCGCTATGTCGAGAAGATTCCGTTTTGCGAGCGTCGGATGCAGGCGAATTGCCTTGTGTTCCGCTATAAGAAGGAGACGATCGTCAAGGTCGGGATTCGGCGCGGGACGGCGGTGCTGGAATTTCACATCTTAAATCCCGATCTCGGGCGCATGCTGCGCGAAGAGCGGCTGAAAGGGATGAAGGTCCAACCCGCGAAGATCAAACTGACGAGCGAAACGGAGCTTGCGCTCGCGCAAAAGACTGCCGATCTCACGGTCAATTTCTTGAAAAACGAAGAGACGTATAAGCGCGACCAGCGCAATGCGGCGCGCCGCGAAGCGGAACGGAGAAAGCGCGCGGAAGGGGGGAGACTGCAATGAATATGACCGCACTTTACAGCTGTTTCGGCGTGATTCTCGGGCTCTTGGTCTTGGCGTTGATCGCGCTCGGGGTCATGCAGTTCTTGCTCGAAAAAAAGAGGTTGGAGTTCGAGGAGTCCGAAAACGACGTTGCCGCGCCGCTTCCGCTTGAAGTTTGCGCCGAGGACGTGCTTTTGCGCATCCGAAACGCCGAGATCGACACGATTGCGCCGCTCTTTTCCGACGAGAAAGAGCCGATGTCCCGCAGTGCTGCGCCTTGTTCGCCCGCCCAAGAGGTTGAAGTTGATTCAAAGGATAGTGCCGAAAGCGACGACGGATTTTTCTCCGAAGCCGCAGCAACGAGTTCGCCGCTTTGAAAAAAGGCGGCATAAATCGCGGGGGATTTCATTTTCGGGTTTAGCCCAAATCATTACAGGCGACGCGCAGCGCCTATTCACTTTTTGGCGCACCTTCGAGGCGCATTGCAAATTCTGCTCAGCAGCCCAGTGGCCTGTAAGCTACAATGCGCCAGCCGAGCTGGTGGCGAGGCGGCCTTGCGCCGGGGGCGACCGCAGTAAGGCGGCGCGAACACAACCCACTTCTTGGCGCCCCCTTCGAGGGGAGCTGGCGAGGCGAAGCCGAGACTGAGGGGGTGTCTCCTTGTGTGCAAGGCTCATCAGAGACGCACCCCTTTTGGCGCGTATTCGCGCGCCACTTTCCCCTCAAGGGGACAGCAAGAAAAAAACGCGAGGGCGCGCCACGGTCTCACATGGGTAGAACCCCGTGTTCGGTCACCGTTCGCGCCTGTGATGCGCTCACTCCTGTCGCATTACGCCAACGGTTATCAGCCGTTGGCAAAGTGCAATGCTCCACCCCTCAATGGGACAGCAAGGGAAAGCGAAACGCAAAGGTGCGAACGTACCCCACAACTTGGCTCACCCACCGAGTGGGAGCTCGCCCACCCCTCAAAGGAGACAGCAGGAAAAAGGCGAAAGGCAAAGGATATTTCTCCATAACGGGCTGAAAGGGCGATGAATCGTAGGAACGTGCGGGGCATACAATGGGGTATGGACCTCATTTCGCCGATTCGGGAGCTCTGTTCCCGCGCGCTGTCGCAAAAAATCATCTTGATCTGCCTTTTCGCGCTCACCCTTTGCAGTACGGTCTGTGCGATCATCTTTCTCAAAACGCCCGCGTTTTTCGACTATCATCTCAAAATTTGCGACCGTTTCTTGGATCGCGTCTGTTATTCCGACCGAAGCGTCGTCGTCATCTGCTTTGAACGCGCGGCGGGATGTGCGTTTTATCTCCTCTTGATTCTGCTCGGCGGCTTGCATCCCGCCGCGCTTGTGTTGCCGTCCTGCGCGCTCGTGTTCCGCGCTTACAATTTCGGCGGAATGCTCGCAATTCTCTTTTCCGTCTATAAATTCTCGGGCGCGATCGTCGCTTTCACCCTCTATCTTCCCATCCATCTTCTCTTGGACGTTCTGCTCTTTGCGGCGGCTTCGATCTCTTTCTCGCGCGCGTTCTGCTTCCGCTTCTGCACCTCGGACTTCAAAGAGCTACTATTGGACTTTTTGCTCTTTCTCCTGCTCGTGTTCGCGGTATGCGTCGTGGAAGCGATCTTGCTCGGCGTATTCTTCCATCCGCTCGGAAATTTGGTCTGAGCCCGCGTATTTTTCGTAAAACCGCGCAAACTGTCTCTATGAAAAAATTTATTGTTACGGCGCTTGCCGCCTCTGTGTTGCTTGCGCCGATGGGTTTGAAATATCAAAAGACGGTTGCGGGCGCAGAGCCCTTGGCGGACTGCAAGGCGGCGTATCTCTGCGACTATGAAAGCGGCACGGTCGCCTACGCCCAAAACGAGACCGAACGCCTGCCCATTGCCAGCATGTGCAAGATCATGACCCTGCTTCTCTCCTTTGAAGCGGCGGATGCGGGCGCGCTTTCTTACGATGAGATGATCCCCGTAAGCGACGCCGCCTCGGGCATGGGGGGCTCGCAGGTCTTTCTCGGAAGCGGACTTTCCTATCCCGCGTCCGAGCTCATGAAAACAGTCGCCGTCTGCTCGGCAAACGACTCCTGCGTCGCGCTCGCGGAGCGCATCGCGGGCAGCGAAGATCTCTTCGTCGAAAAAATGAACGCAAGGGCGATCGAACTCGGCGCGGAGAACACCCTGTTCGCAAACTGCACGGGGCTTCCCAAAGAACCGCAGTATTCCTGCGCGAAAGACGTTTCGCTCATGTTGAGGGAATTGTTGAAACATCAAAAATACTTTGAGTTTTCCAAGATCTGGTTGGAAGATTTTCATCATCCCGACGGGCGGATCACGACGATCACGAACACCAATAAGCTTTCCCGCTTTTATGAGGGCTGCGACGGGGGAAAGACGGGCTTCACCAACCAGGCAGGTTTTTGTCTTGCGGCGACCGCAAAGCGCGGGGAAATGCGCTTAGTCTCCGTCGTGATCGGCGCGGACAGCTCGGACAAACGCTTTGCGGGGGTCAAGAATCTGCTCAACTTTGCCTTTGCGAACTACGAAAGCAGGAAGATCGTCAATGCGGAGACCCCGTTTGAGGAAAAACTCGAAGTGCGCGGCTGTAAGCAAAAGGAAGTTTCGGTCTGCGCCGAACGCTCGCTTACGGTCTTTGCAAAGAAAGGGGAGGCGGTCGAGGCGACTTCCGAGACCATCTATCAAGACGTCAAAGCGCCCTTTGACAAGGGCACGGTCGTCGGCGAGGTCGTGCTCTATGTGAACGGGGTCGAAAAAGACCGCTGCAAGCTGCTCGCCTTCGACGCCGCAGAACGCTTCTCTTGGGGCGAAGCCTACAAAGAGATCGCCCGAAATTGGAACTGATTTCTCGTTTTTCGGCGTTTTGCATAGTACTATGTCAGACATAATAGCCCCAAGATATGGGGTTATTTTGTTTTTTTGCGAATTTTTCGCGAAAAACGGAAAACGCCGAATTTTCGAGAAGAAGAAAGGCAGGTTTTGTCGGGAATCAAGGCAAGGCACAACATCTTGACTGGTTTTTATCAATATTTCCCATAAATTGTGGAATATTTTACTTTCATTCCCTTCAAACGGTTGCTTTTCGGGAAAAAATTTGCTATAATCTTGGGTATGTTCGATCTATCGTATCTCATCGAAATTTTTGCGGGCTTTTTTGCTGTCGTCGTGGTGCTCACGCTCCATGAATTTGCTCACGCCTATGTCGCCTACCGCTGCGGGGACTATACGCCCAAGCTCAGCGGCAGACTTTCCTTGAACCCACTCAGACATTTCGATCTTATTGGGCTCATCTGTTTTACGCTCGTGGGATTCGGCTGGGCAAAGCCCGTTCCGATCAACCCGAACAATTTCAGAAAGTACCGCACGGGGCTTGCGCTCACGGCGTGTGCGGGGGTGGTCGTCAATTATATTTGCGCGTTTTTGTTTTATCCGCTCGCGCTCTTGACGATCAACTATATGCCGCAGATCGCGTTCGTGACCGACTTTTTAAGGGATTTCTTCCTTTCGCTCTACTCGTTCAGCCTGTCGTTCTGCGTCTTTAATCTTCTGCCGTTCTATCCCTTGGACGGCTTCCGCCTGGTGGACGCATTGAACCGCCGCCGCGGCAAGGTCTACCGTTTCCTGCGCGAGTACGGCTATTATATCCTGCTGTTCTTGATCATCGAGAGCTTCGTCTGCAACCTCTTTGTGCGGATGGGCATTTCGCAAATGGACTATTTCAACATTTTGGGCTGGATCATGCAGTTTGCGACCAAGTACTTGGGCTTCCCGATCTTGGCGGTCTGGGGACTTGCGTTCGGCATGCCCGTCTCCGCGCTTTGGGGGCTTTTGCTATGGTAAACCGCGAGAATTTCGAATCGGTCGTCGATTATACGACCGTCCTTGACGGCTTCGAAGGACCGCTCGACTTGCTTCTTTTCCTCATCAACAAGGAGGAGATCCGCATCGAGGACGTGTTCGTCTCCAAGGTCACGGAGCAATTTCTCGATTACATGAAGGGGCTTCCGTATCTCGACGTCGACAAGGTGAGCGATTATCTCAACATCGCGGCGACCATTCTCAAAATCAAGGCGCAAAGCCTCGTGCCCAATCTTCTCGACGACGAGGACATCGAACAGGACGTCGAAGAGGAGAAGGCGGAGCTTATCCGCGCGCTCGAAGAGTTTCGGCTCATCAAAGAGGAGACGAAAAAGCTCAAAGAGCTCGAAACGATCGGCTACTTTTTCAAAGAGCCCGACAAGAACGTCGGCGAGACCAAGACGGTCTTTCTCCTCGACAATCTTACCCTCGAAGGCTTAGTCTCGGCGTTTTCGACGCTCATGTTGAAGCGGGGGAGTGAGATCTCCGAAAACGAGACGCGCGAGATCCCCAAGGACGAATTTACCGTCGCCCAAAAGGTGCAGACCATTTTGGAGACCCTCGAAACGCGGAAAGAAGTGGGCTTTTACGAACTCTTCGAACACCGCTACTTAAAGAGCGAGGTCGTCACGACCTTTCAGGCGCTTTTGGAACTTTTGAAATATCAATATCTCTGTGTCAGGCAGACGGAGGCGTTCGGGGAGATCTCCATCTCTCTCAATCCCGACCGCAACTCGGAGGAGGACGATCTTGGAAAAATTGACGAATATAATTGAGGCGATCCTCTTTGCCTCGGGCAAGAGCGTCGCGCTCTCGGACATCGGCGAAAAGCTCGGCGTTTCGGTGCGGGAGATCAAAAAGAGCCTCGAAGAGCTCGAAGCGCGCTACGGCAGCGAGGGGGGCATCCGCCTGTTGCAGTTCAACGGCAAGGCGCAGCTCGCGTCCAACCCCGACTATAAGGCGGACGTCGAAGCCGTACTCAATCCCATCCGCGAAAAGGAACTCACCCGCACCATTCTCGAATGTGCGGCGATCGTCGCCTATAAGCAGCCCATCACCAAGACCGAGATCGAACTCTTGCGCGGGGCGAACAGCGACTATGCCGTCCATGCGCTCGTCGAGCTCAAACTCATCTATCCCTGCGGCAGAAAGGACGCGGTGGGGCGTCCCATCCTCTATGCGACGACGGATGAATTTTTGAAACGGTTCAAGCTCAATTCTCTCTCCGATCTTCCCGACTACGAGACGCTCATGGCGGCGATCAGCCGCACCGAGACGGACAGCTATCTCTATGCGCGGGAAGAATATACGGACGGCGAAGAGGGGACGGACGAAGAACCTTCGCGCGCCCGTGAGGGATTGCAAGAGGAAACCCCTTCGGACGGCTACGAGATCCCCGACTTTTTGCGCGGGCTCGACGAGGGCGATCTCGTCAAGATCGGATAAATCGGAGAAAGGGGCGCGGATATGCCGAAAACAAACGAAAATCCCAACATTCAACGCTTTCGCGAGGCGAAGTACGGGCTCATGTTGCATTTCGGGCTGTATTCCCTGCTCGGCGGCGTGTATCGCGGAAAGCTCGGTCCGAATTATGCCGAGTGGACGCAGTGCTTTTTGAAGATCGGAAACGCCGAAATGGAACGCCTTGCGAAGATCTTTTGCCCGATCTACTTCGACGCGGACGAAATCTGCGCCTTCGCAAAGCGCTGCGGCATGAAGTATCTCGTCGTCACGGCAAAGCACCACGAGGGCTTCGCGCTCTTCCGTTCCAAGGCAGACGGCTTCAACGTGTTCGACGCTTCGCCCTTTCATCGGGACATCATCAAAGAGCTTTCAACGGCGTGCGAGAAACACGGGCTCAAATTCGGGGTCTATTATTCGCAGGTCATCGATTGGCATGAAAAGCACGGCGGGGGGTACACCTGCGACCCTTCGGACGCGGCGGGGGACTCTTGGGAGAACAGCTGGGACTTCCCCGACAAGCGCGAAAAAAATTATGAACTCTGCTTCCGCAAAAAGATCTTGCCGCAGATCGAAGAGCTCATGACAAATTACGGCGAGATCTTCACGGTCTGGTTCGACATGCCGCTCGACTCGACGCGGGCGCAAAGCGCAGAGATCTTCTCGCTCGTCAAGCGCCTGCAACCCAATTGCCTCGTCAATTCGCGCCTCGGGAACGGCTGTTACGACTTCGTCTCCTTGGGCGACAACGAGATCCCCGATACGCTCGAAACGAACGTGAAGGCGGGCGATCTGAACGGGATCAACGGATTAAAGCCCTCGCCCTTCGGACTCTATGAGTCCGCATGCACCCTCAACCGCTCCTGGGGATACACGGCGACGCAGCCCCGCTGGAAGAGCGCGGATACGGTCTTGACGACGAGAAAAAAGCTCGAAAAACTCGGCGTGAACTATCTCGTCAACATCGGGCTCGACGGCTTGGGCAGAATCCCGTATGAGGCGCAGGAGCTGCTCTCTTCCGTGCAGGAGAAGTATCGCGCGGATAAATAAATTTTTGCAGAGATCGATTATTCAAAACAGCGTGGAACGTTCCCGCTGTTTTTGTTTTGTGAGATTTTGCTTAAAAATGCGATTTTTCCCGCGCCGTATGCAAGGTCGGACGGTTATTCTCCTTGGGAAGAGGGAAAAATTTATCGCATAAAAATCTAACGAAAAGGAGTGAAACAATGCAGTACAAGGAATGGTTGAACGAGTGGTTGGAGCTGTATGTGAAGGCGTCGACGAAGGAAAGAACGTATCAAAAGTACCGAATGCAGGCGGAGCGGTATCTCTTTCCCGCGCTCGGCGAGTTCGAACTCGAAAAGCTCACGGCGGGGGAGCTTCAAAAGTTCTCGGTCTCCCTGCAACACCGCGGGCTCGCCCCGAACAGCGTCAATTTTATCGTAGCGATCTTGAAGGCGTCGCTCAAAAAGGGGGTCGCGCTCGGCATCGTCGATCGGCAGTTCGCGGACGCGATCGTCCGTCCCAAACAGCGGACGGGGCAGGTGACTTGCTTCACAAAAGCGGAGCAAAAGAAGATCGAAAATTACATTTTGGAGAAACAAAAGCCGTTTTTGTACGGGATTTTGCTCTGCCTTTATACGGGGCTGAGAATCGGCGAACTTTTGGCGCTCACCTGGGACGACGTGGACCTTAAAAAGGGCACGCTGTCCGTCACAAAGTCCTGCCACGACAGCTGGGGACAAAACAAGTACGTCAAAGTGTTCGATACGACCAAAACGGCGAGCTCCGAGCGCATTATCCCGCTGCCGAAGCAGATCGTCTCGATCTTAAAATTAGTGAAACGGCAGACGTGCGGGAGATTTGTCGTCGTGGGAAAGAGCGAATACGGCGCACAGATACGGTCGTATCAAAGGACGTTCGGTCATTTGCTTAAAATTCTGAACATCGAGCACCGCGGTTTTCATACGCTTCGGCATACGTTCGCAACGCGGGCGATCGAAGTCGGTATGGACGTCAAGACGCTCTCCGAGATCTTGGGGCATCGGAATCCGTCCGTGACCCTTCGCAGATATGCGCATTCACTCATCGAACACAAGACGGAAATGATGAACAAAGTCGGTCATTTGCTTGTGTAAAATGAAAAAAGTTCACAAAAAATGAAAAAGGCGGCATGTGGGTTGCCGCCTTTTTCAGTACATAGAATAAGCTATTCTATGTACTTAGACACAATCTATTTTACATCATTTTATGTAGGAAGTCAAGGAATAAACGCGATTTAACGAAAAAAATAAAAGATTTTCTGTGAAATTTTTTGTCATACAATAGATTTTATGTTCTTTTCGGGTCGAAAAGTGACGCAGAATAGCTTATTCTCTGTACTTAAATTCGGCATGAAAGTACACAGAAAAAAACATTCACAAAGCCACGGAGGGGAAAAATGACGCTTCAAAAACATCGTAAAACAAGACGCGGTTTTTCTTTGGCGGAGCTTCTTATCGTCGTCGCCATCATCGGGGTCCTTGCGGGGATTGCCTTCGTGTTTATCAATCCCAAGGACATTGATTATGTGGAATACAACCGCAGTGCGGAAGCCATTGCGACAGCCGTGCAAAACCGCCTTACGGAGATCCGCAACACGGGCGATATGTCAACCCTTCGCGCCCTCGGTGAACAGCTGACGGGATCCGAGTCTATGACGTCCATGGCAGAGAGCACCGACGCGGAAGCAAAGAAGGGCGGCTATCGCTATCTCTTCAATTATTCGAAGGATGCGAGTGGAACGATTACGAAGAACACTCTGATGAGTTACATCCTTCCCTTCGGTGCGATCGATCCCGACATTGCCGACGGGTATTTTGCGGTCATTTTCCAATCGGACACGGGGATGTGTCAAGAAGTGTTCTATTCTCCTAACGAGTTTGAAACTTGCACGGTGGATTATCTTTTAACTTTAAGAGGCAACGAAAATGCAGATAAGCGCAAGAAGGCTAATGTCGGCTATTATTTGGGTGAGGCGGACGATCAAGAGATCGCCTTTGCGAACCTTCCCACGCCGCAGCTCACGATCACGAACTATGAGGAGCTTGTGCTTCAAATCAAAATTCCGAAAGTCAAGCAGCTCGCGGACAAAAAGCTCGGTCTTCTCATTTCTTTGACTGACAAGGGCGGCGAGGCATTCTCTAAAGAAAAATTATCTCTTACGCAAACTGCGATCTATTCTACCTTCCCGCTCGGGGATAGTTTGACGGGCGTCGGGAAACCCGTCATTTTGTCAGAACCCCAAAATCAAGAAATCGTTACGGATTCGACGTATACCATGATCTTGGATACGGTAAAAACGTGTGACACGGTCGATTCGAATGTAGCGCTCGCAAAGACTCCTACGGACAAATTCGAAAATTGGGCGATGCGTTCGGATGCGACAGCAAGGGAAGGCGATAAAGACAAACCTTTCCAGCTCGGCGATAATTCGGTCATTACGGTCACCGTTTATTGCTTGTACAACGAGAACGACAAGAATTACAGTCAAGATTTCCCCGTCGATCCGACCTTCCTGCCGCGTTCGGCGTCTTTGACGTTCAACGGCTGGTTCAATAATTACAACGATAAAACGGTTGAGATTGCTTGCGGGCGGCATTTGCAAAATCTCAACAATTTGACGGAATTGAGACCGAACCTGGAAAGTTATTTGCCCGAAGTGACGGAAAAGGACGGCAATTATACGTATGGCGATCACAACTACGGGATGGCGCATGCTTATACCAACGGTACAAGTGATGGGGATCCCACGGTCAGCTCCGATGACATCGATGAAAAGTACGACAGAAAGGGTTATGTCAAGAGGATCGAGAAAGCGAAGCAGATCAACGCGATCGACTTCGACAACGACGGCTGGAAAGAGAAGGGACAGCAGATTCTCTTTACGCCCGTCAATCTTCCGAAGGATTTTTACTACTACGGCAACTATTTGACGATCAGTCATTTGAAAGTCGACGCTCCGTTCTATGCGGGGCTGTTCGGCTATGTATACCATGTGCGGCTGTATGATATTTTGCTTGTCAATCCTTCCGTGAAAAGCCAAATGACCGCACATTTTTCGGAGCTCTACGAAATGGGCGTGGGCGCGCTCATCGGCACTTCCCGCGATTCTTCTCACATCAATAACTGCCAAGTTTATATGACGCAGGAAAACGGGAAATACGATCCCGAAAAATACCGCGTAACGGGCGAGTGCTATGTCGGCGGGCTCATCGGGTTCTGCGAAGATGAGCACATCGAGAACTGCTCCGCATCCGTCTACACGGGCTATCAAAAGGACGCAAAGAGGGAGGACGGCAGCGACATTTCTTCGCGCTATGTCGGCGGGCTCATCGGGTGTATCACGGGCGACAGCAAGCTCGAAAACTGCTATGCGGCGGGGAATCTCTCGGGCGAATATGTCGGCGGGCTTGTCGGTTTCATCAAAGAGGACAGCGACCCCTCGGGCGATGATTATCGGATCGAGAGCTGCTATACGGCGGGACATATCGAGTATGCTACGGTCGAGGCAGCGGGGATTTTGGGACGCATTTACGAGCTTGCGGGCAATGCCAAGGGAGCTGTCAGCGTCTACGGAAACTATTGCGTCGTCATCTACGGCACGGAAAGCGGCAAGACCGCAGTCGGAACGCCAAATTACAGGTGGGACTGCAAGACGAAAGATGGAGAGACTGTTCCCATCTACGGTACGTTCAAGGGCGACGGCTTCGAATGGATCAGCACCGACGATATGGGTTTCAGCGACGTATATCTTACGGGAAGATACGGCGATGACACGTTCTTTGCGGGTGCGGTCTTTAAGAACGACAATAAGAATTATTACATCGCACAAAAGGGCATCTACTATTCGAACAGTCCGTATTTTAC
The DNA here is from genome assembly GCA_947631465.1 of uncultured Clostridia bacterium. Lineage (GTDB taxonomy): Bacteria > Bacillota > Clostridia > Christensenellales > Borkfalkiaceae > Gallimonas. The sequence goes on from CANRLK010000008.1 coordinate 32,475, forward strand.
CGCATTGAATGATGAAGTCGAAGATCTTCTGACGAAGATCCAAGGCGACGCGACAAGTAAAAATTTGTCGACGGATATTGCAAACGCGAAAGATAAAGTCTTTTGGCTCAAAAAACTTGAAACGCTGGAAGAGCTCAAACGGATGATGGAAGAGATCATCTACGAAGTCGACAACGAAACGGGCAAGGATGCAGAGGGGATTCCCTATAACGAAGGCGGTTACGGCGACTATGAAACGAAAGAAATTGAGGTGGATGGAAAAAAGGTTACAGTAGAAGATACAGAAAAGAGTAAATATACCAAAGATTTGTATCTTGTGACCAAAAGAGCAAAGATCGAACAAGATGAAGATACAAGTGAGGGGACTGTAAAGTTAACGGTTGTGCAAGCGATCCACGCTATCTATAATAAGAAATATCCTGTAACCGAAAACGGCGTGACTACGGAGAAAACCCTTGACGAATTAAACTATGGGGGAAGCGATAGCCAATTTCAAGATACAAACAAATATTTGAACGGCGACTATTCCTTTATGGGCTTTTATAATGCCCTGAAAGAAGCCTATAACGATTTGATAGATGAGAAAACCGATAACGATGACGCGGCGAAGGAAAAAATAAAGTTTCTTATCGGTGAAGATGACGGAACAAATGGCGGGGAAAATCGGTTTTATGATAGCAGTTTCTTTTATCGGACGTTTTATAACCGCATGCTTTATAGATTGTTCAACAAGGCGAAGGACTACTATCAATATGGAAAGACGGATAATAACGGCGAGCTGATTTACCGTCATTTCCGTAGCGATCTGGTCGAAGAGAGATTCCGTGAGACCCTCTGCGATTTGGCGATGTCGAATGACGGGCGCGACGCTTTGCTCGACCAAGCAAAGTATGACGCCTTGGATAAAGTAATCAAGGGGTTGGAAGACTACAAGAAAATCATTGCGATTTGGGAAAAAACGGATGATAAAGATTCCGAGGGAAATCCTATCACGCACCCTATGAAAGGTGAAGCTCAAACAGCCAAAAATGATGTGAAAGCGGCAATCACTGCCGTTACTGCGCTTAGAGATGGAATAAAGACCTGTGACGTGTGCTCTTCGGAACTTGAAACGTTGATCACGGCAGCGGAAGACGCTTTGGAGACTTTGAGCAAATTATTTGATAGTCATAAATCGAGCAATCAAGAAAAAGATCCAGGCGATTGGGACGCCGTCGATACAAGTGGTAAAAAGGGCGACATGCGAAAATTGCGCGATACGATCGATTATACCTATCAAAAAACGGTCGCTCTTTGCCGCGCAACGGCAAACTCGGGCGTTGAAAACGCGCTCGACGAGCTTACAGTGAAGCTGAAAGAAACGGGTGCCGATCAAAAAACATTGGTAGATGAATTTGCCAAAAACATCAAGACCTATCTCGGCGATCGTTGGAATAACAGGGATTCTGGGCACAACATTGAAAACTCCGAACAGCTCCGCAATGCCGCAAGAGGCTATGTAAATGGTATTGATACGGGGAAGGATGAGGATAGAGATGGTCATCTCGGCTTCATGTACGACTACGGCAACGATCATACAAATAGTAAAGGCGTAGACGAAAACCCCTATACGAACTCTAAGAACCCCGTTGCGGACAACAGCTATGTCGATAAAGATAACAAGATCTACAACAACGTGTTCCCGTATCACGAGAGCGCTTATACGCATTATTATCCGTTCCCGTTCGTATTTGGGCTTGAAGTAGAAGGCGATGACATTCCGACGACCTACGTTCTCTTCCATTACGGCGACTGGCTCACGGAAGATCTTTGGGCGGACGAAGAATCGATAAAAGTCACAAATATGTTGTATGAAGCGTATACCGATGTGAAAAACGCCGAACAAGTAATGGCGGAGCTTGAAAAGAATAAAGAAAAGATCACTACGGAAAATACAAAGGATGAAATTACTACCCTTTATAATGCGGTAAAAACTTGCGTAGAAAGCGTCGAAAAAGCGTTGGCTGCAACGGATCAGAAAGATGCGCTGAAATCGATCGGCGAGACGATTCAAGGCTGGATCGCCACGGGTGGCGATTTCGAAAAAATCAGTGAAGCGTTCAAAAAAGAGCAAGATAAAGAGACGGAGCTCACAGAAATCAAAAATAAATTTGAGGAACTTAAAACGACTTTGACGAACCTTGTGAGCGAAATCGATGCAGTCGTCGGGGACAATGTCGCAAAGGATGGTGAGTAATGTGAAGCATACGATCAAACAAAAATTCAGACGCGGGGCGTCGATCGCGATCGCGCTGCTCATCTTTCTGCTTTGCGCGCTTGCGGGCGTCTCCGCGCTCATGATGGCGGCTTCCAACGCAGGACGCTACTCCCATAAGAGCGAACAGGATTATTACTCCGTCTCTTCTGCCGCACTCTATTTCGTGGACTTATTCGCAAGTAGTACCTTGACCTATACGTCCAAACAAATAGCGTTCGAGTACAAGCGGGAGTGGACGTTCGACGCCGCTACGGAAGGAAGCGACCCCGCCAATCAGCACAATTCCACAGACAGCTACAATCTCACGATCCCAACGGAGTCGGGCTCAATGAGCGGCGGGAGTTACACGTTTAGGACGGAAAGTGGAAAAACAGACGGATTCAAACTTCAAAGCATTATCTGCGGACAGTGCGATAAGATCGTTCCCTATCTCAACATTCCCGACGAATGGTATGCAAGGGTCAAGGATAACGAAGGCGATCCGCCGAAAAGACCCGCTGCTCCCGAGCCCGTCACCGATAAATTTACCTTCACCATGAAGGATTATCCTCAATTCGGCACGGTGACATGCACCATGCGCATGGAAGCCAACTACGATCTTCTCTTCACCTTTTTAAGCGAGAGCGGCGGATATTCCATTACCCTCTATTGGGTTGCCGAAGTAGATCCCGCGATCGTGGCGAAAGATCCCGAATACGTTTATGCCGATGTCGACGAAACAAACAACTTTAAGAAGGGATATTTGAGGCAAATTTCCACCTTAATTGTCACGGTAAAATGGAGAAAATCCAACATAACCATTTCAAGAGGCGAGACGGTCGATACTTTTACGGAGGGTGAAAAAAATGAAGAAACTGCTTAAAAAACTGAAAAACAAAAAGGGCGAATCATTCGTTGAGATCTTGATCTCCGTGCTCATCGCCGCGTTCGGGTGCTTGCTCATTGCAACGCTCTATTCCGCTGCCATGAGTTTGAACGTACAGGCTTCCAAAATGGACGACAACTTTTATAAGAGCATTTCCGAAATGGAGCAAATGTTTGACGGACAAGCGCAGATAAATGACGACAAAGACCATAAAGTCACCGTTACCGAGGATGGTGGAGGAAATCCGTTCGAAGATGGCGTCTATGTTTACGGAGACAAAGACGGGGGAAATTACGCTTACAGGAGAGACTAAATGAGAAAGTTATTCGGCAGAAAGGGCTTTACGCTTGCCGAGGCGCTCATCGCGACGGCGATTTTGGCGTTGTTCGTCTCTATGGCGATCGTGGGGACGTCGGGGCTCTTCGGCACGGGCGAGGAAATGATGGCGGTTTCTAAGGCGGCTGTGCTCGGCTCGGACGTGATGAAAGTCATCACCAATGAACTGCGCTTCGGCGAATCCTTCAAATTTGAAACAAAAGACGCGACAAGCGGCGATTCGATCACATACGACAGCACGACGTACGGCGAAGGAACTTCGATGAAGATAAGCGGCGATTCGAAGAGAAAAGGAGAGCTTTTGATCGTTTCCTCGCCGAAAAACTTTGTTGAAACAGGCGCAGAGGACGGAACGGGAAAGTCGGATAAGAGTTTTTATCCGATCAGTTCTTCCTCGTACGACGAGGTATGGATCAAATCGATTATGTTTACGATCGAGACAAAAGTCGAAAAAGTCAAAGATGAGGAGAATATAAAGGAAGAAGACAAAAGGAAGCGGCAGGTCATAAGTTGCACGGTTGCGGTTACTTCGGACGGGACAAACACGCTTTGGGAAAAGACGGTGACAATCGTTCCGATTTCGCAAAAGACGGAGCTCTTTCTCACGGAATCCGCAACCAATCAAGGTGGCTGAGAAGAGATTTCGCTTAATAGATAGCATACACCGAAACGTTTTGAATGGAACGAATATTTAATTTTGCTCACTCTCTCTTAACGTTTTCCAATAAAGGGGGGCATGGGTCTGTTCTTTTTGACCCATGTCTCTCTTTGTATTTCGAACGAAATCTTTCTTCGCTTTGCTTGAAAGATTTCGTTCGAAGAAACTGACTTTGTACATCAATTGAGACGGTTCTCAATGTTCGCTTCTTCGGACAATAAGCCGTAGGAATGCGGCAAATTGAGTGCGCTTATGGAAAATGCGATTTCCCAACGCGCAGGAAATTAGAATTGACACCCCTTTTGACGCGCAAATGCGGCGCGCCACTTTCCCCTGATAGGGGACAGCAAGTGGGGGTGGCGATGCTCACCCAAGCAAGGCGATAAGTTTGGATTTCCAATGCGCCGCCCTCGTTGAGGTTACGACAAACTTTCACTTCGCGGCGGCGCAGAGAGTGAAGGCGTAAAAGCACGCAAAAAAAGCGCTGCGGGGTTCGGGACACATCGCAAGAAAGGGTTTATCAATAAGGAAATATCGCGGGAGTGTCCTCACATATTTCTGCCTTTTCCCGTTCTGCCGTTTCGAGCCGTCCGAGCTTCCGATATACATAAACCATCACGGGCGCGGTGATCAAAAGCGCCAGCGTGTCCGCGATCGGAGCTGCCCAGGCAACGCCCATCACGCCCAATCCGATCGGAACGGTCAATGCGCAGACGATCACCAAAATATCCCGTAAAAACGAGAGCGGTGCGGAAATTTTTGCCTCGCCCATTGACTGTGTGAAGATCGCGCACACCTTCTGCAAACAGGTAAATACGATCAACATCAAATAAATTCGAATACAGGGGATCGCAAACTCCATATACAGTGCAGAATCAAGCCCTTCTCCGCCGCCTGCGCCGAACATCTTGATAAACACCTGCGGGATCGCCTCAAAAAACAGTGTGCAGGCAAGGCATATCCCGCCCGTCCAAAGCAGGATGAGCCGAAAGAGCTTCTTCACTCTGTCAAACTTTTTCGCGCCGAAATTGTAGCCCACGATTGGCTGTGCGCCTGCGGCGATCCCGATCGCAACATTCAGCACGATTTGGAACAACTTCATGATGACGACAAACGCCGCAAGCGGAATGTCCGCGCCGAATTTGCTCGCCATGCCGTATTTCACAAAGAGCAGGTTATTTGTGATCGTCGTCGCAACGATGCAAAGCTGCGTCAAAAAGCTCGAAAGCCCAAGCGCCATGATCTTTCTCAAAATCCCAAGATCGGGCACAAAACTTTTCAGCCCCACGCGAAAATTTTTGCTTCTGAAAAGATAGCAAACGCAGATGACAAAGCTCACAAATTGCCCCAAGATCGTGGCATAAGCCGCGCCTTGAATCCCGAGATCGAGTGCGTAGATCGCGATCGGGTCGCCGATGATGTTCAAGACCGCGCCGACGGTCATGGAAAGCATCGCATATCTCGGCGCGCCGTCCGCCCGTATGACCGCGGCAAGGCAGTTTTGGACGAGCGCGATCGGCATCATCGCAAAGATAATTCTTCCATAGTCGCGCGAGAGCGTCAGATTTGCCTCTGTCCCGCCGAGGAGCATTAAGAGCCCGTCGCCCCAGAGATAGGCGGTCAAGATCACGGCACAGCCCGTCAAAAAGGTGAAGAGCATCGCGTTCCCGATCCCGCGGTGGATCTTGTCGCGCTCGCCCTTCCCCAAGGAGACGGACATCCACGCCGCCGCGCCGTCGCCGAAAAAGAGGGACAGCCCCCAGCCGACCACCGTGATCGGAAAAATGACCCCCGTCGCCGCATTGCCCAAATAGCCGAGCTTGCTGTTTCCGACGAAAATTTGGTCGACAATGTTGTAAAGACAGGAGATGATCAACGACAAAATGCACGGCAGCGCAAATTTCAATAGCAATTTCCCGACCTTTTCTTTGCCCAAATACTCGCTGTTTTCCATAAAAACCTCCGAAAAATGAGCAAAACGGCACGCGTTTCCCGCCGTGCCGTCAAAAAACAGAACAAAAAACGACACAATGCAGCAGCTCCCGTACCGTAGCAGATTTACGCGCAGACTTGCGCCACATGTGTCGTTAAGCTCAATGAAATTTTCGGATACATTTTATCACATCCCGCCCTGAAAGTCAAGCGGAAAGCCGTCCCCGCAAGAAATTTTTACACGAGGGGTTTGGGATTGGGCTCGGGAATGGGAACGGGACGGATGGGGAACGGGTTGTCAGGTCCGTGCACGGGCGGCATCGGGTGCGGCTTTTCGGGCTTTTTGACCCGTCCGCCTTTTTTGAAGCCGCCTTGCTTCGGCGCCTTTTGCCCGTCCGAGGGCTTGTCGCCGTCTTGCGGTGTTTCGGGAGCTTCGCCATTCGATTCTTCATGTTCTTCGGGCGCGAGCTCAAACGTCTCGTCCGTTTCTTCGGGGAGTTCGGTCACGGTTTTTTCCTGCGTGCCGCGCATGGGAACGGTATCTTTTCCGCATGCCGCCGCTGCGATCAATAGACATAAGGGCGCCAACATGAGCGCGCAAAGTTGGATCTTTTTCATACCCGCAGTATGGGAAAAGGGAACTTTTTTATGCGTTTTTCGTCTTTGTTTCAAAATTGTATGCAAAGGATGGAAAAACTTTCGTCAATTGCTTGCAAAATTTTCCGCAATATGATATAATTCGATCGTTCCTGAGCGGAAAGAGCGATCTGACGGCGAAGGCGCGGAATCCGATGAGTCCTTTTGGAAACATTCTGCCCTTTTCGCCGTGCGAAGAGGGTTTTTTTCTTCGGGAATGAGAAAAATACTTGTTAGGGAAAAGGAGATCCTTATGAAAAAATTCGTGAAAAGTTTGTTGGCGTTTTCCTGCTGTGCGGCTGCCGCGGTGTCCGTTGCCGCATGCGGCGGCGGGAAAGAAGATCTTCCCGACCTCATGGTCGTCGCGCCCGATGGTGCGCCCGCGCTCGCGCTCGTTAATGCGATCGCGGAAGAGGAGAGCCGCGTCGAAGATTCCTTCGACTTCAAGATCGTGGACGCGAACAACATCGCAAGCTTCGTGACGGGCGATGCGCCCGAAGCGGATATTTGCATCATGCCCGTCAATGCCGCTGCAAAGCTGCTCGGAAGCGGGGACGTGTATCAAATGCTCGGCACGGTCACAAACGGCAACCTGTACTTTTTGACGACGGGAGAGCACGCGACCCTTACAGCCTCGGAAGAGCTGCTCAATGCCTCGCTTCTCGGCAAGAAGATCGGCGTCGTCAAGCTTGCAGACGTCCCCGGGCTCACCCTTCAAGTCGTGCTCAACCAATATCATGTCCCTTATCAAATTGTCGAGAGTACAGACGCTGCAACGGCAACCGACAAGGTCAATCTCATCGCATTCACGCCCGACAACGTCACGCCCGCGGGCGGGTGCGACTATTATCTCTGCCCCGAACCCGCTGCGACCGCCAAGATCAACGGGACGGCAAAGAGCGAGACGCCCTTCAAGCTCGCAGGCGATCTTCAAGCGCTCTACGGCGAAGAGGAGGGCTATCCCCAAGCCGTCGCCGTCGCGAAAAAGAGCGTCATCGAATCGAGAAAGTCCGACATCAACATCTTTCTCAGCTATATGAGAAGGAGCGAGGACTACCTTTCGGATGTCATGGCGACCACCGTTTTGCGTCATCTCGACGAGAACCGCGTGCAGGGGCTCACGCCTTCCTTCAACAAGAACAACGTGACGAAAGAAGTCATCGAGCATTGCTCGGTCAGATTCCATGCCGCGGCGGCATATAAGGAAAAGGTCATCACCTTCTTGCAACAGCTCATGGAAGTCAACGCAAGTTCGACCGCGATCCCGTCCGACGCCTTCTTCTATAATTCGGATAGCGCAGAAGATTGAAAAAGAATTTGATTTTTTCCGCGCTTGCCCTGATCTTTTTATGGCTGGCGTGGCTCATCGCCCATGCGGCGGTGAGGAACGATTATATCCTTCCCTCGTGTTGGGAGGCGCTCAAAGAATGCGGGCGGCTTTTGGGCGAAGCCGCCTTTTGGCGCGCCTTTTTCAATACATTGCTTAGAACGCTCTGGGCGTTCCTGTTCTCCCTTCTGCTCGGCGCGGGGCTTGCGCTCGTTGCCAACCTTCACGGGGCGGTACGCGCCTTTTTCGCGCCCATTATCTCGGTTTTACGGACCGTCCCGACGATGGCGATCATCCTCATGCTTTTGATTTGGACAAACCCCCGCGTTGCGCCCGTGCTCGTCGCGCTGTTTGTGCTCTTTCCGTCCTTTTATGCGGCGACCCTTTCGGCGCTCGACGAAGTGCGCGAAAATTACGGCGATCTTGCGCGCGTCTTTCATGTGGGCGTCGGGCGAAAGATCAGACGCATGTATCTGCCCCTCGCCGCGCCGTCCGTTTTGCGGCAGGCGGGGTCGATCTTTTCAATGGGACTCAAAATCACCATCTCGGGCGAGGTGCTCTCCAACACCTTCCGCAGCATCGGCGGCTTGATGCAGGAGGCGAAGATGTTCGTCGAAATGCCGCGGCTCATGGCATTGACCCTTCTCTCCGTTTTCGTCGGCTTTGCGCTCGAAGGATTGGGACTTCTTTTGTATAAGCTCATCGTGAGGTGGCGGGCATGAAACTTTCGGGCATTACCAAGCGCTATCGCGATTTTTACGCCCTTCAAGACCTCGATTTTGAGATCGAAGAGGGGAAGATCACCGCAGTTCTCGGCGAGAGCGGCGCGGGGAAAACGACGCTTTTGAACGTCTTGGCGGGACTGACGAGCTTCGAAGGGGAGATCGACGGCGCGCCCTATCAAAGGGCGAAGGGGCGAAAGGACGTGTCCTATTTGTTCCAGGACGCGAAACTTCTTCCCAATCTCACGGTGCTCGGCAACCTCAAATTTGTGCTTTCAAAGGAAGAATGGGGGAAGATCGACGGCATGCTTCAAAGCGTCGGGCTTTCGGGGAAAGAGAAGGCGTATCCGCACGAGCTCTCGGGCGGGGAAAAACAGCGGGTCGCGATCGCGCGGGCGTTCCTGTATCCCCATCGGCTGCTCTTGATGGACGAGCCCTTCTCTTCGCTCGATCTTTCGCTCAAAAAGTCGCTCATCGAGCTCGTCGTCTCCCTCTGGCAAGCCGAAAAGCCGACGGTCGTCTTTGTCACGCACGACGTGAGAGAAGCGGCGCTTCTCGCCCATCGCACGCTCGTCTTGAAACGGGGGAAGATCGTCTATGACGCGCCCATCGGCGCGCCGTACCCCCGTGCGTTTCTGTCGCCGCCGCCCGAGATGGAAAAGCTCGTGGAGGCGCTATTGAACGAAAAACAAAGTTGAACAATAAAGACCACGCGGCGGCAAGATTTCTTGCCGCCGCGTACATACTTGTCCGTTCGCCTGTGATAAACGGATGGGACAAAGCATAGAATGCTTTGTGAAACGCTATCGCCGTCCGAAACAAAAATGGCGGAAGCGGGTCTGTCTCCTTCTCGTCCTGCTTTTCGCCGTGCTTCTCGTCATCCTCGTCCATGTCAACATCACGAGGATCTTGATCTCGGTCGCCGAGGCGTCCATGCGCTCCATTACGACGGTCGCCGTCAATGACGCCGTCTATTATACGCTCTCCGACCGCGTCCGCTATGAGGACCTCATCGACGTTTCCAGGGACGAGGCGGGCAACATCACGGGCATCACGTCCAACTCCTTCGAAATCAACCGCATTGCCCGCGACACGGCGTACATGTCCCAGCAGAATTTAACAAAACTGAGCGAAGCGGGGGTAAACGTTCCGCTCGGCGCGTTCTTCGGCATTGAGGCTTGGGCGGGCTTCGGACCGAGCATCAATCTCAAAATCATTCCGATCTCCAACGTGGAATGCCGCTTTTCCTCGACCTTTTCCGAAGCGGGCATCAATCAGACCAAGCACAGCATCTATCTTGAAATCGTCGCCGACATCTCCATCATCATGCCTTCGAGTACAAGAAATTTCGCCTCGCTCACCGAGGTGCTCATTTGCGAGAGCGTCCTCGTGGGGAAAGTTCCCGACGCGTACCTGCAAGCCGATCTCTTCGGAGACAAATACCATCTCGCGCCCGATTAAGTGTTCAAGGCGCGGTTTTTTCCGTTTCTTCCTCTTCTTGCAAGACTTTTTTGATGAGCGAGACGATCTCGGGCGTACCGCTTTGGATGTCGCAGGCGGAGAGGGAAAAGCGCAGGAGTTCATCGCCGTCCAATTCATCCAAGGCATGGGGGAGCGCGGAAAGCTCACTCTCGCGAATGATCTTGCAAAGCCCCCGCCGCTCGAAGTAGAGGGCGTTTTGGAGCTGGTCGCCGCGCGAGGACTTTTCGAGCGGAACAAAAAGGGTGGGTTTTTTGAGCGCGAGCGTCTCGAACACCGTGTTGCTGCCCGCGCGGCAGAGCACGCCGTCACACGCGGCATACGCGCTTCCCATGTCGTTTTCAAATTCGCGCTGGATATAACCCTCGGGCGGATTTTCCATCAAATTTCCCTTGCCGCAAAGGTGCAGGATCTGCCGCTTCTGTAAGATGGTTTCAAGATGTTTCCGCACGGCTTCGTTGATCGCGCGGCTTCCGCTGCCGCCGCCGAGGACGAGCAGGACGGGCTTTTCCGATTGAAGCGAGTACTTCTTTCGCGCGCGCATCTTGTCGGAGCGGAAGAGTTCCTTCCGCATGGGCGAGCCGACGCATTTGCCGTTTTCGAACAGCTTTGCGGTCTCGGGGAACGAGGTCAGCACATAGCGGCACTTCTTTGCGATGAGCTTGGTGCAAAGTCCCGGGGAGAGATCGCTCTCGTGGGTGAGCACGGGGATATGCAGTTTTTTTGCGGCGCAGACGGCGGGATAGCTTGCGAACCCGCCCTTGGAAAAGACGAGGTCGGGTTTTTCGCGCTTTAAGATCTCATACGCCTTTTTCTTCGCCGTATGCAGGGCGAAAGGGATCTTGAAATTTTTCAAACTCAACGATCGGACGAGTTTGGGGCAGTCCACTTCGAAGAAGGGAAAGCCGCTTTCGAGGAGCAGCTGCTTTTCGATGCCGCCCGTGCCCATATAGGACAGCCTTGCTGTGAATTTGAGTTCGTTCATGACGGCGAGATTGGGCACGACGTGCCCCGCGCTGCCGCCCCCGCAAAAGAGGACATGCTTCATACAAAAACCCCCCGTAGCAGTATATGCCGCAGGGGGATTTTTTATTGTCTACAAAGAAAATCATGCGATCGTCATTTGGTTGAAGAGCCAAGGAAAAATCTTGCTGTCCCCTCGGGAAAGTGCAGGCATCGCTTTTAATTCTCGTTGTCCCCTTTGAGGGGAAAGTACCCGAGCAAAGCGAGGGGGAAAGGGGTGTCAATTTCTAAATTCCTGCGCGTTGGGAAATCGCATTTTCCATAAGCGCACACAATTTGCCGCTTGACAGCTTAATGCAAGAAAGGATTGTCCTTTTATTGGCATGAAAAATTTATGCATGCTTTTTTATAGTTCTTCTTTTTTCAATGCTGAAAAAAGAAGCAAAAAAGCTCGGGACACTTGCGATGTGTCCCGAACCCCGCAGCGCTTTTTTTACGTGCTTTTACGCCTTCACTTTCTGCGCCGCCGCAAAGCAGTGCTTTATCGTAACCTCAACAAGGGCGGCGCATCGAAAATCCAAGTCTTGCCGCCTTGCTTGGGTGAGCATCGTTGCCCATCTTTGCTGTCCCCTATGAGGGGTGTATCGCAGACGAGCTTGTAAATAAGGTAACACCCCCTCAGTCACGCGCGAGCGCGTGCCAGCTCCCCCTTGAAGGGGGAGCCAAGGTGGGGGGAGGGGTTGCCCGCCATTCCTTGCCGTCCTCTTGGGGAAAGTGGAGTTTTGCGCTTTTTTCTTGCTGTCCCCTCTATAAGGGGAAAGTGGCGCGCGAATGCGCGCCGAAAGGGGTGTTATAATTTATTAAATGAATGACGCATCCGCTTGATAGGTTTTTGCGATGTTCTCCGCCGCTTCCTTCACGCGGGAGACCAACGACTCGGGCGAAACCACCTTAAAGCCCTCTCCCGCGGAGAGGATCTTTCCGACGAGCGATTCGTCGTCGGGAAGGGTCACTTCCGCAAAGTACCGCTCGCCCTGTTTTTGGACGTTGTCCACGCCGAGCCATTCCTCGGCGAACGGCAGCGCCTTTTCAAAGATCTCGAAGCGCGCAAAGACCGAGTTCTCCTCGCTGTGCCAAAAGGTGAGCGGGATGTCCTCGCGGCGGAAGGGGATGCGTTCAAACGTTTCGCCTGTTTTGAGCGCAGTCCTGATCCGCCCGAGCTTAAACAGCCGAAACTGTTTCCTCAGCATGCAATAGGCATAGACGTACCAAATGTTCTGCTTATAGACGAGAAGATGGGGCAGAATCCGCCGCTGCGTGCGCTCACCGCTGCGCGAGGAATAGTCAATGTCGAGCGATTCGCGCTCCTCGATCGCCCGCTCCATGAGCGACAGCCGCTCGGAAAAACGGTGCGCGTCGCCCCAAGCCCCGCTGTCCACCAAAATGTTGCCCGTCAGCGATAGGTCCTGCTTTTCCGATTTCATCTCCGCCGTGAGCTTCGAGACCGCTGAGGAAAGCGCATCGTCCTGCAACTGCTCGTTCATGGCGAGCATTGCCCCGACCGCCTTTTGATATTCATCCCGCGTCAAAAGCCCCTTGGGGAGCTTAAACGCGTCCGAGATGTACACCCCGCCGTTTTGCCCGCGAAAGACGTCGATGGGAATGCCCGAGACCGTCATCTCGTCGATGTAGCGATAGATCGAACGCACCGAAACGTCGTACTTTGCCGCAAGCTCGCCCGCGCTCACCTTGCGCTTTTGAAGCAGCGTAAAGAGTATGCCCGTCATAATTTGATATTTCATGCCTTATTTCTCCAAAATTTTTCTTGCCAAACCGAAAATATTTTATCATACCTGACAATATATGTCAAGTATCGGGGATATAATAGGCGGTATGAATGAGGCAATGTACAAAAAAATGATCAAAGCGGCAAGGAAGAGGACGCTCGAAAGGGTGAATGGGCGGATCGCAAAACGGCTCGAAGAAATCGAAATGAGCGGCGGCGTATCGCTCTTTGATTCGCTTGCGGGGTTGAATGTGAAAGAGAGAATAAGAGCCGAAGAACTGCGCCGCGCCCAAACGGAGCGTTCGGCAGAGCTCCTTGCGCCCGTTTTGTGAGAAAACCTTGAAAAAGCCGCTTGAAGGGTTGACAAATTTTTCTTTGGGCTGTAAAATAAGGAAAAAGAGTTCACATTTCGGAGAGCATTATGCAAAATGTCATGGACACCCTGCGCGCGCGGGGATTTATCAAACAGACGGTCGCGGAGGACGAGCTTTACAGACTTTTGGGCGAGAAAAGCGTGCCGTTTTATATCGGATTCGATCCGACGGCGGACAGCCTGCACGTCGGGCATTATTTGCAGCTCGTCGCCATGAAGCACATGCAGGACGCGGGACACAAACCCATCATCTTGATCGGAGGCGGGACTGCTATGGTCGGCGACCCCTCGGGTAGGACGGATATGCGCGCGATGATGTCCAAGGAGACCATCGAACACAACATCGCCTGCTTCAAAAGACAAATGTCCCGATTTGTCAGCTTCGAGGGCGAGAATGCCGCGATCATCGTCAACAACGCCGATTGGCTTTGGAATTTGAACTATATCGACTTTCTTCGCGAGATCGGCACGCAGTTTTCGGTCAATAAAATGCTCACGGCGGAGTGCTTCAAGACCCGCATGGAGAAGGGGCTCTCCTTCCTCGAATTTAACTATATGCTCATGCAGGCGTACGACTTCCTCGTGCTGTACCGAAAATACGGCTGCCTCTTGGAGCTCGGCGGCGACGACCAGTGGAGCAATATCTTGGCGGGCGCGGACCTCATCCGAAGAAAAGAGCAAAAGAGCGCGTATGCAATGACCTTTACCCTCCTTACGACGAGCGAGGGCAAGAAGATGGGCAAGACCCAAAAGGGCGCAGTGTGGCTGGACAAAGACAAGACGAGCCCGTATGAATTTTACCAATATTGGCGCAATACCGCGGACGAGGACGTCGAAAAATGCTTTATGCTCCTGACGTTCGTCTCCGTCGAAGAAGTCAAAGCCCTCTGCGCCAACAAGGACGAGCGCATCAACGCCGCAAAGGAACGGCTCGCCTATGAGCTTACAAAGATGGTCCACGGGCAGGCGGAAGCCGAAAAGGCGCAGTCCGAAGCGCGGGCGGCGTTCGGCGGCGAAGGAGAGATGCCAGCGCGCGAAATTTCCAAAGAGACCAAGACCCTTGTCGGCGTGCTCGTCGAGACGGGACTTTGCAAGAGCAACGGCGAGGCGAGACGGCTCATCGAACAGGGCGGCGTGACGGTCGGCGATACGCGCGGAAGCCTCGATCTTGCGCTTCCCGAAGGGGAGTTCATTCTCCATAAGGGAAAGAAGGTGCACATCAAAGTCGTCCGAAAATGATGGAGTATCAAAGCGTCTTTGAGGACGCGGTCACCGAAAAGATCATCGAAAAGAGCAGATTTCTCTCCTATATTTCCCACACCGAAAGCGAGGATGCGGCGAAGGCGTTTCTTGAAAAGATCCGCGCCCTGCACCCGCTTTCGACCCACGTCTGCTACGGGTACATCGCCGACAGGGTCGGCAATTTGCAGCGGTTCTCGGACGACGGCGAACCGCAGGGAACGGCGGGCATGCCCATTCTCGGCGTCTTGAAGGCGCAAAAGCTCTTCGAAACGGCGATCGCCGTCGTGCGCTATTTCGGCGGTGTCAAGCTCGGCGCAGGGGGACTGACGCGCGCCTATGCGGGCGGCGCGGCAGACGTGTGCAAGATCGCAAAGATCAAAACTTACACGATGGGCGTCGAGATCGAACTTTTTGTCGATTATCCTTTTGTCAATACCGCGCTCAAATTCCTCGAAGGGGAGACCGTCTTATCGCGCACCTTTGAAAGCGCAGCGCGCTTTTGCGTCATCGTCAAGGAATGCGACCAAGCGTCCTTCTGCGCCCGCGCCCGCGAAGCCTTCAACGGCAGGGTGGAACTCAAAATCGGCGCGAAATACGTCTATCCCTTTTAGCCGATAAAAATTTTTCGGCTTTTTTGTTTCAAACGCTTGACAAGTATGCTTGGCAGTGATAGGATGATATTGCAAAGTGTACTTTGCAATACTATGTCAGACATAGTAAGTTTACTTGGCAAGGAGTGCAAAATGTCGGAAGAAATCGGGAAAAACGAAGGCAAAACGGAGAGCCAATCGCAGGAGACTCTTTCGCAAGAGGAGATCTTGGAGCGCAGCCGCAGGGAGAATGAAAAATACGGCGACGAGCGGCAGCAGAAAAAGTGGCAATGGGTGGTCGTGTGCGGATATGCGAGCGCGATCTTTACGGTGTTCGTGCTTGAAATTCTTTTTATAGTGCTCGGATACGACGCGCTCTATGTTCAAGCGCTCAATCTCATCGCTTTAACGGCGTGCAGCGCAATGGTCTGTTGTATGGCGGTCGTTGCAAAGAGGCTGAAAAAAGTGTTCATTGCCCTTGCCTGCATTGACGTCGTGGCGATCTTGCTTGTTTGGGTATTTTTTGCCTTGCAGCTTGCGGGGATCCAAATTTGATGAACGATCAACTCATTCTTCATAACCGCCTGAAAGAGGTGCGCGCGAAACAGGGACTTTCGCAGGAGGACCTTGCCCGCCGCGTGGGAGTTTCGCGCAATACGATCAGCTCGATCGAGACCGAAAAGTTCTGCCCGACCGCAAAACTTGCGCTCGTGCTCTGTATCGCGCTCGGCGTTTCGTTTGAGACGCTCTTCTATTTCTCGTAAATTTTATTTCGGAGGCGCATTATGCTTGGAAATTTCACTTTTTGCAACCCGACAAGACTGCATTTCGGCGAAGATTCGCTCGAACAGCTCCGATCGGAGCTTTCCCGCTACGGAAAGACAATTCAGCTCATCTACGGCGGGGGGTCGATCAAACAAAACGGGATCTATGACAAGGTCGTTTCGATCTTGCGCGGCTGCGGCAAGACGGTCATAGACGACGGCGGCGTGATGCCCAATCCCACTTATGAACGGCTTTTGGAAGGTGCGAAAAAGGCGCGGGAAAACAAAGCCGATCTTCTGCTTGCGGTCGGCGGGGGATCTTGCATCGACTATGCGAAGGCGGTCTCGGCGTCCGCTTACTGCGAGGGCGATCCTTGGCAAAAATACTATCTCGACTTCGAAGAGCCGACCTGTCGGCTCATTCCCGTCGGCTGCGTGTTGACGATGGTCGGTACGGGCTCGGAGATGAACGGCGGCGCGGTCATTACAAATCAAGAGCAAAAGCTCAAAATCGGGCATGTGTTCGGCGAGGAGTTGTATCCGAAGTTTGCGATCTTGAATCCCCGCTTTACGATGACAGTGCCGTATCGCCAAATGGTCGCGGGCATTTACGACGCGTTCAACCATATTTGCGAGCAGTATTTCTCGGGCGAGGACGACAACGTGAGCGATCGGCTTTCGGAAGCGCTCATGCGTTCGCTCATCGACAGTTCCCGCATCGCGGTCAAAGATCCGCAGAACTATGAAGCGCGGAGCAACATCATGTGGGCGGCGACCTGGGCGCTCAATACCCTGATCGAGCAGGGCAAGACGACCGATTGGGAAGTGCACATGCTCGGACAAGCGGTCGGGGCGTACACCGACGCGACCCACGGCATGACCCTTGCCGCCGTCTCGCTTCCCTATTACCGCCATATCCTGCCCTTTGGGCTTCAAAAATTCAAGCGTTTTGCGGTGGAAGTGTTCCGCGTTGAGACGGACGGAAAGAGCGACGAGGAGATCGCAAACGAGGGGCTTTGCGCAATGGAGAAATGGATGCGCGAACTGGGACTTGCGATGAATTTGCGCGAGCTCGGCGTTAAAGAGGACATGATCGAGGGCATCGCCAAGGCGACGCTTGTCATGGACGGGGGATATAAGACGCTTTCCCATGCGGAGATCGTTCAAATTCTTCGCGAGAGCTTGTAAGGGTTCTATAATTGATTATGATAAGCGGCAGGGCGCAATGCTCTGCCGTTTGTTTTTATAGTGGAAAACGGAATTTTCTCTTGCTGTCCCCTATGGAAAGGTGGGTTTTGCGGTAAGGAGATACTCCCTCAGTCACGCGTAGGGAGCGATGCTCACCCAAACAAGGCGGTGAGTTCGCAAATCCGATGCGCCGCCCTCGTTGGGTTAAGGCGTGCCTCACGTCGCGGCGGCGCAGGAAGTGAAGGCACAAGAGTTTGAAAGAAAGTGCTGCGGGGTTCGGGACACATCGCAAGTGTCCCGAGCTTTTTTGTCTAAAAGAAAACCACGCGATCGTCGCGTGGTTCAGGAGAGGCTAATGCCGATGAGGTAGACAAAGAAA
>CANRLK010000009.1 GCA_947631465.1 uncultured Clostridia bacterium
GGCGATCGCGCAGATCATGACCTTCTTCGAGTCCGAGAGCTTTCTCTCCTACAACAAGAACATGCGCCAGCTCGTCTTTGACAAGATGCAGTATGCCGATATGGTCGTGTTCAACCGCTTCAAGGACGATTTTTCGCAGGAAGAGTTCCATAAGATCGTGCGCGGCGCGTCAAGACGCCCCGGTATCGTCTATGAATACGTCGGCGGGCGGGCGGTCTACGACGAGATCGAAGACCCCTTGCCCTTCGACCTTAATGCGAAGATCGTCAAGATCGAGGACCGCGACTACGCCTTCTTCTATCGCGACCTCATGGAGGACATGCAAAAGTACGACGGGAAGATCGTCTCGTTCAAGGGCATGGCGGCGCTCGATCGGCGCATGAAGGCGGGGACGGCTGTCATCGGTCGGCACATCATGACCTGCTGCGAGGCGGACATCGCGTTCAGCGGCATGGTCTGCCGCTATGCGTCTCCGCTCCCGCTCAAAACCCGAGATTGGGTTCAAGTCACTGCGCGCATCGACGTCGAGTTCGATAAGATCTACGGGCAGGAAGGTCCTGTCCTCAAAGCGACTGCGATCGAGTTTTGCAACGCCCCCGACGAGCCGCTCGCGACTTTCTACTAATTTGCGGCAGGGGAGAGGCATAAATTTGAGATCGAAATCTCGTTTTTCGCCATTTTGCATAGTACTATGTCAGACATAATACCGAACGAATCACATAATTCTTTGAAAATTCCCGCTTTGTTGCACCGTCTTTTGGGGGAGCAGTTCCCGAAAGAGGCGGCGCGGATCGAGGCGGGACTTTTGTGTCAAAGGCGGACGACCTTGCGCGTCAATGCCCTCAAAACGACGGCGGAGGCGGTGCGCGAGACGCTTTCTTCGCACAACATTGCCTATCGCACGGTTTCTTGGTATCACGACGCGCTTATCTTGGAGGGCGAGGATGGCAAGCGCGCGGTCGAGGCGCTTCCGCTCTATGAGCGCGGGGAGATCTATTTTCAGTCGCTTTCGTCCATGCTGCCGCCGCTCGTGCTTTGTCCCAAGGCGGGGGAGAGCATTCTCGACATGACGGCAGCGCCGGGAGGAAAGACGACCGAGCTTGCGGCGCTTTCCGAAGGCGGCGTGCTCATCACCGCCTGTGAAAAGGACAAGATCCGCTTTGAGCGGTTGAAGTTCAATCTTTCGCGCCAAGGGGCGGGAAAGGTCAATGCGCTCCATGCCGATGCGACCAAATTAGACGATTTTTTCCGCTTCGACAAGATCCTTCTCGACGCGCCGTGCAGCGGCAGCGGCACGGCGGACGCATTGAACGGCACGTTTTGCGAAAAGCTTTTATCCTCTTGCGTCAAGGCGCAGGAACAGCTCTTAAAGAAGGCGATCAAGATCTTAAAGAGGGGCGGCACGCTCGTCTATTCGACCTGCTCGCTCCTATCCTGCGAAAACGAAGCCCTGCTTTCGCGCGTCTTGAAGGGGACGGACTGCGCGCTCTCGCCCATCGACTTGAAAGCAAACGGCGATCTTCCGCTTCTTGAAAGTTCGGCGGGGACGTTGACCGTCCTTCCCGATGAGCATTTCGAGGGCTTTTTCGTTGCGAAGATCATAAAATATTGACACTTAAAAATATAAAATTATACAAAGTTTGAGAATAAAAAATGATTTTGGAGATCAAAGACCTTTATAAGAGTTTTGGCGACGTGAAGGCGGTGGACGGGCTGACGTTCTCGGTGCGAGAGGGAGAGTTCTTCGCCTTTTTGGGAGTGAACGGTGCGGGAAAATCGACGACGATCAATATCGTCTGCGGCATTTTGAAGAAGGATGAAGGGATCGTCAAGGTATGCGGGGAGAGGATCGACCAGTGCCCCGAAAAGGTGAAGTTGAGCCTTGGCGTCGTCTTTCAAAATTCGGTGCTCGACAAAAATCTCACCGTGCTTGAAAACCTCAAATGCCGCGCGGCGCTCTATGGGATCGGCGGGGAGAACTTCAAGCGGCGGCTATCTATGCTCGACGAACTGTTGGGACTTCAAGACATCCTGCGCCGTCCCGTCAAAGTCCTGTCGGGGGGACAGCGGCGAAGAGCGGACATCGCCCGCGCGCTTTTGCATGCGCCCAAGCTCCTCATCTTGGACGAGCCGACGACGGGGCTCGACCCCAAGACCCGCCGGACCGTCTGGCGGGTCATCGAGACTCTCCGAAAGGAACAGGGACTCACCGTGTTTCTGACCACCCATTACATGGAAGAAGCGGCGGAGGCGGACGACGTCGTCATCCTCGATGCGGGGAAGAAGGTCGCCGAGGGCAGTCCGCATGCGCTCAAAAAGAGATATGCGTCAGACATTTTGCGATTGTATGCCAATTTGGATGAGGCGGAGAGGTTCTTTTCGGCGCAAGGCGCAAGCGTCAAGCGCGGGCGGGACTTTTTGGACGTCTCTCTCCAAGCGACGGGGCAAGTCAAGACGTTTCTCTTGGAGCGACCCGATTTGTTTGACGATTTCGAAGTGTTCAAAGGGGACATGGACAGCGTCTTTTTGCGGGTGACGGGACGGGAAATTTCCGAGCGGGGGGAAGGAAGATGAAAGAGTTTGGAAAGTTCATTGCGCTGACCGAGCGCAACATGAAGTGTTATTTTAAGGACAAGTTCCTTTTTTTCGTATCGCTCATTACGCCGCTCATCCTCTTGACGCTGTTTGCGACCTTTTTAAGGAGCGTTTACATCTCGTCCTTCAAGGAGATTTTGGCGCTTTTCTCTTTCGAGACGGACGAGAAGATCTTAAACGGACTTGCGGGGAGCTGGCTTTTATCTTCCGTCGTGTCGGTCTCGGCGGTGACGGTGGCGTTTTGTTCGAACGCGGTCATGATCCAAGACAAGCTCGACGGCTGCGCCAACGACTTTTCCGTCTCGCCCGTCAAGGGGACGACCGTCTCTTTGAGCTATTTTGCGGCAAATTTTTTCGTGACGCTGCTCGTCGTGTTCATTGCGATGTTCGTGGGGTTTGTCTATCTTGCGATCGTGGGCTGGTATCTATCGCTCAAAGACGTGATGATGATCTTCGTCGGCGCGGTGTGCTGCGTGCTGTTCGGGACGCTGCTTGCGGGGGTGGTCGAGAGCTTTGTCTCCTCGCAGGGCGCGCTGTCGGCGGTCTCGACCCTGATTTCGAGCTTATACGGCTTTATCTGCGGGGCGTATATGCCGCTTTCGCAGTTTTCGGCGGGCGTGAGGGATTTTCTTTGCCTGCTGCCCGGGACATACGGCGTCGGCATTATGCGCAAGGCGTTCATGACGGGCTATCTCGAAGAGCTCGGCGCGCGGGGACTTTCCGAGGCGGGTCAAAAGGCGCTTATGGACGGCTTCGACGGCAATCTGTACGTCGGCTCGGCGCAGGTCTCTCTCGGCGTCATGTATGCCATCTTGCTCGGGACGTGCGCACTGCTGCTTGCGGCGTATCTTGTGATCGTGATCGTACGTTCCCGCCGCCCGCAAACCCCCAAACGCCCAAAACGCTCTTAGGACTTTTGGAGGGTTAAAAATAAGGTGACACCCCCTCAGGCGCTTCGCGCCGCCTTGCGGCGGTCGCCCCCGCCGCAAGTCCGCCTCGCCACCAGCTCGGCTGGCGCGGCGCAGTTCGCAGCCCACTGGGCTGTCGAACAGAAATTGCGCCGCTCCACCCCTCAAGGGGGAGCCAAGAAAGAGGAAAGGGGCTTCGCGCCACAGAGGGACGATCGTAACGCGGCGATAAGGTCACGGAGAAAATGAAATGAAACTTGAAAAAATGGACGCGTTCTTTTCCGCGCGGCTGGACGGATATGACAAGCACATGAGGACGGAAATAGAAGGCGCGGAAGAATTTTATCCGTATACGGCTTCCCTTTTGCCGAAAGAAGAGGGGATGAATATCCTCGACTTGGGCTGCGGAACGGGGCTCGAACTCGAAGATTACTTTGTCTCGGGCGGCAAAGCCAAAATCGTGGGCATCGACTTATCCCAGGACATGCTGACAGCGCTCAAAAATAAATTTGTCGGCAAAGAGATCGAGCTATATTGCGCCTCATATTTCGACGTTCCTTTTGGAATACGCCGTTTCGACGCCGCAGTCTCGGTCGAGTCGCTTCACCACTTCAAGCCTGCGCAAAAGCTCGGGCTATACGCCAAGTTGGCGTCCGCCTTGTCCGACGTCGGGTACTTCGTTTTGACCGATTATTTTGCCGAGTCGGAGAATGCGGAAAGATTTTATTTCTCCGAATCGGAAAGACTCAAAAGGGAGCAGCAGCTCGACCCGAACACGTTCTATCACTATGACACGCCGCTCACGGTCGATCACGAGATCGAACTTCTCACGCAGGCGGGGTTTTTTGAAGTGCGTCTCATGAAACGCTGGGGGAATACCTGTACGCTTTTTTCCCGCCGATAAATTTCTAAAAAAGAGGGGCAAAGCATGATGACAAAGCAGGAGATCGCAAAAACGATCATAGACATTTGCACGCACGACGCTTCGTTCTGCCAAGACATAACAGGCGGCGATCAGAGGGCGTTTTTGTCCGAGATCACCGAAGAAATGTCCGACAAGGAGTTCTTGTTTTCGGTCGAAAAGTATTTGGCGACGTTCAAAGTGTGGGGACATCTCTATTTTTATCAAAAGAATCTCCGCACTTATCTCGGCTTTCATGTCCGAAGATACGAAAACAGCCTGTTTATCACCCAAGCGGAAAGAGAAATGCCCTTTTCGAAGGGGGATGAGATTATCGCGATCGACGGGCTCTCGATCGAAAGAGCCGCCGAAAAGTTCGCCGTGTTTTTCGAAAGCGATCCCCCCGACCGCCAAAGCGAACGCTGGGAGACCGTCATCGCGCATGCAAAGGTCGTGACCGTCCGCGCCGAAAAGACGTTCGACTACGTTGTTAGAACCGACATCGAGCGGGGAACAAATGAGCCGTCCTGCGTCTTTCGCCCGCTCGACCAAGAGACTTATTACCTCAAATTGACCAATTTCTTTGACGAACAGGACATTTCGTCAATAGTGGATTATGCCTCGAAAGATATTACTTGCACCCAAAATCTTATCATAGATTTAAGAAACAACTGCGGCGGGAACGATACAGAATTTTTGCCGCTTCTCAAATTCCTATTGAAAAAGGACGACAAACTCTGCGGCAAACAAATTTTTACCGAGGAAGATGAGATCTTGTACACCGAACGGAATGCGGCGAAACGGATAGAAATGTTTCAAGAGTACCTCGAAAGCGTCACTTCCGATGAAGTTCGAAAGTATTTGATTGAGCAAATCGAGGAGCAGAAGAAAAACAGCGGGAAGGGATTTCTGCCTGCAAAAGCGGATGAGTTTTTGTTTCCGACGAGCGGCACGGAGCAGCCCGAAAAGGTCGTCGTGCTCACCGATTGTGATTGCGCCTCGTCTGCGGAGAGTTTTGTGGAGATCGCTTCACGGATGGAAAAGGTGACGGTCATCGGTCGTCCCACGATGGGGGTCAACGACTATGCCAACTTGGCGTGGTTTGATTTCGGGGAATATGTTTTGCATTATCCGACGTCGCGGAGCAAGTCGATCGACGAAGGAAAGGGGACGCGCGGCAAGGGCATTGCGCCCGACATTTTCATTCCTTGGACGCCCAAACACATCTTCGAAGATGTTGACCTGACCGAGGCACGAAAATGGCTCAAAAACGCTGAAAAAGCGAAAAAACTTTGAAATTCTTTTCAAAATGAATGAATTTTTTTCGCCAAAGGGTTGATATTTTCATGCCGCTATGGTATCATGGGGATGGAGGAAAAAAGCATATGAAGAAAGTTATACTTTATTTGTTCGCGGCACTTTTGTCGCTCGGGCTGATGCCGATTATCGCATCATGCAGCGAAGAGAACTTTACGGGCGAAGAGAACTTTACGGTTGAGTACTCGGTCGAAGAGGGCGGCGATCTCTTTGGGAACGCCTTGCAAACCGTACCCTTCGGCGGGCAAACGGAAGAAGTCGAAGTGAGACCTTGGGAAGGATATTATTTTGTCGGATGGTCCGATGAGGCGATCTCGCCAAAACGCAGGGAAGAAAATGTCACCTCGAATCAAGTGATCACGGCAAAGTTTGAGAAGTTCACCTATCAAATCAGCTATTTGACGGACGGGAACGGAACGATCGAAGGAGAGGCGACGCAGAAGGTCAAGTATATGGACCTTTCGACCAGTGTAAAAGCCGTCCCGAACGAAGGCTATCGCTTTGTGAAATGGTCGGATCTACAGACATCCCCTAAGCGTGAAGATCGTGCCGTGAAAAATATGTCGTTGACGGCAGAGTTTGAAGAGATCGTTTTCCGTTTCCATTATGATTATAAGTTTGCAACGGGAAACTGCGCGAATGAAGGTGTGGAGATTTATTATTGGAGCTATCAAAATACCGATTTCCCCGTGCCGACGCGTGAACATTTCCGTTTTAAGGGATGGTATTTTGGAGACAAACAAGTTACAAACGAGTCGGGAAAGCCGCTTGCAAATGCGTCGGAATTTCCCGAGTCTGAGACAACGCTCACGGCGAAATGGGAACCGATCGATACGTTTACCTATAAAATCCTAATGGTCTATGCACAGGAAGTTCACGCCACCCTAAAATCTTATGATGAGTCCGAAGAAATAAAGGTAGACTATCAAATGACGGAATTGCAACATAAGGTATGCAATTTGATTACGGTAAAATTTCAAGAAACATTAAATGACTATATGGACGGGTTGGTGCGGTTTGAAGTGGACGAGTACTTCTTAAAAAAACCATTGGGATCAAAAGATTTTTTCTTTTCCAGTGTTGGCTGGATGACTTATCCGAGTCGGATTGCGGAAGTACAGGAGCTGTCCAAGAAATATCAAAGTACACTATTAACCTGTTGCCTTAATGATTGGGATCATAAATTGTATCATGGGACTTTACGCGGAAACGACCATGAGGGCTTCGACCATTTAGAGGATGTATTTCTTGACACGATGGTCAACGACGAGCCGATAGAGAATCTTTTAGATAAAACTTTTTGGAGATGGAAAAGGATAATCGATCATTATGTCACTTCCTTTATTGGCACAATTGAATGGCGTGCTATGAAAAGCGGATTACTCCTTAGAGATGTGACGAGCGCTTATTACGAGAGAAAAATCTATGATTCAGAAGTTATCAATAGAGATTTTCTTTTAGGGCGAGCCTATGTAAACGGAAAATACGTCGGGATTCCGTATGAATTTTGGGCGGCAGAAGAAAAGAAATATTCCTCGGAAAGCAATTGAACCGAATGGGAGATGGATGATGAAAGTAGGCGTGATCGACGTGGGCGGCGGTTTCCGCGGAATTTATGCAACGGGCGTGCTGGACTATTGCCAAGACAACGCGATCGAGTTTGACCTTTGCTTGGGCATCTCGGCGGGAAGCGCGAACTTAGCCTCGTTTGTCGCTCGGCAGCGCGGACGGAATTATACCTTTTATACGCAGTACGCCTTCCGCAAACGGTACGCAAGTTTGAGCAATTTTCTCCTCGGCAGAGGGTTTTTCGATGTGGATTATGTCTATGGGACGCTGTCAAACAGCGACGGAGAAAATCCGCTCGACTATCCCGCCTTGCGAGACAATCCCGCGGAGTTCATCGTGGTCGCGACCGACGCCGTGACGGGCGAAGCGGTGTACTTTGAGAAAAGCGCGCTTTCGCAGGACAATTATGCGCCGCTCAAAGCCTCATCGTCCATTCCGTTTATCAATAAGCCTTACTTTATCGGCGGAAAGCCGTATTATGACGGTGCGCTCGGAAATCCCGTTCCCGTCGAGAAAGCGTTTGAGCTCGGCTGCGATTTGGTCGTCTTGATCTTGACAAAGCCCGAAAAGATCCCGCGCACGCAGGGGAGCGACGCAAAACTCGCAAAGCGGATTCAAAAAAAGTATCCAAAAGCTGCGGAGCAGCTGACGCTTCGGGCGCAGCACTATAACGAGAGCGTCGCGATCGCGCAGGAGTATGCAAGACAGGGGAAACTTGTCATCATATCCCCCGACGATACCTGCGGCGTGGATACCCTTCATAAGGACAGGGAGTCCCTTCAAAAACTGTATGAAAAAGGGTATCATGACGGTCGGAAGATCAAAGAATTTTTCGGAGAAAAGGGTTTATTGAAGTAACGGAAGTGCGCATGCACAAAAATTTTCGCCCGCGCATAGGTTGAAGAAAACGGGGGTGAAAATGGTTCAAAAAGCGCAGACGGAAGTTTCGGAACATACCAATTCGGAAGATATGAAAAGTGCGGAGCTCGTATCCGCGGTCGGGGAGACGGGGGATGAAGAGCGGAAGTTCCCGTCGTTTGAGGGGATCAAGGAAGATCTTCAAACGCTAAGGCTCATATCGCCCGCATATGCGGGACGGGAAGGGGAACTGACCGCGGTTTTGCAGTATGTCTATCAAGCAATCTTGTTCGGCGAGATGGGAAAAGAGGAATTTTCGCGGGAAGTGATGAAGATTGCGGTCTCGGAGATGCGGCATTTGGAGATCTTGGGGACGCTGATCACAAAGTTGGGCGCGCCGCCGCTGTATACCGCTTGTCCGCCCTATCCCGTGGGCTATTTTTCGGCGTCGTGCGTGAATTATTCTCGGCAGCCGCGGTCGATGTTGTCTGCCGACGTCTGTGCCGAGGAGAACGCGATCTTCGCCTATGAGCGGATTTTGTGCCGCGTGAAAGATGCGCGCGTTTCGGAGATCATCCAGCGCATTCTCGACGACGAGCGAAAGCACCTCAAAACCTTCAACGCTTTGCTCTCAAAAATTTAAGAATTATTGATAAATCATAATCCTAGCGAGATCGCCCCAATCTTGGCTTCTCCTACGGAGAGGGGTGGAGCGGCGCAATTTCTGTTCGACAGCGCGGTGCGCAGCGAGACTGAGGGGGTGTGCCCTATTAAAATGCATGATGTAAATAATCAAAAAGGCTAACGAAGTTCCGTTAGCCTTTTATCATTGTTTTGTTCGGTGCGGTCATTGCCGAAATATTTCTTCTAAAATTTTATCGTTTATAAACGCTGCCGCCGAGACAGTCGGTCGCGACCACGAGCGGGAAATCTTCCACTTCCAAACGGTAGACCGCTTCGCTCAACAGATCGGGGAAAGCGACGCATTCAAACGACTTCACCGCGTTCCCGTACGTCGCACCCGCGCCGCCGATCGCCGCAAAATACACCGCCTTGTTCCGCTCGATCGCTTGGACCGTCTCTTCGCTCATCTCGCCCTTCCCGATCATCCCCGCAAGCCCCAAGTCGAGCAGCCTCGGCGCGAACGTGTTCATCCGCGCGGACGTCGTCGGCCCGCAGCTCCCGCATACCTTGCCCTCGGGCGCGGGACACGGTCCTGCATAATAGATCATCGCCCCTTTCAGCGGAAAGGGCAGGGGCTTGCCCTCGTCCAAGAGCTCAAACATCCGCTTGTGCGCGCAGTCCCGCGCCGTATAGATCGTACCCGAAAGCAAGACGGCGTCGCCCGCCTTCAATCCTTCGATCTCTTCCTTCTTCAACGGAAGTTGTAACCTTTTCATAGCGTCTCCTTCTCCATCCGCACGCAGTGGCATTGGATATTCACCGCAACGGGAAGCCCCGCAATGTGCGTGGGCGCAACTTCCATGCTCACGCCGAGCGCGGTCACCCGCCCCCCGAAGCCCTGCGCCCCGATCCCGAGCGCATTGATCTTTTCAAGCGCCTCTTCTTCGATCGCGGCAACGTCCGACCGCGGATTTCTGCTCCCGACCGTCCGCGTCAACGCCTTCTTCGCAAGAAACGCGCAGCTGTCAAACGTCCCGCCGACGCCAACGCCCACATAAACAGGCGGGCAGGGGCGCGACCCCGCAATTTTCACCGTCTCGACGATCGTCTTGACAATTCCGTCCCGTCCCTCAGCGGGGGTAAGCATGATTAGACGGCTCATATTCTCGCTCCCGAACCCCTTGGGCAGGAAGGTGATCTCTACCTTGTCGCCTTCGACGATCTCCGTATGGAGCATTGCAGGCGTGTTGTCGCCCGTGTTCTTGCGGGTGAGCGGATCGCACACGCTCTTGCGAAAATATCCGTCCTCGTAAGCCCGCGCAATGCCCGAATCGACCGCATCCTTCAAGAGCTTGCCCTCCAAAAAGACCGCTTGCCCGAGCTCGATCAAAACGACCGCAAGCCCCGTGTCCTGGCAGACGGGCATATGTTCCCGCTTTGCCGTCTCTTCGTTTTCAAGCAGCGAGGAAAGCGCGAACTGCGCCGCGCCCGTCTCTCTGTTCCGCGCGTCCTGCATTGCTTGGCGGCAGCTCTCCGTCAATGAGACCCCCGCCCGCCGCGCTAACCGATACACGCATTCTTCGATTTGTGATGTATTGATGATCCTCATGACAATCATTTATTGTATCCGAAATTTCGTTTGGAATCAAGCGTTTTCGGCGGTTCTTTCGAACATCCCTTCGAAAATTGTCTCATTTCGCAAGTTTTTTCTCAAAAGCCGAAAATTTTGTTTGAGATTTCTTTTGTTTTCCGCTATAATAGAAAGGAGAAACTACGCAAAAGGAGAAGCACGGATGCAAGAAGCGCCTTTGGGTACGCCCGATGAGCCGCAGCAACAGCCAAAGCCGTCCGAAGAAAACACTTCGCAGGCGGAAGAAACGCGGGCAGGCGGAATGGCTTCCAGGGAGAACAGGCTCTCGATGAGCGGGCTCGCCTTTTCGCTCGGCGCACTGTTTGTCGTTGCGCTGTCCCTCTTGCAGCCGTTTTTGCGGAACTTTATCCCCGAGGGCGCAAGTGAGCCCGATTGGTACATCTATATCTTGTATCTCATTCCGCAGCTCGCCTTTTGCGGGGCGGCAGCCGTGTACTTTGTGCGCACCAAACAGCCCGTAAAAAACTTCTACCGCCCGACAAAGCCCCGCTTTTTCCTCGTCGCGGTGCTCGTGCAGTTCGGACTTTTACTGTCCCTGTCCGCGCTCAACGAGTACTTCATCGACCTTTTGGGACTCATGGGCTATCGATCGACGCCCTCGCCCATGCCGTCCAATACGACGCCCAACCTCTTTGTGTCGCTCTTCGTCATCGCGCTTCTTCCCGCCGTGTTCGAAGAACTGCTCTTCCGCGGGATTTTGACGCACGGCATGCAGGAAGCGGGCTGGGGGATCGTGCCGACCGTGCTCATCTCGGGCGCGCTCTTTTCGCTCTACCACGGCAACCCCGAGCAGACGGTCTACCAATT
The DNA here is from genome assembly GCA_947631465.1 of uncultured Clostridia bacterium. Lineage (GTDB taxonomy): Bacteria > Bacillota > Clostridia > Christensenellales > Borkfalkiaceae > Gallimonas. The sequence continues at coordinate 11,231 of CANRLK010000009.1, forward strand.
CATTTGCGGCGCGGTCTTTGCGCTCATCGCGGTGCGCTCGGGCAGCATTCTCCCGTCCATGACCGCACACTTTGTGAACAATGCCGCCATCCTCATCCTCATGAGAGCGGGCGCGGAGGACTTTGCGACCTTCTTCCCCTTCGGCGTGTACCTCGCGCTTGTCATCTTCTCGGCGGTCTGCCTCATCTTGGGGCTTGTATATTTGATCGTATTTGAAAAGCGCGGGAACGAAAACAAGGGGACGCCGCGCGCGAAGTACTTCTTTGTTGCGGCGGCGGGGGGGGTCTTCATCTGCGCCGTCGAGTGGATCGCGGCGCTCGCCTTGGGGTTCGTATGAAAAAAGTCAACGTCGTCGCCGTCGGTAAGCTCAAAGAGAAGTTCTTTGTCGAGGCGGCGGAGGAATATAAAAAGCGGCTGTCCCGCTTTTGCAAGATCGAAGAGACCGAGCTGAGCGAAAAGAGCTCCTTAAAGGAAGAGGCGGAGAGCATTTTGCCCCTTTGCAAGGGGTATGTGATCGCCCTTGCCGTCGAGGGAAAGGAAAGTTCGAGCGAAGAGTTCGCGCAAAAATTGCAACGGCTCTTCGACGCGGGCAGGGAAGTCACCTTTGTCATCGGCTCTTCGTGCGGGCTGCATGAAAGCGTCAAGGCGCGCGCGGACGAGCTGTGCTCCTTCTCCAAAATGACCTTCCCGCATCGGCTCATGCGCGTCTTTTTATACGAGCAGGTCTACCGCGCCTTTACCATCATGACGGGTTCTCCCTACCATAAGTAGCGCATATCATGGAAGGTGAACGTCTATGAAGAGATCGAAAATTTCTACCGAAGTTATCGCGGAAAAAAGCAGGTCATCGGGAAAAGCGCGCTCGGGCGGGACATCTTTGCAATGCTCGTCGGAAGGGAGACAAAGCCCTTGGGCATTTCGCAGGCGGCGATGCACGGCAGGGAGTTTGTGACGGCGTATTTGTCCGAGGAATTTCTGCGCCGCGGCGTACAGTACGGGGGCGTGTGGGTGATCCCGCTTGCAAATCCCGACGGCGCATTGCTCTCCGAGATCGGCATTTCGAGCGTGCCCGAAGAACGCCGAGAAACGCTCAAAAAAATCAACGGCGGGAGAGAAAGTTTCTCCCTTTGGAAGGCGAACGCGGACGGGGTGGACCTCAACGTCAACTTTGACGCAAGGTGGGGCACGGGAGAGCAAAACGTCTTTGCGCCCGCATCCGAAAACTATGTCGGCAATGCGCCGTTTAGCGCAAAGGAGAGCGCGGCGCTCAGGGATTTTACCTTAAAGGTCATGCCCGACTTTACGGTGAGCTGGCACACGAAGGGCGAGGAGATCTATTGGCGGTTTTATCAGCCGCCGTTCCGCGCGGCAAGAGATAAAAAGATCGCAAAGGCGCTGTCAAGGGCGATCGGCTGTCCGCTCGCCGAGAGCAGGGGCTCTGCGGGCGGCTATAAGGATTGGTGCGTCGAGAAGTTCAAGATCCCCGCTTTCACGGTGGAAGCGGGAAGCAGCGCGCTTTCGCATCCCATCGGAAAGCAGCATGCGGGCGAGTTTGCCGCAAGGTACGGGGATGCGCTCCGTGCGCTCACCGAGGCAATGAAAGATCTAAAATAGGATAGAATGATGGAAGAAAAATTCATGCGCGAGGCGATCGGGCTTGCAAGGCGCGCGAAGAAGCGGGGGGAAGTGCCGATCGGCGCGGTCGTCGTCTTAGACGGACAAGTCATCGGACGGGGATACAACCTTCGCACCAAACTTCAAATGGCAACCCAGCACGCGGAGATCCGGGCGATCGATCGGGCATGCAAAAAACTTCACAGCTGGCGGCTGCAAGGCGCGGAGCTGTATGTCACCCTCGAACCCTGTCCCATGTGCATGGGCGCGGTCTTAAATGCGAGGATCGACAGGGTGTATTTCGGCGCGTACGAAAAAAAAGGCGTGAGCCTCACAAGCGAGATCGCAAACGCCAATCTTCTCAACCATAAGACGGAAGTTCAAGGCGGGGTCTTGCAAGAGGAATGCGCCGAGGTGCTCTCTTCCTTTTTCGCGGAAATGCGCGCGCGGGAAAACGAGCGAAAAGCGGACGAAGGAACGGACGGCGAGGGGGAGAATACGGGGAACGTATGATAAAAAAGAAACGATTTCATTTGACGACTTTCCAAACGATCATCTTGGGATTTGCGGCGATCATTTTGCTCGGCGCGCTGCTGCTGCTCCTTCCGATCTCGGCAAAGAGCGGACAGCGGACGAGCTTTCTCGACGCGCTGTTCACGTCCGTCTCGGCGGTGTGCGTGACGGGGCTCGTCGTCGTCGATACGGCGACCCATTGGTCGGGCTTCGGACAAGCGGTGCTGCTCTTCCTCATCCAGATCGGGGGGCTCGGGATCGTCACGATCGCGGCGTCCATGGCATTGCTCTTCCGAAGAAAGATCACCCTCATGCAGCGCACGACCATGCAGGAAGCGGTCGCCGCGCAGAAGGTGGGCAGTATCGTAAGGCTCACGATCTTTATTTTGACGGTCACGTTTTCGGCGGAGACGATCGGCGCATGCCTGCTCCTGCCCGTGTTCTGCGTCGATTTCGGCGCAAAGGGGATCTGGCTCGCCGTGTTCCATTCGGTCTCGGCGTTTTGCAACGCGGGCTTCGACATCTTGGGAACGCCCGATACGCCCTATCCCTCGCTCTCGGCTTACCGTTCCAATCCGCTGCTCAACATCACGGTGATGCTGCTTATCATCGTGGGCGGCATCGGGTTTTTGACCTGGGACGACGTAAGGACGAACAAATGGCGCTTGAAACGCTATCGCATGCAGTCCAAGGTCATTCTGACGACGACGGCGCTTCTCATCCTCGTTCCCGCGGCGTATAATTTCAGCGTCGAGTTTTCCTCGCTTCCGCTCGGGCAGCGGATCTTGTGTTCCCTCTTTCAGGCGGTCACGCCGAGGACGGCGGGCTTTTCGACGGTGGACCTCAACTCCCTGTCGGGCGCGGGCAGGGGGATCATGATCGGGCTCATGCTCATCGGCGGGTCCCCGGGCTCGACGGCGGGCGGTATGAAGACGACCACGATCGCGGTGCTCGTTGCGACCGTGTTGTCGGTGTTCGAGCGCAAACAGGAGACGCAGATGTTCGGGCGCAGAGTGGAAAACTCGACCGTCCGCAATGCGATCGCCCTGTTGATGCTGTATTTGTCGCTGTTCGTGCTCGGCGGCATGGCGATCTCGCTTGCCGAGGGCTTGCCCCTCGGGGACTGCCTGTTCGAGACCGCTTCCGCGATCGGCACGGTCGGGCTCTCGCTCGGCTTTACCCCTGCGCTCGGCGTTTTTTCCAAGCTCGTCCTCATCTTCTTGATGTTCTTGGGACGGGTCGGGGGGCTCACCTTCATCTTTGCCGCGCTCTCGGGCAGAAAGGCAAATCTCTATAAATATCCGCAGGAGAAGATCACCGTCGGATAAATCATATCGAGAAATAAGGAGAAACCATGAAATCCATCTTATTGATCGGGCTCGGCAGGTTCGGCATGCACGTTGCAAAGGAGCTCAACGAACTCGGACACCAAGTGATGGCGATCGACCGCGAAGAGGAGCGGGTGAGCGCGGTCCTTCCCATCGTCACCAACGCGCAGATCGGAGATACGACCAACATCGAGTTCTTAAAGACGCTCGGGGTGCGCAATTTCGACCTGTGTATCGTGACGGTCAGCGGCGACTTTCAAAGCTCGCTTGAAACGACCTCGCTCTTAAAGGAAGTCGGGGCAAAGTACGTTGTCTCGCGCGCCGAGCGGGAGATCCAGGAGAAATTCCTGCTCAAAAACGGGGCGGACGAGGTCGTCAACCCCGACAAACAGATCGCAAAGTGGACGGCAATCCGCTTCTCCGCCGATCACATCCTCGACTACATCGAGCTCGACGAGGACCACGCCATCTTCGAAGTCAGCGTCCCCAAGACCTGGCTCGGGAAGAGCGTCGGCGAACTCGACATCCGCAAAAAGTTCAACATCAACATCATGGCGATCAAAAAAGACGGCAAGCTCGACGCCGCCGTCACCCCCGCCACCGTCTTGACCGAGGACATCACCATGCTCGTCTTGGGCGAGCTCAAATCTCTTCAAAAGTGCTTTCGTTTATGAGAAGCCGCTCGATAAGATAGGGCTCATACACGTCGTCGGCGTCGTACAGCCCCGCAGAACAATTCAAGAGAAACCGCGCGGCGCACAGCGCGCCCTTTGCAAACGCGCTTCGGCTTTCGGCGGTATGAGAGAAGAGGAGACATTCGTCCCCGCCCAAAAAATGCACCTCATGCACGCCGAACACGCTCCCCCCGCGAAGGGAGTGGATGCCGATCTCGCCCTCTTTCCGCGCCGCCGTCCGACCAAATGCGAGGGGCGCGTCAAACCCTAACCCTTCCTTGACGCTCTTTGCAAGCCTCAATGCCGTGCCCGAAGGCGCGTCTTTCTTTCCGCGGTGATGAGTCTCCACGATCTCAACGTCAAACCCTTCGAGCAGCTGCGCCGCGGCCTTTGTAATTTGATTTAACACATATACCCCGACGGAGAGGTTGCTTGCCTCGACGATCGGGATTTTTTGCGCACTTTTCCGAACGCTTTCCTCGTCCGCCTCGCTCAATCCCGTCACGGCAAGCACGAGCGGCAGATTTTTTTCTTCGCAAAAATTGAGCCTCTCTTCAAGTCCCTTGGGCGAGGAAAAATCAATGGCAACGTTCGCTTCTTCGCAAATTTCTTCCGCGGTTTGATAGACGGGAAAGGGCATGGGACGGGGGACAAGGTCCACGCCGCAGACGATCTTCTCTCCCGCAAGCGCGGCGACCGCTTGCCCCATCTTTCCGCATGCGCCGAACAAGACGATTTTCATTTTCTTTACATGATACATATATTCAAAATTCATAAAATTTTGCTCTCCTGCATGGCGGCAAAGAGAAGGGCGGCTTTCTCTTTCGAAAGGGGGGTGAGCGGGGGACGGGGCGCGCCCACGGGATAGCCCATCAGTTCGAGCCCCGCCTTGACGGGGATGGGGTTGACCTCGCAAAAACACGCCTTGCAAAGAGATGCGAGCCCGAAGTTCAGCGTTCTTGCAAGGGCGAGATCGCCCGTTTCCACGGCGCGGCAGAGCGCGACCACCTTTTGGGGCGCGAGGTTGGAGACGACCGAAATGACCGCCTTTCCCCCCAAGGCGAGAACGGGAAAATTGAGCGCGTCGTCGCCCGAATATACTTCGAAGCCATTTGGCAAAAGGCGCAGCGCTTCCTGGACTTGAAGCAGGTTTCCGCTCGCCTCTTTGAGCCCGACGATGCTCGGAAGTTTTGCAATGCGCGCCATTGTCTCGGGGAGCAGGTTCACGCCCGTGCGTGCGGGGACGTTGTAGCAGACGATCGGAAGCGCGACCGCCTTCGAAATCGCCTTGTAATAGTCAAAGAGTCCCTCTTGCGTGCATTTATTATAGTAGGGCGTGACGACAAGCAGTCCGTCTGCGCCCAACTTTTCGGCGCGCTTACTTTGAAGGACTGCCTTTTTGGGGTCATTGCTGCCCGTTCCGACCAGCACTTTGACCCGCCCCCGCGCCTTTGAAACGGCGCACCCGATGAGTTCGTCTCGCTCCCTTTGGGTGAGCGCACAGGGCTCGCCCGTCGAGCCGAGCACGACGACCCCGCCGACTCCCGCCTCGATCTGCGCTTCGAGCAGGGCTTCAAAGACTTTCAAGGCGAGCTTTTTTCCGTCAAAGGGGGTGACCATCGCCGTCACCGCCCCCGTCAAAAAATTCTTCATAACGCAGGATATGCAAGATCTCTTCGCCCGCGTTCGCGATGCTTTGTCGGAAAGGGGCGGCGGGTCAGCCGAGAAAGCCTTGGGCGGCGAGGAGCTCTGCGAGCAGGACCGCGCCGCCCGCCGCGCCGCGCAGGGTGTTGTGGGAGAGGGCGACGAAGCGGCAGAGGTTTTGTTCGCAGCGCAGACGGCCCGCGACGATCGCCATGCCGTTTTGGGTGAGACGGTCGAGCCGCGGCTGGGGGCGGTCGTTCTCCTCACGATAGCAGAGGAAAGGACTTGGCGCGGAGGGCAGGGCGCGCACTTGGGGCGGGGGAGAGAAGGTCTGCCAGCGGGACAAGATCTCCTCGCGCGAAACGGGTTTTGAAAATCTTGCAAACACGCTTGCAAGATGTCCTTCCATGACGGGCACGCGGAAGCACTGCGCCTTGATCTTGGGCGGATCTTGAAGGGGCAAAATTTGTCCGTCTTGCACCTTTCCCCAAATTTTGAGGGGCTCTATCTCGCACTTTTCCTCTTCGCCTTGGATGAAGGGAAGCACGTTTTCTTCGATCTCGGGGAAGGCGTCGAGGGTCTTGCCCGCGCCCGAGACCGCTTGCAGAGTGCAAACGTCGACGGTTTCGAGCCCGAGGGGCAGAAGGGGGGTCAAGAGGGGGACGAAGGATTGCAGGGAGCAGTTGCACTTGGTCACGACAAACCCCCGCCTTGTACCGAGCCGCTTTTTTTGGGCGGGCAGCACGGCAAGGTGCTCGGGGTTGAGCTCGGGCACGATCATGGGAACGTCGGGCAGATCGCGGCAGGCGCTGCTCAGCGAGATCACGGGCAGTTCGCACTTTGCATAGCGCTCTTCGAGGGCGCGCTCCTCGTCTTTGGGAAGGGAAGAGGCGAAAAAGACGAGATCGACCTTCCCCGCGATCATTTCGGGGAAGGAAGCGTCGAGCACCCGCATTTGAAGCAGGGACTTGGGGAAGGAAAGGGGAAGCCGCGGGCGGGCGGCGAGGGCTTCCTCGTACGTTTTGCCCGCCGAGCGGGGACTTGCGAGGAGCAGGTCAAGGGAGAACAGGGCATGGTTTGAAAGGAGCAGGCAAAGCCGCTGCCCTACAATGCCCGTCGCGCCGACGATCGCACAGCGAAAATGGTGCATGGGTTACCTCCGAAAGGGGATTTTTAAGACGAGGCGGGAAGTTTTTGTCGAAAGAATTTTCCGCGCCTTTGAAAATCGGCTCAAATTTAATTGTAAAATTTTCTTATTTGTAGTATAATCAAACCAATCGTTTCATCGCAAACAGGAAACGGAGCGTCTATGGCAAAAAAGGAAAGCAAACAATTCATCACCCGCAGCCTCGAAGGGAAGGAGCGCAAGACGGACTACCGCCGCGCCGCCGTCCCCGAGAACCGCTGGAATCTCTTTTGGGCGATCTTGAAAGGACGGTTCGGAAGGCTCGTGCTCATGAACTTTTTGATCGTCGTCTTTTTCGCGCCCGTGATCGGGATCATCATCTATCGCGCCCTCGCGATCGTCGCGCAAGAGGGACTCGGTCCTTACGGCGCGGGACTTTTGATCGGCTATCCCGTCAATCCCACGATCATCGGCTATGCGGAGCGGAATTTTCTCTATAATGACACCGTTTTCTTCTCGCTGCTCATTCCCGCGTCCGCGCTGGCGGCGGTGGGGATCTCGGGCGGGATGTATCTCGTGCGCGTGCTCGTCACGACCAACGGCATTTTCAGCTTCCGCGATTTTTGGCTCGGGGTCAAGCGGACCTATCTCCCGTCGCTCGGCGCGTCGCTGCTCTTTACCTTCATTTTATTCGCGGCGCAGCTCACGGGCAACTATGCGAACTTGTACGTCGCCCTTGCAAGCCCTTCGGCGGGGTGGATGATCGCCTCGAAGGTGATCGGGTATCTCGTGATGTCGCTGTTCCTCTTGGTGTGTTTGTGGATGGTCGCGCTCGGGTCGAGCTTCAAGCTCGGCGCATGGCGGCTTTTCAGAAGCGCAGTCTCGCTCACGGTCGGCACATTCCCGCAGACGGTCTTTTTCGCCGCGATCGGCATTGCCCCCGTCTTTTTGGCACTGTTCACGAGCGGCTTCTGGCTCGCGATCGGCATGGCTTTTTATATCATATTCGGATTCAGCTTCTGTTTGCTCGTATGGGGGAGCTTTACGCAGTGGGCGTTCGATAAATTTCTCACGCCCGCCGTCGAGGAAGAAAAGCCCGCCGAAAAGAAGGGCGCAAAACCGCAGGACGCGCCGCTTTCCGCGGACGCGCGCAGACGGCTTCTCATCTCCCAGGGCAAGAGCAAATTCCTCTCCCGCCCCGTCATGCCCGTCGAAGAGGGGAAAGAGCTCTACCAGCTCCCCGAAAATTTCCGCCGCGAAGATTTAAGGCGGGTGTCGGAAAGCCGAAAGAGCTTGGGCGAAGAGGCGGAAAACTACCGCCGCGCACACGCGGGCGACGAGCGGATCGTCGAGTACAACAAGAACTTCGAAGAGCGCGAGAAAGCGCTCGGCGGCGGCAAGAAAAAACCGCCCAAGAAACCCCCGAAAATGCTAAATAAACGATAAATGATCAAATGGCGGGATCGCCGAGCGGGGGAGAGCCCCGCTCTTTTGCGATGAAAAAGGCAAGGAGAAAGGGATGATGGGAAGCAAGATCTTTCAATGCGTGACGCGGGACGGGGAACTGTCGGTGGCGCTGCTCGATACGACCGCGCTCGTCAACGAGGCGATCGCAAGACACCGCCTTTCGTCCGTCGCTGCCGCCGCGCTCGGCAAGACCATGACCGCCGCCGCCTATCTTTGCAGTTGGCTCAAAGAGGAGAGTTCCGTCCTTCACGTTCAGCTCTTCGGGAACGGACCGGGCGGGAAGATCTCGGTCTCGGGCAGCGGCGCGCTCGGGCTTTCGGGGCATGTCGGACGCCCCGACCTCGTCCTTCCCCCCTTACAAGACGGCGAAAACATTCCCGCCTTTGTCGGGCAAGACGGGTTTCTCCGCGTCGTCCGCATGGAGAACGGACTGCCGTTCGACGGCTCTTGCGCCCTTGTGAAGGGCGATGTCTCTTCCGACTTTGCCGCCTATTTCAAAGAGAGCGAACAGCGCACCGTCTCTTTTGCCCTCGTCCTTCGGATGGGGCAGACGGGGACATGCCTCTTTTCGGGCGGGCTCTTCGTGCAGGCGCTTCCCTTCGCGGGCGAAAACGCCCTCTCCTTTGCGGAAGAGAAAGTCACATCGCTCTCTTCCCGCCTTTTTGAGCTTGCGCAAGAAGGGGAGACCGCGCTCAAAGCGCATTTCGGGGCAGAGCGGGTCTTTTCGCGGGAAATTTGTTTTTCCTGCCGTTGCAGCCGCGAAAAAGCGGCAAACGCCGTCCTCGCCATGGGCAGAAAAGAGGCGTTCGCGCTCCTCAAAGAACAGGGCGGCGTCTGCGTCCATTGCCCCGATTGCAATACCGACTATTTCTTCGAAGAACAAGACCTCGTCAAAATTTTCGAGTAAATATACAAAAAATTCCGCGTCTTTGAAAAAACTTTAAGGAGAAGGAACATGGAGAAACAGGTGAGAAAACTCGAATTTCAAGAGGAAGCGTACATCGAGAGCGCCGAAAAGCGGTTCGATGAGGGCGACGATCTCGGGGCGCTCAAAATGCTCAACATGCGCGCGGAACGCTATGACCCGAGTGCGGACGCCGAGGCGCTTTACGGCGAGATCTATGACATATTTGAGTTGATGTCGCTCTCCATCGACGCTTGGTTTCGATTCCTCGACACCTGCAACGAGGCGGATTTCAGCGAGGGCTATCGCGGGCTTGCGCGCGCGTTCTTGCAAAAGAGGGACGACCGCCACGGGAATTTCTATCTCAAAAAATACTACGAAGCGGAGGGTCTGGACTTCTCCGAGATCGAAAAAGAGACGCAAAAGCCCGATTTGAAGCTCGTGCACAATGCGGACGGACCGATCGACGAAGAGGAATCGCTGCGCGATGCGCTCCAAGAACTTCTCCGCATCGGACTTTCGGGGGACAAGGAGACCGACGGACAGCCCCAACCGACCGCGCCCGACCCCGAGAGCAAGAATTACGCGCGCGATCAGGGCTTGGCGGCGTTCGGCAAGATCCTGCGCGGGGACTTCGAGGGCGCGACGTCCGAGTTTCAGAAGCTCTCCGAGCAGTTCCCCGACGATCTCAACTCGCTCTTGACCTATATCGCCCTTCTCGAAGTGCAAGAGGACAGAGAGGGCGCGCTTGCGATCGGGCAAAGACTTGCGAAATACGAGACGGACTCGTATGAGGACGTCATCTGCATTGCGATCGCCCTGCGCCAGCTCGGGCTTCACGAAGAGACCTATGCTTGGTTTTCCCGCGCGCGGGAGTTTTCGCCCTACAAAGAGGACATCTTATGGTCGCTCGGGGTGGCGGCGTACAAGTCGGGAAAGCTCGAAGAGGCGATCGAAGCGCTCGAAATGCTCACGCTGCTGAACAGCCGCAGGGTGGTGGCAAGCTATTACCTGCAAAGGATGCGGCGGGAGCGGGACGGCGAGGAGCGCGTGGTCGGGCTTGGCTATGACTATGCGCTGCCCGAAGAAGAGATCGAGCGGCTCAAAGCGCATTATCGTGCCATTTTGGAGACGGACGACGAAAAAGAGGCGGAGCGTCTCGGCGAGGACAGGGCGTTGCTCGAAGATCTCCGTGCGCCGTTCGACGTGCTCGTCGCGGGCGGCAAGGACGAAGAGGGGGACGAACTTCGCCTTTTGGCGGCGGATGCGGCGCTGCATTGCCGCTGTGACAGGTTTTTGCGCGAGCTCTTGCTCCTCAATACCATGCACGGCTTCGACGAGCTCAAAACGCATGTCCTGCGCGCGCTCATCGCGCGGAACGAGGAAAATTCCTTCGGCGTGGTCATGGGGGACGTCTACCGCGAGGTGTTCGTGCACGAACTCGAAATCGGCGGCAAGTATGCAGAGCCCTTTCTCGAAGCGTATGCCGACGTCGCCGAGCGGCTCACATTTGTCGGCGAATTTATCGAGACGGAATTTGACGAGCAGCTCCTCTCCGCCGCCGAGGAAGTGTTTCACTCGCTCGAAGAGCAAAACGCGCTCTTCTACTGCGAAAACCAGGCGGCGGTCAAGGCGGTCATCGTCCGCGAGGGGCGGCTCGGGATCTTGAGCCGTTCCCTCGAAGTCATCGCCGTCATCTTCCAAGCCGATCTCAAAGTCGTCAAAAAAATTCTCGATCTGATCATGTAGCCTATGAAAAAATTATTTGATTTCGACGGTTTTTTCGATAAAAAACTCGCCGTCTATATGAAGGAAAACGCGGGCAAGTACACGAGCGCGCAATGGGAGGCGCTCATCCCCAAGCTGTACAAAAAATTCGGGGAGACCTATCTCAAAAACGTCGGCGCAAAGCCCTGCGAATATTACTTAGATCTTAATGACGAAGAGCTCGTCAAGACGCTCGCCCTGCACTTTGAAGAGGGCGTGCCCGTCTCCGACTTTTTGTGCCGCGAGATCGAAAGGCGCAAGCCCGCCTGCCTCTTGCCCCTGCTTCTTTCCGAAAACGAACCGCTTGCCGAGACCGCGCTGTCTCTCTCCGACAAGATCGCGGGGGCGGTGTCCGTCTGCTTTGAGATCTTGAAAGGAGAGTTTCCCGAGGCGCGCAAGGAGCGGGCGCGGGAGCTTATCCGCGAGAACGCGCAGGAAGCGAAAGAATTTGCCCTTGACGCGCTCTCTTGCGGGGTCGAGCCCGACTTCATGCTCGAAACCCTCTCGTTCACGGAGAAGAGGGACAAGCGGGTGCTCGACGCGCTGCTCTCGGCGTTCAAGGCGGCAGGGGAGAACTTGCAGATGTATGCGGGATTTCTTGCGACCTACGGCGACGAAGCCGCGCTGCCCACTCTGAAAGAAGCGCTCGGGCGGGAGGAGCTCAATTATCTCGAATATCGGGAGATCCGCTATGCGTTCGAGGCGCTCGGCGGGGAGATCGGGGAAGAGCGGGACTTCTCGAATGACCCGTATTTTGCCCAAATCAAGCAGCAAAGCGAGGCTTCTTTTGCGCTTTCGGAAGAAGAAGCGAGAGAATCCTCGAAAAAAGGTTCATAAATTTCATGCCTTCGCCATAAGCTATTGAAGCAAGGACTTTCGGCGGAGGCATTTTTTATGGAAAATTACAGCGTTTATGAGGACATAGCCGCTCGGACGGGCGGGGAGATTTACATAGGGGTCGTCGGACCTGTTCGGACGGGCAAGTCCACGTTCATCAAGCGGTTTATGGAAGAGCTCGTGCTTCCGCAGGCGTCTGGGACGAAGAAACAGCGGATGATCGACGAGCTGCCGCAGTCGGCGTCGGGCAAGACGGTCATGACGACCGAGCCCAAGTTCGTGCCCGAGGAAGCCGCCGAGATCAACGTCGGCAAGGCGAGCGTGAAGGTGCGGCTCATCGACTGCGTGGGCTTTCCCGTCGAAGGGGCTGCGGGATTCGAAGAGGAAGGCGCGCCGCGGCTCGTCAAGACCCCTTGGAACGACGCGCCCGTGCCCTTTTACCGCGCGGCGGAAGAGGGGACGAGAAAGGTCATCCGCGAACATTCGACCATCGGCGTGCTCGTCACTGCCGACGGGAGCGTCACCGACCTCGAGCGCGACAGCTATGTGACCGCGGAAGAGCAGGCGGCGGAGGAACTCAAAGCGATCGGCAAGCCCTTTGTCATCGCGCTCAATAGCAGAGACCCCGAAGGGGCGGAAGAACTTCGGCGTGCGCTCGAACAAAAATACGGTGCGCCTGCCGTCGCCGTCAATGCGGAATCGCTCGAACGGGGGGAGATCGAACGGCTTCTCGAACGGGTGCTTTATGAGTTCCCCGTGCTGTCCGTGGACATCGACCTTCCCGATTGGATGCGCGTCTTGGATGCGGACAGCCCGCTTATCTCCGAAGTGCTCTCGGGGGTGCGCGCCGTTGCGCCCAAGATCGAGAAGATGAGCGATTGCGCTCTGCTCGACGGGTTGTTTTCGGAGAGCGCGCGGCTGCTGCCGCCCGTTTCGATGAAGCTCGAACCCGCTTCGGGACGGGCAAGGGTCAAGGTCGAGGCGAGAGAGGGCGCATTTTACGAGGTGCTCGGCGAGCAGTGCGGCGTCAAGATCGAAAACGACTTCGCGCTCATGGGCTATGTCGCCTCGCTCGCCAAGGCGAAGAAGCTCTATGACCGCTTGGGGCAGGCGTTTGCGGACGCGCAGGAGTACGGCTACGGCATTGTCCCGCCCGACGACGCCGAAATGTCCCTCTTAGAGCCCAAGATCGTCAAAAAGAGCGGCAGGGTGGGGGTCAATCTCCATGCCGACGCGCCGAGCTATCACATCATCCGCGTCGATTTAAGCGGCGAAGTAAGCCCCGCGCTCGGAAACGAGCAGCAGAGCGAAGCGTTCGTGCGGACGCTCTCCGAGGGCATGAACACCGAGCCCGAAAAGACTTGGAACACCAACATGTTCGGTAAGACCTTGAAAGAGCTGCTCGGCGAAGAACTCTACCACAAGAACCGCTCGATGGCGGAAAATGTGCAGCGCAAGATGCGGCGTACGGTCACGCGCATTGTCAACGAGGGCAAGGGCGGTGTCATTTGTATCCTCATTTGATTTGATTGAAAATTCTCGGCTCTCCTTCCGCGGGAGAGCCTTTCAATTGTTGACAAATCCTTTATTTAGTGATATAATGCCCAAAAAGGAGGCAACATATGGAAAAACAACAAAAAACTCACAAGGGGAGAACGACGGCAGGGATCGTGTTCCTGTTCATTTTTGCCGTGGTCTCCGTGCTCGGATTCGTCTTTTATGACGAGATCCATTCGGGCTGGTTTCAATCCAATCCGACGGGCATTACTTTTTTGAACAAGCTCTTGGCGCTTGCGCCGCGTATCGTCGCGAGCATGCAGGCGCTGTTTGTCGCACTGCTCGTTCTCTACATCATCGGGCTCGTGTATAAGCGCATTTTCCGCGGCACGCCTCGGCGGGTCACGGTGGGACGGCTCGTCGGAAGCATCACGAAGGTCGTCATCTGGGTCGCCGCCGTCATCGCGGTGCTCGCGGTCTGGGACTTCAACGTGGGCGCGCTCATTGCAGGCGCAGGCGTTTTAACGCTCGTCATCGGGCTCGGCATGCAGAGCCTCATCGCCGACGTCGTCGCGGGCATCTTCCTCGTGTGCGACGGAACGCTCGAAGTGGGCGACATCGTCACCATCGACGGCTGGCGCGGCAACGTGCAGGAGATCGGTATCCGCACGACCAAGCTCATCAATGTGAGCGGCGACATCCGCGTCTGCAACAACTCCACGATCACGACTTACATCAACCAAAGCCGCGTCAAGTCCTATCCGACGGTCACGGTCGGCATTCCCTATGAGGCGGACGTGAAAAAGGTCGAACAGCTCTTCAACGACAACCGCGACAAGCTCCGCGAAAAGCTCCCGCTCATCCTGGACGGTCCCGACTTCAAGGGCATTGATTCGTTGGGCGATTCGAGCGTCAACCTGCTCTTCGGCGCGTCTTGCAAAGAGGACGACTTCTTCCAAGTCCAGCGCGACATGCGCGCCGTCTTGAAGCAGTTCCTCGAAGAGAACGGCATTTCCATTCCCTTCCCGCAGATCGTGCTGCATAACGGCGACGGCGAAAAGAAAGACTGAAAAATTTTTTGAAAAGAGGGGGCGAGCGCATTCGCCCCCTTTCCCGAAAGGGAGAAAAGGGGGAACGATATGAAACCGAGCAAACACCGCGCCTCGCTCAATGAAAAGGAGCGCGCGGATCTTTCCGCATTTCTCGCGATGAAACCGCCCAAGGGGTATTTCGATCTCGACGGCTTGGGAAACGGGAAGATCGACTTTCACTATAACTACGAAGAGATCTACGACTATGCGGACGCCCTTTTGCGCGGCGAGGAGATCGACCTCGGCTGCAACTTTTTGGGGCTTCGCGCCGTTGCCGTCAACGAGGAGTTCTGCAAGATCTTGGAAGTCGTCGCACGGCGCAACGAGCAGCTGGGCACGTTCTGCGATCTCTTCATCCGCACGATCAAAATCGTCGGGCATTTTGCAGATCGATAAAAAAAGATTGGTTTTTCGGTGATCTTATGTACTATAAAAAATTTGACTTCGGCGACGTGAGCGTTCACTTTGCCGAAATTCCGCTTGGCGGGAAAAAGACGACGGCGGGCATGGCGGTTCTTCCCAAGGCGGTCGAAGTAGACCCCAAGCAGCTGCGCCTCGGCGCGCTCGTCCAAGCCGCCTTCTCGGGCGACGAGCCCCGCTATACCTCGCCGCTCGGGAATTTCAGGGCAATTAGACCGCTCAAAATCGCGCGGCAGGTCATGTTCGTCAACGGCGATCTCAATACCTATCTCACGGACGAAAGCGGCGGCGAGTTCGTCCACCGTCTCAAATACGAGCGTTCGACGGGCGTGTTTTCGCTGACCGTCCGCTATGAGAACAAATCGGGCGAGACAAAGACCCTCGAATGGCTCTCGTCCTTCTCCTTCGGGGGCTTTTCGTGCTTTCAAAACCTCAAAGACATCTCGCTCTGCCGCATTGCGGGCGCGGAACAGCTCTTTCGGCGTCAATGCGAAGGAGTTTCGAGCCTCGGGCTCAGCCGCGAGGGGGTGAGCCTTTCCTGGGGCGGCGTCGGCGGATGTCCTTCGAAAAAGTTCTATCCCTTTGCCGCCTTAAAGACCGAGAACGCCGTCCTCGGCGTGTCCCTCGAAGCGCCTTTTTCCTGGAAGTTCGAGCTTTTGAACTTGCGGGGCGATCTCGTCTTTTCGGGCGGGATCTCCGATTTTGAGACGGGGCATTTTTCGCGCGTCGTCCCGCCGTCGGACAGTTTCGAGACCCCGCGCGCCTCGTTCACCCTGCAAAGGTCGGAGGACGAAGTCTATCGCGCCCTCCTCGAAGATCTCGAACGGCGGCTGCCCGTCCCCAAATGCGAAGAGGACTTGCCCATTGTCTATCTCGACGGCGGAGAGAAAAGAAGCGCCGTCACGCCTGCCAAGGTCAACCGCGCCCTCAAAATGCTGCCCGAACTCTGCGTCGGGGTGTATATGTTGCCGTATGCGTCCAAGAAGAACTTCCAAGACGGCTTCGAGCCCGTCGTGCGCAAGATCGGCGAGGCGGGCATGCGCGCGGGACTGTATCTAAACGGCGACGGGGAGACGGAAGAGACCGACGAGTCGCTCTTTCTCAAACGGGACGGCAAGCAAATTTCCGCGGGGGGAAAGTTCCCCGATTTAAGGACGGAAAAACTGCGCGAACAGCTCCTTCAACATGTTCTCGAAGTCAAGAAGAGCGGCTTCGAGTATGTGGGGGTGTCGAGCGGAATGGACTTCGGGTTCGGGTGCGACAGTTTTGACCGCGCCGCGCTCGGCGAAGGGGGACGCAGGGTCGCCGTCGAGGGCGTTCGGTTTTTGGAGCAGTTCACAAAATGCGCCGCCGTCGCCCTGTTTTCGCCGCTCGGCAGCAAGATCGAACCCTACCGCGCGGGAAAGATCGACCTCAGCGCGCTCTCCAATGATGAGTTCCTGCCCCTTGCGGCGGCGAATTTGTCCCGCGTGCTCTCCGCGCGAAGAATTTTGCTCCCGCTTGCCGTCGAAAAGGACATGGCGCAGGAAAAACTCGAATTTGTTATCGTGACCGCCATGCTCGGCAGGGTGTGTCTTTCGGGGGACGTCTCCGCTTTGCCGCCCGAGGGAATGGAGCTCCTGCGGCGGGGACTTGGTTTTTACATAGACGTCGCCGATGTGATCAAAGGCGGCAAGACCGTCTTGATCGACAATACCGTCGAGGACGGAGACTTTGAAAAGGGCAGACAGATCGTCATCCGAGAATCCCGCGGGAGAAGGCTCATCCTGGTGCATTTTTACGGCGCGGAGGGCGCGCTTCGCATCCCGATCGCGGGATACACGCTCAAAAATGCGTTTTGTTCGCTTTCCTATGCCGTGCGGGGGGACGTCCTTCGCATCGTGGGCGAAGCGCATCGCGCCTGCGCCTTCTATTTGGAAGCGTCCGCGCAGAACGGAGGGGAGCGATGAATTTCAACGAAGCCCTAAAAATTCAAGCGCAGGGAGAGTTCCAAGAGATCTATCAAACCCTTGAAGAATACGGACAGACGCATGTTTTGAAGTATTTCGACGAGCTTTCGGACGGCGAACGGGAAGAACTTTTGGGACAGCTCAAAGAAGTGGATTTCCGCGCGCTTGCAAGATACAAACAGCCCGCCTGCGCCTCGCGCGGCGACGTGCGACCCATTCAAGCGATGCGCCTTGACGAGATCGAGAAACATCGGGAAACATTCAAAGAAAAAGGGGAAGAGATCATAAAGCGCGGCGAACTTGCCCTGGTCCTACTTGCGGGCGGGCAGGGGACGCGGCTCGGGAGCGACCTTCCCAAGGGGATGTTCGATCTTGGGCTATCGAGACCGCTCTATCTCTTCGAACTTTTGATCGGCAACCTTCTCGAAGTTACAAGACCGCTCGGCGCTTATCCCTATCTTTTTGTCATGACGAGCGAGAAAAACGACGCCGTCACGCGCGAATTTTTGGAAGCGCACGGCTTTTTCGGCTATCCTAAGGACAAAGTCCGTTTTTTCCGCCAACAGATGGCGGCGAGCGTCGATTTGGACGGCAAACTGCTTCTGGAAGAGAAGGGCAGGCTCGCCCGCTCGCCCAACGGCAACGGCGGATGGTATACGTCCCTTCTCGAAGCGGGATTTCATCGCGAACTTGCGGGCATAAAATGGTATAACGTCTTTTCGGTGGATAACGTACTGCAACGGATCGCCGATCCCACCTTTTTGGGAGCGGCGGCATTGCAAAATGCGGACTGCGCCGCAAAGGGCGTGAAAAAACGCGACCCCGAGGAAAAGGTCGGCGTGCTGTGCCTCAAAGACGGCGTGCCGACGGTCATCGAGTACTATGAGCTCGACGAAGACAAGGCGAACCTGCGCGATGAAAAGGGCGAGCTCGTCTATTTCTTCGGCATGACCTTGAACTACCTCTTCCGCGCAAGCGCCTTGCAAAAGATCAAAGACGAGCACATTCCCGTGCACGTCGTCAAGAAGAAGATCAAGTGCTTGGACGAGAATGGAAATCCTTTCGAGCCGACAGAACCCAACGGTTATAAGTTCGAGACCCTCATTCTCGACATGATCGCAAACGTCGGCAACTGCCTGCCCTTCGAAGTGGAGCGCGAAAAGGAGTTTGCGCCCGTCAAAAACAGGACGGGTCTCGACAGCGTGGAGACCGCCCGCGCGCTTCTTCAAAAAAACGGCAGGGTCTTATAAAGCAGGGTTTTATAAAGGGAAAAACGGAGAAAGAACATGGCAAAACGGCAGAGAAGATCGCGCGGACGCAGCCGTGTGTTGCGGAAAAACAAATTTTTTACGGGGCTGATCATCGCGCTGCTCGTCCTCGCATTGATCGCGGGCGCGTACTATTATTTCTTCATTTACAGGAAGAAAAATCAAAGTCTCGAAGAGAACAACGGCAGTGACAGCAACGGCGACAACGGCGGCGAAGTTTTGGAAGGGGAAGGGGATCTTTCCATTCATTTTTTGGAGCTTGGGAACAAATATAACGGGGACTGTATCTTTATAAAGACGGGGGACACGGAGGTACTGATCGACGGCGGCTCGCGCGAGGATTCGTCGGACGACATCGAGCGTTATATAGACGGATATTGCACGGACGGGGTGCTTGAATATGTCATTGTGACCCATGCGGACCAAGATCATATCGCGGCGTTTGCGGGGAACAGGAGCAATTCGAGCCTGTTTGAGCGGTTTGAATGCAAGACGATCATTGATTTTCCGCGCACGAACAAGACGACGCAGACCTATCAACGATATTTGGAAGCGCGGAACGGGGAAGTGAATGAGGGCGCGGTCCGATATTCGGCATTGCAATGTTATCGCGAAGAGGACGGCGCAAAGCGGAGCTATGCGCTTTCCGAGAATGCCTCTTTGAATATTTTGTATAATTATTACTATGAGAATTATTCTTCGGATGAAAACAATTATTCGGTGTGTGTGACGGTGACGCATGGGAAGAGCACCTATTTGTTTACGGGGGATCTGGAAGAAGAGGGAGAAGAGAAGCTGTTGGAGTACAATGATCTTCCGCAGTGCAAGCTGTACAAGGCGGGGCATCACGGGAGCAGCACGTCGAGTACGGAGAAGCTGTTGAAGGCGATCAAGCCCGAGTATGTGTGCGTGTGCTGCTGTGCGGGCGCGCCTGAATATACGAAAACGAACGCGAGCACATTCCCGACGCAAAAGATGCTTGACCGCGTGCTGCGATACACGAAGAACGTGTATGTGACGTCGATGGCGACGGAAGTGGATCTTGAAAAGAAGGATTGGGAGGTGACCTCGATGAACGGGAATATCGTGGTGAGGTCGGACGGCGAGCATTTGACGGTGACGGGGAGCAACAATTCGACCCCTTTGCCCGAGACCGATTGGTTTTTGAATCACCGCAATTTGGGATAAGTAAATGCGAGAGAAGATTTTTAAGGTTATCGAGGCTTCGGATGGGAATGATCTGTGGAGTAGTTTGTATGACTATTTCACGATGTGCATCATCATTTGAGTTTGGTTCCGTTGGCTTTTAAGACGTCTTATAGAGCTTTTGAGATCATTGACTACGTTTGTGCTGCGATATTTATCGTAGATTATTTACTTCGCTGGTTGACCGCAGACTACAAATTCGGAAAGAGGAATCTTCTCTCGTTTTTACGGTATCCGTTTAGCTTTATGGCGTTGATCGACCTGATCTCCATTCTTCCTTCGCTCACGGTTCTCAATGAGAGTTTTAAGTTGTTGAGACTTTTTCGGCTGATTCGCGCATTCCGTGTTTTTCGTGTTTTCAAAGTGTTCCGTTATTCCAAGAGCATCCGAATTATTGCGAATGTGCTGAAAAATTCCAAACGTGCGCTTGCTTCGGTGGGGACTTTTGCATTCGGCTATATTCTCGTCTCTGCGCTCATCATTTTCAATATCGAGCCCGAATCGTTCGAGAATTTTTTCGAAGCGGTCTATTGGGCAACCGTTTCCCTGACAACGGTGGGATATGGCGATATCTATCCTGTATCGGTGGCGGGACAAGTCGTAACGATGATTTCATCGGTGTTTGGCATTGCGATCATAGCCTTACCCTCTGGCATTATTACCGCAGGTTACATGAAAGAAATTGAAGCGCAGCGCACCGAAACCGACGCATCTATACTTTCGAAGAGGGAACGAGAGATTGCAGACGGTGAGCAGGAAAATCATCCCGTCGACTACGATAAGGCTGTCATTAAAGAGTAAATCGGAAACTGCCGACAATGACGAGTTTTCGACGCCGTCGTCGTGATTTTGAATATGTAAAATGCCTATTGTATTTTCCAAACTTTCGGGTAAGAACGACCCTACCTACGGGGAGTTTGAGTCTTTAATCAAAGCGATCATCGAGAATGAATCAAATGCTCTTGAAAAGAAAAAGTCCCTGCTCGATGTACTGTATAACGTCGAACGGACTTTCGAGAAAGGGATTGAGAACATTCCATACCGTAAAGAGTTAACCATCACGAAAGAGATGATGGACGACGCGGGTGGAGAACTTGGTGCAGAGATGGAGTCGAGGGCGCGCGAATTTGTCCATGCTTTTTACAAGACGCGGACGAAACTTGCGGCGTGGGCGCTCGCGAACGGAACTTCTTCCGAAGGGGAGTTCGACAAAACGTTCGTCGATCTCACCGTCGATGACGGTTTGCCGTTGTTCCATAATGCCCATAAGTGCGCCGAAGAGGACAAGACACGCACGCAGAGCAACTTCTTTTATGGCGAAGGGATCTGCAAGGATATGGCTGCGCTCGAAAAGAGCTTGAATACGCTCTCAGACCGCATGAGAAACTTTAAGGATGAAGACGGCGAGACGATGAATTACGCTCCCGATGTCCTTATTTTGCCGTGTAACCGTCCCGATCTCGAAGCGAACATCAAGAAGGTCATCGGTTTCAAGCGCACTGCGGGCACGGACTGCAACGACATCATCCAATACGGAAATTGGACGCTCGTCGTTCTCTCGGGTTGGGAGACTACGGACGATCGGTTCATGCTCATGAGCTCGGAGGCGAACAAGAACTTGCTCGGCTCTATGTTCTATAACCGCGTCGCGCTCAATATTCGCAACTATGTCGATGAGCACACCCGCAACTTCGTTTGGAACGGATACTGCCGCTTCGGCATCGGGTTCACGACATGGAAACACATGCTTCTTGCGGTAGACGGTGCGAGCGTGAACGGGGCGACGAAACTTTACGCATAAGAGCGGCATTCCTTTTGTAAAGTGGGAACTCTAAGAGGAAGGCGGCGCGCCGAAGATTCCTTCGGCGCGCCGCGCTTATCAATAAGGTGACCCCCCTCAGCCACGCAGGGATGAGTGTCAACTCCTTCTTTTAATACTTTCCCCAAACAAGGCAGCAAGTTCGGGTATGCGATGCGCCGCCCTTGTTGGATTGCAATAAAACTATGCTATGCGGCGGCGCAGAAGGCGAAGGCGCAAGAGTTCGCAAAAAAAAGCGCTACGGGGTTCGGGACACATCGCAGGTGGAGCGGCGCTTCTGTTCGACAGCGCGGTGCGCTGCGAACTGCGCCGTAGAAGACGCGGCGCAAGGAGAACGCCGCAGCCCGTACTTCGCGCTACGCGCTTGTGCCGCCCAATGAATCATAACAGTAGATAGGCGGGGCGCGCTTGCCAGCGCTCCTGTACTCGCCTTCGGCTCGTGCGCCGCGCATGGATAAGCAATAGAATGGCGGTAGCGGACTCGTTTGCAATTAACGATGGGTCGATAATAGGCAGGATTCCAATTTTTCAGCATTGAAAAAAGAAGAACAAGAAAAAACGAAATGCCTGCATGGAACATTCATGCTTTTAGAAGAAAAAACCTCTCTTGCACTAAGCCGCAAGCGGCAAATTAGGTGGGGCATTCTTATCAAATATCTATTTCATCAATCTCATCAGGGCGCTTTTTTCTTGCTGTCCCCTATGAGGGGAAAGTACCCGAGCAAAGCGAGGGGGAAAGGGGTGTAAAATCATTGTTGCAATGAGGGCGCGCTACGGTCTCACACGGGTAGAACCCCATGTTCGGTCACCGTTCGCGCCTGAGATGCGCTCACTCCTGTCGCATTGCGCCAACGGTTATCAACCATTGGCTAAGTGCAATGCTCCACCCCTCCGAGGGGACGGCAAGGGAAAACGAAAAACGCAAGTTTTCAACGCAACCCCACTCCTTGGCTCCCCCTCTGGAATAGGGGGAGCTGTCGAGGCAAAGCCGAGACTGAGGGGATGTATCCTTATTTCCAAGCTCGTCTGCGAAGCACCACTTTCGGCGCGCAAAGACGGCGCGCCACTTTCCTCTCATAGGGGACAGCAAGAAAAAAGCGTAAAGACGGCGCGCCACGGTCTCACAGGGTAGAACCCCGTGTTCGGTCACCGTTTGCGCCTGAGATGCGCTCACTCCTGTCGCACTCCGCCAACGGTTATCATCCATTGGCGCAATGCAATGCTCAACCCTCAAGGGAACAGCGAGGAAAAAAGACATGTCGCCTCGCCCCCACTTGGCTCTCCCTACGGAGAGTGGGAGCTGGCACGCGCTTGCGCGTGACTGAGGGGGTGTTACCTTATTTGAAGCAGCAGACAATAAGTTTGGCGCGCTCCGAATGGGGCACGTCGCTTTTTTTCGCTGAGCCGCATTATCTCTTCATAAAAAGATTTAGGCGCATCGGAAAGGATCTCCGACGCGCCCATTTTGAAAAGCATTTGCGTGTGATCTGATTGATTCAATTTTTTCGATCCTATCTTCCCTTGATCGTATCTTTCCCTCATTCAAAACTCTTCATAAAAATAGGGACGCCCCCAACATGGAGCGCCCGCACTGAGTATCCATGTTGAATGCGTCACAATTTCCTAATTACACGGAAAAAGGATACGTCGATGCCTTAGTACCATGTAATCATTATGAAACTGTAACGCAAAATTATTCTATCATATCCCTTTCCTTTATGCAAGGGGTTTTCAATATTTTTATTGCGCTTTTTTCTTCATAAAGAGAGGACCTGTCCCGTATAATAGACCGATGCTGGATTTTCTTCCCGCGCGGCTCATATCCGCCGTGAGGCATATCAACCTCAACAAGCTCTATGAGCTCCGCGTTCGCGCACGGAAACCGCTCTATGCAAATCTTTGCGGCAACTATGTCTGTCTGTCCGAGACGGGCGTATGCTCCCCGCGCGAGGCGATCCTGCCCACCCAAGCCGAGATCGAGGAGATCTTGTTCTCCGCGAGCGGCTACTCCCTTTATGCCGTCGAGAACCAGCTCAAATGCGGCTTTCTCACGGGCAGTTGCGGCGAGCGCATCGGCATCGCGGGCGCGTTCGTCTATGAAAAGGACGCCGTTCTCTCCGTCCATTCTGCGACCTCGCTCTGCATCCGTATCCCGCATGAGATCTTGGGCTGCGCCGACGACATCTATGCCCGTTGTTTTCAAAATGGGCTGTGTTCGCTCCTATTGCTCGCGCCCCCTGGCGAGGGTAAGACGACCATCCTTCGCGATCTTTGTCGTCTCGTCTGTCAAAAGACCCAAAAAAACGTGCTCGTGTGCGACGAGCGCGGGGAACTCTCGGCGGGCGAACTTGGCGAAACTGCCGACTGCATGAAATTTGCAGGCAAGCTCACCGCTTTCACCGCGGGCATCCGCGCAATGCGACCCGACGTGCTCGTCTGCGACGAACTCTTCGGCGACGACTACGCCGCGATCAAACGCGCCGCAGAATGCGGGCTCACCGTCTTTGCCTCCACCCATTTGAAACGCTTCGAGGACGTGCCCGAAAAGCTCTTCTTCCGCTATGTGTTCTTGGACGGCTTGGGAAAAGTCGGCAAGATCTTGCAGGCGGACGGCAAAGAGGTCACAGACGGCAAAGAGCTCTCAAACGCCGTGACGGCATAAGGAAATCGAATTGACGGAGAAATGACCGATATTTTGAAAGAGGGGGGACGGGAGTGCTTTGGCTGAAATTTTTGCTCGGGGGGCTTTCGATCGCCTTTTGCACGCTGCTCGGGTATCTGGCTGCGGACAAATACCGTCGGCGAAAGGGGTTTTACCTCTCTTTGCAGTCGCTGAACGAGAAATATCTTGCGGAGCTAAAATTTTCGCGCAAGCCGCTCGGGGAGTTCTTAAAGACCTGCGAGTTCCGCGGCGACTTTCAAGCCTTTCTCGAAGAGTTCCAAAAGACGCGCACCGCCGAGCCGACCCTTTCCTATCTTTCGAAAGGGGAGAAGGAGGAGATCAAAGAGCTCTTTTCAATGCTCGGAAGAGGGGACGCTACTTCGCAGCTCGGCTATTTTTCCGCGCAGGCGGAGACGCTCAAAAAAAAGTGCGAAGAGACGGGCAAAGAGGCAAAGGAGCGAAGCGAACTGTACTTAAAGCTCGGGCTGCTTGCGGGGCTCGCCTTTGTGATCTTGATCGTATAGAGAATGTATAAATATGGATATTTCTATCATTTTTAAGCTCGCGGCGATCGGGATCTTGATCACGGTCGTCTGCCAAGTGCTCAAAAAATCGGACAGAGACGACTTTGCGACGGTCGTCTCGATCGTGGGGCTCGTGATCGCGCTGTCGATCGCGGTCACGATGATCGCGGACCTGTTTGCCCTCATCAAGGACATCTTTTCGCTCAAATGACGGAGATCTTTCAACTCGTGGGAATCGCGCTGACGACGGCGGTCGCGGCGCTCATCTTGAAGGGCACAAAGCCCGAAATGGCGCTTGCCGTCACCGTTGCGGGGAGCATTGTCATGCTGCTCTTCGCCTTCGAAATGCTTCGGGGCAGCCTTTCCCTCTTCCAGAAGATCGCCGACGTGACGGGCATCGACTCCTCGCTCGTCAAGATCCTGCTCAAAATGATCGGCATCGGCTATCTCGTCGAGTTCGCCTCGGGCATCCTTGCCGATTTCGGGCAAAACGCCCTTGCGGACAAGCTCGTCTTTTGCGGGAAGATCTTGATCCTCGTCCTCGCCGTTCCCATCGTCGAAAACGTCCTTCGGCTCATCCTCAAACTCTTGGAGTTGATATGAAAAAATCCCTCGTGCTCCTTTTGTGTCTTCTGCTTATTTTCTTCGCGCTGTCATCGCGCAAGCCAACGCTCACGGTTTCGGCTTTCACAAAAGAGGGGACGGCGGGGGATGCCGCTGAGGCGGGGGCGATGGAAGAGCTCGAAGGGAATCTCGACGAACTGTTGGACGCGCTCGATACCGAGGCGCTTCAAAACTATCTCGACACGCTCACGGACTTTCGCGGAACGTCGGTCAAGGACAAGCTCAAACAGCTCGTGACGGGGGATGCAAGCCTCGACTACCCGAGTTTGTGGCAGGCGCTGTTGGGACTGCTGTTTGAGGACGCGAGCGTCTTTTTGCCCGCTTTTGCGCTGATTTTGGCGGTCGCATTGCTCTGCGGCATCCTCAATGCCTCGAAAAATGGCTTTTTGCATAGTACTATGTCAGACATAATAGGCTTTGTCGGGTACATTTCGGTGGGCGCGGTCGTGCTTTCGTGTCTCATTTCGGTGCTGTCCGTCGGATTTACGGCGGTCGAGCAAATGAAGCGGCAAATGGAGCTGATCTTCCCGCTGCTCCTTACATTGATGGCGGCAAGCGGGGGGGCGGTCTCGGCGGCAGTGTTCCGACCCGCGGTGGCGTTCATGAGCGGCGCAGTGTTGGAGCTGTTTACGTCGGTCGTGCTGCCCGTGTCGGTGGTCGTCATCGTGCTGGCGTTCGTGGGGAACTTGTCGGACAGCGTCCGCACGGAAAAGCTCGGCGATTTTTTTAAGAGCGTCTCGAAGTGGCTCATCGGCTTGACGCTGGGACTGTTCAGCCTGTTTTTGTCGGTGCAGGGAATGACGGCTGCGCAGTACGACGGCGTGTCCCTTCGCGCCGTGAAGTATGTGATCTCGGGCTCTGTGCCCATCGTCGGGGGATTTTTGTCGGGCGGAGTGGACCTCGTGCTCGCGGGCAGCGCCCTCATCAAAAACGCACTCGGCTCTGTCGCCTGCTTCCTGCTCGTCGCATCCATCGTGCGCCCGCTCCTGCTGTTGTCCGCCTTTCAGCTCTTCCTGCGCCTCTCCGCCGCAATCGCCGAACCCGTCGGCGGCAAGATCCCCGCCTTTCTCTCCCGCCTTGCGGGGGATACGGGCTACTTCGTCGCCGCGCTCCTCTGCATCGCCTTCCTCTACTTTCTGACCCTGCTCCTGCTCGTCTGCTCCTCGGGGGTGTTCTTTTAATGAATAAATATTCACAATATTTTGAGAGGGCAGGCGAGACCGCAAAAGCCCGAAAGGGGGATGAGGGAAGATGAAGGCGTATCTACTGACGTTGACGGGGGCGATCTTGCTGTCGGCGATCGTCTCGGTGCTGCTGCCCGACGGAAAGATGGGCAGATTTTTGAAGGGAATGACCCGCCTGTTCGTCTTTTCGATCGTCGTCGTGCCGCTCGTATCCCTCTTTCATGAAAAGAAATTTGATTTTTCAACGGGAGAGACGGCAATGGACGCGGCGTATCTTGAAACGTGCGCGGAGCTTTTGGAGCGGGCGGACGAGCGCGAGATTGAGGGGTATTTGTTGGGGGAGTATGGGCTCGAATCGGAAGCGGAGATGTCGCGAAAGCCGACAGGAGACTTCGGGCGGGAAAAAGTGCGGGTGAAACTTTTTTTTGAGGGAATATTCGAACCCGAGGCGCATATAGATATGATGACCGAGATCAAAAACGTTCTCGAAAAGAATTTCGGGTGTCTTGCGGAGGTCGAATGGCAGGCGAGATCGGAAAGCTCCTAAATAGCAAAACGGCAAAGACGGTGCTCTTGGCGGTTGCGGCGGTGCTGCTGCTTGCGGCGGTGTGGCTGGTCTTTTTCGGGGGCGGGAAGGAGAAAACGACGGAGAGCGCGTATGTCCCGACCGAGCGCGAGGCGCGGCTTTGCAGGTTGCTCGAAGAGGTCGAAGGGGTTGGGAGCGTGACGGCGATGATCTCGGAAGAGGACGGCGTGCCCATTTCTGCGATCGTCGTGTTTGGCGGCGCGGACAGCATTCTATCCCGCATGCGCGTGCTCGACATTACCGCAAAAGCTCTCAATCTCAAAAAATCGTGCATTCAGGTCTATCCCGCCGAAAAATAACGCCTGAAAATCCGCTTTATTGCGGGAAGGCGAAAGGGAAACGCGGGAAATAAAAATATTCATTGAAAATTTATAAAGGAGATAACCTTATGTCAAACACCAAAAAGATCGTACTAATGTCTACCCTTGTGCTACTGCTTGCCGTGACCGCCGTGTTCAACTTTGTGCTGGCGGGCAGGGGTGCAACCAGCGTCAATGCGAGCGGCGACGCTGCGGAAGTCAATTTCTTCACTTCGCACCGCGCCGAACGCTCCTCGACCCGCAGTGAGGAATTTGTCCAGCTCGACGGGATCATCTCCGCCTATGCTGCGGACACGGCGGAATATGCCGAGGCGGTCGCCGCAAAGAAGAAGATGGTCGGCATCATGGAAGATGAGCTCGTCATCGAGACGATGATCCGCGCGCTCGGCTTCTCCGACGTCGTCGTCGCGATCGGTTCGGAGTCCGACAACATCAACATCTTCATCAATTCGAGCGAACTCAACGCCGATACCGTCATGAAGATCTACTCCATCTTCGAGGAAGAGAAGGGCATTCGCAACGGGAACGTGATCATCATGCCCATTTACGCAGAAAGTTAAGAAAAACAGTTGTAAAACGCGCGAAGATGTGCTATAATATATCACCAAGGGAATATTATGGCTACGATACGATACAATCCGAACGGACAAAAGGGAAGAATTTCCTACAATGCAGACATCGTGAGCGGCATCGTCGTTTTGAGCCTGCAAGAGACCGAGGGCATTGAGCTCGTCCCGTCGAAGAGCCGGGGCATCAAGGTCTGCTTCGAAAAAGAGGGCGTCTTTGCGGACATCTCCGTGATCGCCCACTACGGCTACAACGTCCCCGAGCTCGCCTTCTCCATCCAGCAGACGGTCAAGCAGATGGTCGAATCGATGACGAAGTTCAAGATCGCAAAGGTCGACGTGCATATCCAAAGCGTCGTCTTTCCGAGCCCCGTCTCGCAGGCGAGCGAGCCGTCTCAGGAACAAGAGAGCAACAAATAACCGAGGAACTTTCCCCTTTCCCCAACGAAAGGGGAATTTCTCGTAAGGAGAAACATGAGAAGCGACGCGCGGGAAGCGGCTTTCAAAATTGTCTTTGCGGAACTGTTCGGCGGCGATTGCGACGCGCAGTTCAAAGCGGACGTGTGCAGACATTCCAAACTCAACTTGGAGGAGGCGAAATTCGTCTCCCGCCTTGTCTCGCTCACCGAAAAACATCGCGAAGAGCTCTTGACCTACCTTTCCGATAAGGTCACCCGCTATGCGACGGGACGGATCTACCCCGTCGATCGAGCGGTACTGCTCGTCGCCCTCACCGAGATCTTCTATTGCGACGACGTCCCGCCCGTTGTCTCCGTGTCGGAGGCGGTGGCGCTCGCGCGGAAATATTCCACGGAAAATTCGGCAGGCTTTGTGAACGGCGTGCTGGCAGGAGTGATAAACAAATGATTTTGATCGACGGAAAAGCGGTCTCCGCCCAAATTCGGGCAGAAGTCAAGGCGCGTTCGTGCGCGCTCGAAAAAACATACGGCGTCGTGCCCACCCTTGCGGTCATCTTGGTCGGGAGCGATCCCGCTTCCCAAGTGTACGTCCGCAACAAGGTCAAGGCATGCGAGGAGTCGGGCATCAAGTCCCTCGCCCATTACCTTCCCGAGACCGCCTCGCAGGAAGAGGTCGAAGCCCTCGTCAAACGCCTTGCAAAGGACGATTCTGTCCACGGCATCCTGGTCCAGCTCCCGCTTCCGAAGGGGTTGGACGCGCAGGCGGTCATGCGCCTCATCCCGACGGACAAGGACGTGGACGGCTTCTCGGCGGAGAACGTCGGCAGGCTCTCCATGCAGCAAGAGGGGACGATCGCTTGCACTCCCTTGGGCGTGATGGAACTTTTGAAGCGCTATCACATCCCGACCGCGGGCAAGCGCGCCGTCGTCGTGGGCAGGAGCAACATCGTCGGAAAACCCATGGCAATGCTTCTCATGAACGCCAACGCGACTGTCACCGTTTGCCATTCCAAGACCCAAGACTTAAAAGAGGAGTGCCGCCGCGCGGACATCCTGGTCGCTGCGCTCGGCAAGCCCAAATTTATCACGGCGGATATGGTCAAAGAGGGGGCGGTCGTCATCGACGTCGGCATGGACCGCGATGAAAACGGCAAACTGTGCGGCGACGTGGACTTCGAAGCCGTGAAGGACAAGGTTTCCTTCATCACCCCCGTGCCAGGCGGAGTCGGACCGATGACGGTGACGATGCTCATGTCCAACGCCTGCACGCTCTGCGAGCGCGCCCTGCGGGAATAATAGGGGAATTGAGCCCAAAAACGCAAGATGATGGGTACTATGTCTGACATAGTAACAAGATAAGGGAAGAAAGATGGAGAAATTCGAGGAAAAGTACAGGGAATATCAAGGCTTTTTCGAGGGCGAACTCAAAGAATATTGCGCCAAGATGAAGTACTTCCCCAAGGTCTTGACGGAGAGCATGCGCTATTCCCTGCTCTCGGGGGGCAAACGGGTGCGCCCCGTGCTGCTGTTCGCCGCATTGGAGCTGTTCGGAAAGGAATATCGGGACGAAGTCAACTTGGCGATCGCCCTTGAAATGGTGCATACATACTCGCTCATCCATGACGATTTGCCCGCAATGGACAACGACGATTTTCGGCGGGGGAATCCGTCGAGCCACAAGGTGTTCGGCGAGGCAAATGCGATCTTGGCGGGCGACGCGCTCTTGAACGAGGCGTTCGTGCTGCTTTTGCAAGAGGCGGGACGGGGCGAAGAAGTTCGGCGCGCCGCATATCACTTAGCCCGCGCCGCGGGCGCAGAGGGCATGGTCGCGGGACAGTCCGCCGATCTTCTCTATGAGGGAAAGGACGTCTCGGGGGATGAGCTCGATTTCATCTATTTGCATAAGACGAGCAAGCTCATTGCGGCTCCCGTCGTGATGGCGGCGATCCTCGCGGGCGCGGATGAAACGCTCGCCGAGAAATTCGGCTTGGAACTTGGGCGGCTGTTCCAGATCACCGACGACCTTCTCGACGTGAAGGGCGACAGCGCGCGCGTCGGCAAGACCCTCGGGAAAGACGAACAAGAGGACAAGGCGACCTGCGTCAAAGTCTATGGCGTGGAACGATGCGAACTTCTCGCCGATGAATGTGCGGCAAAGTGCCTGAAATTGCTCGATAAATTCAACGGAGAACCAAATTTTCTGCGCGGGATGGTCGATCTCGTGCGCAGTCGGGATAACTGAACATGAAATCTTGGACGGACAGGGAGCTGAAAGAGGCTTCCCTTTCTCAATTAAACGGGGTTTGCGAGGAACTGCGGCGGGAGATCTTCTCCACGGTCTCCGAGTGCGGGGGGCATCTCTCGTCCAACCTCGGCGCGGTGGAGCTCACGGTCGCCCTGCACAGGGTGTTCGATTTTCCGCGCGATAAGATCGTATTTGACGTGGGGCATCAGTGCTATGCCCACAAATTGCTCTCGGGGAGAGCGGAACAGTTCCACACCCTTCGGAAGCGCGGCGGCATTTCGGGCTTTCCCAAGCGCGAGGAGAGCGAGTACGATTGCTACAACACGGGGCATGCGGGCACGGCGGTCTCGGCGGCGCTCGGGCTCTCCAAGGCGCGCGATCTCAACGGCGAAAATTTCGACGTCATCGCCCTCGTCGGCGACGGCGCGTTCAATAACGGGCTCATCTATGAGGCGCTGTCAAGCCTCAAAATCCTGAACAGCCGCATTTTGATCATTCTCAACGATAACGGCATGTCTATCTCGCCGACCGTTGGGGGAATGCACGAGATATTGAATAATTTGAAGTCAAGTTCGAAGGATTTTCAAGCGGATTTCGAGGGCGGCGACCCCGATGTGCGGGTATTTGAGCGGTTCGGGCTGAAATACATGGGGGTCGTGGACGGGAATGATCTGAAAAAGATCGTGCCTGCGCTTTCGGCGGCAAAGGACGCGCTGAAAGAGGGGAGCGTCTTGCTGCATGTGACGACGAAGAAGGGGTGCGGGTATCCGTTTTGCGAGAACGCGCCGATGGAGACGCACGGCGTGAGCCCGTCGGGGAGCGCGAAGAAAGAGTATTCGGCGGCGCTCGGCGAGGAACTCATGGCGCTTGCGGGGAAGGATGAGAAGATCGTCGCGGTCACGGCGGCAATGACGGACAGTTTGGGACTGCGCCCGTTTTTTGAAAAATATCCCGACCGCGGGTTTGACGTGGGCATTTGCGAGGAACACGCGGCGGTGCTCTGCGCTTCGATGGCGGCAGGGGGGATGAAGCCGTATTTTGCAATTTATTCAACGTTTTTACAGCGCGCGTTTGATGAGATCATCCATGATATTTGCGCGCAGAAATTGCCCGTGACGTTTTGTATCGATCGGGCGGGGGTATCGGGCGCGGACGGGGAGACCCATCAAGGCGTGTTTGATTTGAGTTTTCTTTCGATGATCCCGAACTTGACGGTGGCGATTCCGAAGGATATCGGAGAATTTCGGGCGATGATCAGAAGAAGCGCGGATTTTCGGATGCCGCTTGCGATCCGTTATCCCCGAGAGGGCACGGAAGGGGAAATTTCCGAGGTCGAAATTGGGAAATTTGAGGTTTTACATAGTACTATGTCTGACATAGTATTGCTTGCGGCGGGGGAGCGGTGCTTAAAAATCGCTTGGAATGTGCGCGAGATGATGCTGAAAGCGGGAGTGGACGTGATGATCGTGAACGCGCGGTTTTTGCGTCCGCTGGATGAGGAGTTGCTTTCGGAGTTGAAGGAACGGGACATTTATACCATTGAGGACAATGTGAAGATCGGGGGCTTGGGAGACGCGGTGGCGCGGTTTTATCGGCAAAAGGGGCTCAAAACGCGGGTGAGAAGTTTCGGGTTTGAGGACGGATTTATCCCGCACGGAACGCCCGCGGAATTGATGGAGGAGTTCGGGCTCTCTGCGAAAGAAATCGCCAAAGAAATTATTTCGCGCACCCGTTCCCGCGGGAAGGAATAAGAGGCTTTTGTATTCTTTCTTGCTGTACCTTTTGGGAGAGTGTGCGTTTTGCGCCTTGCCGTTTGCGGCTGAATGCAAGAAAGGTTTTGTTCTTTTAAGAGCATAAAAGTTTTATGCGAGCCCTTGTTGTATTATTTCGTTCTTCTTTTTTCACGCTTGAAAAATCGTGAATCACGCATATTATCGACCCGTCGTTAATTGCAAACGAGCCCGCTGCGGCGCAAGGAGAACGCCGCAGCCCCTCGCACAGCCAGTGCTCATGTCGCGGCGCAGTTCGCAGCCCACTGGGCTGTCGAACAGAAATTGCGCCGCTCCACCTGCGATGTGTCCCGAACCCCGCAGCGCTTTTTTTCGAACTTTTGCGCCTTCACTTTCTGCGCCGCCGCGAAGTGAAGCTCACCGTAACCCGACGAGGGCGGCGCATCGGAAATCCGAACCTCACCGCCTTGCTCGGGTGAGAACGGTCGCCCCACAGTCCACTTGAATTGGGCAAGGCGATGCCCGTTTCTTGGAAAGTGGCGCGTTTTTTGCGCCGAGGGGGGCTTCGCAGACGAACTTGTAAATAATGTAACCCCCCCTCAGCCGCTCCGCGTTGCTTTGCGGCGGTCGCCCCCGCCGCAAGTCCGCCTCGCCACCAGCTCGGCTGTACTCGCCTTCGGCTCGTGCGCCTCACATGGAATAACAATAGAATGGCTCATCTTCGCATTGCAGCTCACAGCCCACTGGGCTGTCGAACAGAAGTTGCGCCGCTCCACCCCTATTTCAGAGGGGGAGCCAAGATGAGGACTGAACTTGTTGCCTCCCCTCAAAGGGGCAGCCAAGATGAGCATTTACATGCCGCTTTACCCTAAAATCAAAAGGGTTGCCAAGAAGGGACGGCTTTATATCCATATATTCTTAAAAAGAATCGAAAATTCACGCAAAGGCTTTTATATATACATCTTTACATCAAACTCAAAGGAAACTTATGCGCGCGGATAAATTTTTTGCAGAAAAATTCGGCTCTCGCTCCAAGGCGCAAGACGTGCTCAAACGCGGGCTCATCCTTCGGAACGGAAAGATTCTCTCTCCCTCCGACGAGGTATCTCCCGCCGATTCTTTCACTTTTCTCGATTCCCCGCGCTTCGTCTCCCAAGGCGGATATAAGCTCGAACGCGCTTTCCTCGCCTTTCACGAATCCCCGTCGGGCGAAACCTTTGCCGACCTCGGCGCAAGCACAGGCGGGTTCTGCGATTGCCTCCTGCGCTTCGGCGCAAGCCATGTCTTTTGCGTGGACGTCGGCGAAAACCAGCTCGAACCCGCGCTCCAAGCCGACCCCCGCGTCACCGTCATGGACAACCGTAACGCCCGCTTTCTCACCCCCGCCGACTTTCCCTGCACGCTCGACGGCATCGTGGGCGATCTCAGCTTCATCTCCCTGCGCCTCATCCTGCCCGTCGTCTATTCTCTGCTCCCCCAAAACGGCAGGGCGTTTTTGCTCTTCAAACCGCAGTTCGAATGCGGCCGCAGTCTCTCGTCAAAAAGCGGCATCTGCCCGCTCCGTCTGCACCCCGCGCTCCTTGCCGAATTTTATGACTTCTGCAAAGCGCTTTCTTTCATCCCCCAAAATATCGTCAATGCTCCCGTCCGCCCCAAGAAAAATATCGAGTATCTCCTCTTCTTCGTCAAGGGCAAAGACGGACTCTCTAAAGCAGAATTTCTCTCCCGCGCCGAGAAAATCTCGGAAAATTAACAAAATTTTGTTGCATTTCTCACTTTTTATAGTATAATTGAAGATGATTTAAGGAAATCCTTCGCCA
Organism: uncultured Clostridia bacterium; assembly: GCA_947631465.1. Classification (GTDB taxonomy): domain Bacteria; phylum Bacillota; class Clostridia; order Christensenellales; family Borkfalkiaceae; genus Gallimonas. The sequence goes on from CANRLK010000009.1 coordinate 45,035, forward strand.
TAATGGGCTTTCTCATGGGCTTCTGTATGTTTTTTACGTGCCCGCCCGCGCCCGTCAACGCGAATACGCCGTTCCGTTTATCGAAAAATCCAAAAATTTGAGGAGATCTTATGAAACCCAACAAACTCGTTCGCCTTTTCACTGCGCTCTTGCTCGCGCTCGTCTTGTGCCTTGCCTGCGCCTGTGACAACCATTCTTCAACGGACGACTCGTCCAACCAAGACGACACCCAATCTACCCCTTCGGATGATCAAGATCAAGAGGGAAGCCAAGACGAGGACAAAAAAGACCCGTCGGGCAGCGAAGGTCAAGGAAGCCAGGGTCAACAGGGAAGTCAAGGCAGCCAGGGCGGGGATGAAAAAGACCCGTCGGGCAGTGAAAGTCAAGGCAGTCAAGGTCAACAAGGAAGCCAAGGCGATCAAGGCGGGGATGAAAAAGAACCGTCGGGTAGCGAAGGTCAAGGAAGCCAAGGTCAACAGGGAAGCCAAGGTAGTCAAGAGGGGAATGAAGGCGGGGAGATCGCCATTCCCGAATGGAAGGGAGAGTGGGTCTCGGCGATCTTCGGCGGAGGACCGTTTGTCGAAGGAAAGCAGTCGGTGCTGGATGATGTGACCTCGTCGGGGTTCAATACGATCATGATCTGGTCGGTGCATATACATGGCGACGGGACGCTGTATCTCAACAACACCAAGGCAGTGGACAATGGGGAGCTCGTCATCGGGCAGGCGTCGGTGGAATTTTGGTCCAAGCTGAAAGGTGAGGGTTCGTCCATCGAGCGCATCGAACTGAGCGTCGGGGCGGGCGGCTGTACCGATTTCGAGGAGATCAAGAAATACGTTGAAAAAGAGGGCACGGGCGAGGAGTCCGTCCTGTATAAAAATATGCACACGCTCATTGAAGCAACGGGCGCGGACGCGGTCAACTTTGACGACGAGAGCTGTTATGACTTAAATTCTGCGGCGGCGTTCGGGAAGATGTGCGCGGAGATGGGCATGAAGATCACGTTCTGCCCGTATGTCAACATTGATTTTTGGAGCAAACTCGCAAAAGAGCTCGGAGAGGACGCGGACAGAGTGTATCTTCAATGTTATTCGGGCGGGCAGCTCAACGATAATCAATATAAGACTTGGTGGAGAGTTTGGGCGCTCTCGACGGGAATGCGGATTATCCCGGGCTATTGGTGCGGGACGGGAGCGGGACGCTGCATGGCTTCGACTGTCAAGAGCAAGCTCTCCCGCGAGACGGACTACACGACGGGCGGGTTCATGTGGCTTTATGACGACATGATGAAGATGAAATCGCCAAATTCGACGAAGGATTATGCGGCTGCGATCAATGAGGCGAATCCGCACAAGGATGAAGAGACGCCCGCTGAGGCGTTTATGAAGGAGCTAAGCGCAGTCCTTCCCGAGAAAAAACGGGGTTGAGCTCGGTACGCGCTTAAATCTTGGCTCCCCCCTCGGAAGGCGCGCTGCTTTTGCCCTCCCTTGGCTCCCCCTGAGAGGGGGAGCTGTCGAGGCAAAGCCGAGACTGAGGGGGTGTAACTTTTGTTTAAGAGCTCAATTGCCCCTTATAGGAACAGCAAGTAGGGGTGACGTTCACCCAAGCAAGGCAGAAAGTTGAAATATGCGATGCGCCGCCCTCGTCGGGTTACGGCGAGTTTCACTTTGCGGCGGCGCAGGGAGTGAATGCGCAAGGGCACGCAAAAAAAGCGTTGCGGGGTTCGGGACACATCGCAAGTGTCCCGAGCCTTTTTTGCTTCTTTTTTCAGCATTGAAAAAAGAAGAACTAAATGAAACAAAAGAGCACGCCTGAAACTTTCATGCTCATTGAAAATCCAACCTATTTTGCATTAAGCTGCCGCGCGGCAAATTGGGTAGAGCACATTGCACATCTATTATCAATATTTTCATGCAAGAACTTTACACCCCTTTCCCCCTCGTTTCACTCGGGTACTTTCCCCTCGAAAAGGGGACAGCAAGGGAAAAGGACAGACGTTGCGCCGCTCCACCCCACAATGGGGACAGCGAGAGAAGGCGCAAGCCGCCCGCCCCCCCTTGGCTCCCCCTCTGGAATAGGGGGAGCTGCCGCGAAAGCGGCTGAGGGGGTGTGCCTCAATAAACAAATCTCCCGCAACTTCTAAGGCGCAAAAAGCGTATAAAACCGCGAAGTTTTTCCCAAATTATAGGCATGGACAAGATCAAAAATGACCCGATGGGAAAGACGAGAGAGGAACGGGAAAGCTGTTTTCCCGAAGCAAAACGCGGGGAGATCCGTTCGCGCGGTCCGCGCGGTCCGCGCCGCGGGGGGGACGCCGCATGACGGGAAAATCACGCGAAAATTACAATAAGAACTACATCGACTATGTCAGTTCCTTCGACCCGCCGACCAAACACTTCCAAACGTGCAGCCGCGCGTTCTTGGTCGGGGGATTTATCTGCTGTATCGGACAGTTCTTTCGCTTCCTGCTCGAATATGCGGGACTTTCGGGGGATGAGCTCGCAGGCACGGTCTCCGTCATTCTCATCTTCCTCGGCACTTTTTTGACGGGACTTGGCGTATATGATCGGATCGGCAAAAACGCGGGCGCGGGAAGCATCGTGCCCATCACAGGCTTTGCCAATTCCGTCGCATCGCCCGCCATCGAGTTCAAGACCGAGGGCTACGTCTACGGTATGGCGGCGAAAATGTTCATCGTCGCAGGTCCGATCATCGTGTTCGGCGTGAGCGCGGGTGCGGCCGTCGGGCTCATCTATTGGCTTTTGGCGCTTTGACGACCCGTTTTTGCCGTCAACGGTTTGAAATCGCAAAAAATTTTTCGAAAACGGTTGTAAAATCTTTTGCTTTGTGATACAATCATGGTTAGAAAATACAAGGAGTGAAAATAATGGCTAAAATTACGAAGGACACTTTGATCGCAGATTGCCTCGAACTCAATCCCGACGCGCCCGAGATCTTGATGGAGGCGGGAATGCACTGTTTCGGCTGCGCGCTGGCGCAGAACGAGACCATCGAACAGGCGGTCGCCGTTCACGGCGAGGACTTGACCGCCTTGCTGGAAAAGCTCAACGCGGGTCTGCAATAAGCAATCACGCCCCCTGCCTTGAAAAGCAGGGGGTTTTCAAAACCGCTTCTTTCAAAGAGGCGGAAAATTTCGTCTGCCGATTAGACCCCCGTCCTGCGGGGTATCATTGTTATGAAAGTATTTTTTCGGAGGGAGCGCGCATGTTTTACAGCTATTATTTGTTTCTGCTCATCCTGCTGCCGTTCATGCTACTGTCGGCATGGGCGAGCGCAAAGGTCAATTCGACGTTCGCAAAGTACAACGGTCTGCCCAATTCGTCCCATATGACGGGATACGATACGGCGGTCAGGCTTTTGAGAAGCGGCGGGGTCAGCGGAATCACCGTCAACCGTATCCGCGGTCGGCTCACCGACCACTACCACCCGACGCGCGGGCAGGTCAACCTCTCGGAGAGCACCTACGGCTCGGCGAGCATTGCGGCGGCAGCCGTCGCCGCACACGAGATCGGGCATGTCATGCAAAAGGCAAAGGGGTACGGTCCTTATAAACTTCGGACCGCGCTCGTCCCGCTCGCAAACATTGGCTCTCGCCTCGCTTTGCCCTTGATCTTGATCGGCATCGTGCTCGACGTCGTTTTCCTCGGCACAAATTTTGTCGTGGGACAATATCTCATGTACGTCGGCATCGCCTTTTATTCGCTGTCGGTGCTGTTTATGCTCGTGACCCTTCCCGTCGAGTTCAACGCTTCGCATAGAGCCAAGAAGATGCTGCTCCAAGAGGGGATTTTGAACGAGAGCGAGCTCGTCGGTGCAAAGAAAGTGCTCTCGGCGGCGGCGATGACCTATGTTGCGTCCATGCTCATCTCGCTCGTGTATTTCTTGCGGTATCTTCTGATCGTGCTCTCGATCGCGGGCAGAAAAAGAAATTGAACAAGGGAACAAGGATAAAAATCAACATAAAATAATCATAATTCGGAGGAGTTTATGTCGGAATGCACCCATGATTGTTCGTCTTGCAGTTCCAATTGCGGGACGAGGAAGAAGGATTCGCTCATCAAGCCGCTACGGAAGGGGTCGAAGGTCAAGAGATGTATCGCGGTGGCGAGCGGGAAGGGGGGCGTCGGGAAGTCGCTTGTGACGTCGCTGCTTGCGGTGAGAGCCGCAGCGCGGGGATATAGGACGGCGATCTTGGACGCGGACATTACAGGACCTTCCATCCCGAAGATGTTCGGGGTGAAGGCGCTTGCGACGGGGGAAGAGGGAAAGATCTTTCCCGTGAAGTCGCAGGGCGGGATCAAGATGATCTCGATGAACAATTTATTGGAAAAAGAGGACGATCCCGTGGTATGGCGGGGCGCGCTGATTGCAGGGGCGTGCGTGCAGTTTTGGACGGACGTCGTGTGGGATGAGCTCGACATGATGTTCATCGACATGCCGCCTGGAACGGGAGACGTGCCGCTGTCCGTCTTTCAGAGCATTCCGTTGAGCGGGACGGTGATCGTTTCTACGCCGCAGGACCTGGTGGAGATGATCGTCGGGAAGGCGGCGAACATGGCGAAGATGATGAACGTGCCCGTATTGGGGCTTGCGGAGAACATGAGCTATTTGAAGTGCCCCGGGTGCGGGAGAGAGATCGAGCTGTTCGGCAAGAGCAAGGCAAAGGAGCTTGCGGAGAAGTTTGCGATCCCTGCGTATTGCAGGATGCCGCTCGACCCGAA
>CANRLK010000010.1 GCA_947631465.1 uncultured Clostridia bacterium
GGTGGCTTGCGTCGGGGGCTACCGACGCAAGCGCAATGCAGAATGGCGATTCTGCTCCGCGCCGTGATTTTGGAAACACCCCCTCAGTCTCGCTTCGCTCGCCAGCTCCCCCTCAAAAGGGGGAGCCAAGGTAAAAATCTTGCTGTCCCCTAAGAGGGGAAAGTGGCGCGCGAAGCGCGCCAAAAGGGGTGTACTGCTATCGTGCTTTTAAACAAGGAAACAACCCCCTCAGTCACGCGTAGACTCGTGACTGCCTTGCGGCGGTAGTCCCCGCCGCAAGGCCGCCTCGCCACCCCTATTACAGAGGGGGAACTAAGTTGGGGGAGGTTCGTGTCAACGCTCTACCACTGTTAGGAACGGTCAAGAATAGGGAGCGATGCTCACCCAAGCAAGGCAGTAGAGCTCGGATATTCGATGCGCCGCCCTTGTTGGGTTGCGATAAAACATCGCTTTGTAGCGGCGCAGGAAGTGAAGGCGTAAGAGCATGCAAAAAAAGCGCTGCGGGGTTCGGGACACATCGCAAGTGTCCCGAGCCTTTTTTGCTTCTTTTTTCAAGCGTGAAAAAAGAAGAACGAAATAAAACAAAAGAGCTTGCATGAATCTTTCATGCTCATTGGAAATTCAACCTTTTTTGCACTAAGCCGCCGAGCGGCAAATTGGGTAGGGCATGGCTGTGCCCTCAACTGCCATTAACATTAATAATTCACCACCTCTGCCGCCTGTAAGGGGGATAGATAAAGGCAAGGCCTATTCCACTTCTTTGCGCCGAAAGGGGTGTGCTTCTATCGTGCCTACTAATAAGGAGACACCCCTTCAGGCGCTACGCGCCAGCTCCCCGAGGGGGCGCCAAGATTAGGAGGCGTGCATTAGCCCTTGCTGTCCCCGTTGAGGGTTGGAGCATTGCACTTCGCCAATGGTTGATAACCATTGGCGCAATGCGACAGGAGTGAGCGCATCAGAGGCGCGAACGGTGACCGAACACGGGGTTCTACCCATGTGAGACCGTGGCGCGCGAAGCGCGCCAAAAGGGGTGTGCATTGACTTTCCCGCCGCAAAGCCGCTAAAAAGCCCGCCGCGTAGAGCGGCAAACCTTTGCGGAGAAATCTTTCCAAAGCACGAAATTCGACAGGATTTCGCATTATAGAACAAAAATCTTCGTAATTCGTAGGAAATTCATTTAATTATTTACAAAAAAGGCTTTACTTTTACAAATTTTTGTACTATAATGAAGCTACGATTTAAGAAAAGGGGAAAGATTATGAAGCAGATCCAAGTTTTGATTTTGGAAAGCAACGAAAGTTTTGCGGAGGAAGTCAGCAAGATTCTTTCGTCGCGGAACGGCGTGCGCGTATGCGGCGTCACGGACGATGGCGCGGAGGGATTGTCTTTGATCAAAAGCGTCAATCCGACGGTCGTGGTGCTCAGTCTCTTTTTGCGCAATTTGGACGGGTTCACCGTCATGGAAGAGGCGCGGAAGGAGCAGAAAAAGCCCGAGTTTATCGTGATGGGGAATTTCTCGGACGATAAGATCATCAACCGCGCGATCTCTTTGGGAGCGAGGTACTATTTGATGAAGCCCGTGGACGCGGAGGTCGTCGCGGACCGCGCGATGGAGGCGGCAGGCGAGGACGAAGCGCCGCTTCGCGAGAGCGTCGAGCGGCGGCGGGCAAATTCTCTCGATGAGCGCATCTCCAACATCTTCATCTCCATCGGCATTCCGCCGCACATCAAAGGGTACAATTATCTCCGCGAGGGCATCAAGATGGCGGTCGCAGACCCGCACATCATCAACAATGTGACGAAGGGGCTGTATCCGATCATCGGCGAGAAGTTCGAGACGAGCGCGAGCAAAGTGGAGCGTGCCATCCGCCATGCGATCGAGGTCGCTTGGAACAGGGGACGCATCGAGGCGGTCAACGCCATTTTCGGCGCGCGGGTGTACATCGGCACGGAGAAACCGACGAACAGCGAGTTCATCGCGCTCGTCGCCGACAAGCTTATTTTGGAAAGCATGGTCTGAAAAGAGAAAGACGGGAACGGCGTGTATAGAGATCCCCGCGAACTCCTTGCCCACCCCTTCGAGGGGTGGGTGGCACGAGCATAACGAGTGACGGAAGGGGTGTATCTCAATTAACACCCCTTTCGGCGCGCATTCGCGCACCACGGTCTCACACGGGTAGAGCCCCGTGTTCGGTCAGCGTTTGCGCCTGTAATGCGCTCACTCCTGTCGCATTGCGCCAATGGTTATCAACCATTGGCGAAGTGCAATGTTTCACTCCTGTTAGGGGACAGCAAGTGGGGAAGCTATCGCATTCTCCCCACCCCCCTTGGCTCCCCCTACGGAGAGGGGTGGAGCGGCGCAACTTCTGTTCGACAGCCCAGTGGGCTGCGAACTGCGCCGTGACAGCCGAGCTGGTGGCGAGGCGGACTTGCGGCGGGGGCGACCGCCGCAAGGCGGCGAGGCGAAGCGAGACTGAGGGGGTGTCTCCTTATTGATAAGCGCAAGCGCGAGAGAAGGCGGAGAAGCAAAAGTGTTCGGGCGGCGGAGACGCCGCCCGTTTTTTTTATCAAAAAATTTGCCGTTTCGCTCTTTTTCGATCTTTGCCGACCTGTCGCAAAAGAAATTTTTTCGTTTCTTTGGAAATTTTCACCTCTATATTGTTGAAAAATTTATAAAATGATGTTATACTGTATAACGAATAATTGGCGATTTGTTTGTCGCATGAGTCTTGGAGGGAAATTTTGAACAGTTACGGACGCGGAGAGGACAATCGGAAAAAGAGCGGAAGTTCCGTCGTCACGCGCGAGACGTTCGGTATGACGCTGCTCTTTTTCAGCGTGATCTTGTTGTTATTTGCCATGATCGGACCGCTGGTCCTCGGAGAGATCGGCGTGGCGATCTCGGCTTTTTTGCTCGGTACACTCGGGTTTTTTATCTACCCGTTTTTACTCGTCACGGTCTATGCTTCGATCGTGTTGATCTCGGGTAAGAATTTCCTCTCGGGCGGCTTGATTTTGAGGGCCATGCTCGTTACGATCGGCGCGTTTTTGATCGCGCATCTTGCAACGGGTAACAAATTCTTCGGCTCGGGCTTCGGAAGCTACATGAGCGGCTGTTGGAACGCCGCGAGCGTCTCCGCAAAGGACGCAACGGCGGGCGGCGTCGTGTTCGGAATCGTCGTCTATCCCTTCCGCGCGCTCTTGACCCTTCCCGGGGCATATATCGCGCTCTCTTTGCTCGAAGTTGCCGCGCTCGGATTCGTGCTCTATCAACCCATCAAACAACGCATGTACCGCGGTCAAGCCACGGGCGGCGCAGCCGTGACCGATCAAGGCAAACGCTTCGACGACCTTCCCGAAGGCAAACAGGGCAGACTCACCGTCAAGGAAGCCCTCGGCGCGGTCAACGACATGAAAGGAATCCCCGACCGCGTCCAAAAGGACGAAAAACCCCCCGTCATGCCCCAAAAAACACAGCCTGCCCCCGTGCAGCAGTCCTACCAGGGACAGCAAAATCAAGGGCAATCTTATCAAGGACAATCCATGCCGCAGCCCGTGCAGAACAACGGACAGTATCAAAACGGACAATTTCAAAACGGACAGTACGGGCAAAATCCTCAAAATTCTTGGCAGCAGCCTTATCAAGGGCAACCCTATCAAGGTCAGCCCATGCAGCAGCCCGTGCAGAACAATCAAAACAGACAGTATCAAAACGGACAATCTCAAAACGGGCAGTACGGGCAAGAGCCGCAGTACGGCACGTCGGGCGTCCGCACCCCGCCGCCCATACCGCAAGACCCTTGGCAGCAGCCCTATCAAGGACAATATTCACAGCCCGCGCAGAACAGCGGGCAGTATCAAAACGGAACTCAAAACGGACAATACGGGCAGCCTTCGCAGGCCCGCGGGGCGCAGAAGCGGAAGGAGACGACGAAAGAGGAGCTCTACGACCGCTACGGGTGGAAGCCCGAGGCGCAGAAGGAGATGGATGCGCGCACGTTCTTATTCACGCGCGATCCTTCAAATGACTATTATACCAATCTCGCATACGGGGAAGAATATTACCGTGGACGGGAGCGCAGGAGCACGGTCAGTCCCGTCAAGCCGATCGCAAGGAAGAGCGACGCGCATGAGCCCGTGCAGCGGGAGTATCCCGTCCGTCCCGTGCAAAGGGAGTATCCGACCTATTCGGAGAGCTACGGCAAGGACGCGGAGCAGGAACAGCCGCGCACCCCGCGCAACATCGTCGAGCAAAAGCCCGACGCGCGCCCGAGTGGCTTCTCCGTCCGCCACGAGGACGTGACCTATACCAACGTCCCCAAATTCGACCCGCCCAAGGACGAGCCCAAACCCGAACCCCACGACGAACCCAAGTTCGAGACGAGGGAAGAGCCCAAATTCGGCCGCGATCGCGATGTGTTCGATCGGGACAGCGAGCCTCGTGATAGGGAGTTCGGCAGAAGTGACGATTCTTCGCGCGATAGGGACATGTTCGATCGGGAAGAGAAGCCCGAACGCGACGTGTTCGGGCGGGACGACCGCTTGCATGACGACCGTTTGAGCGATGATCGTTTGGACAATGATCGTTTGAGTGATGACCGCTTGGGCGATGACCGTATGAGCGGCGACCGCGACAGAGACGGATTCGGCAGAAGTGACGATTCTTCGCGCGACAGGGATATGTTCGATCGGGACGAGAAGTCCGATCGCGACGTGTTCGGGCGGGACGACCGCTTGCATGACGACCGTTTGAGTGACGACCGTTTCAGCGATGATCGTTTGGGCAATGATCGTTTGAGTGATGACCGCTTGGGCGATGACCGTATGAGCGGCGATCGCGACACAGACGGATTCGGCAGAGGCGACGATTCTTCGCGCGAAGCGGGCGGGGACTTCGGGGAGCTCTTCTCCGACGACTTCCGCGGGCGCGGCAGAGAGCTCGGTTCGGACAGGGACTTCTCCTCCGACCGCGATTTCCTCAGACGCGACGGCGAGCCCGACGCGCAAAGGGATTTCCCTTCGGACAGAGATCTCAATGCAGACAGAGATTTCGATTCAGACGACACAAGGCGCGATTTCGGTGCGGATGAGCCGCAGGAGAGCGCGGGCGACGAGCCCGGCCGTGACGATGGCAGGGGCGAAGAGTCGTTTGCCTCGTCGGGCTTTTTAGACGAGCCGCAAAAGGACCGCCGGATCGGGTTCGGCGGCGCGCGGGAAGAGCTTCCCGAGAGCCGAGCGATCAACGGGCTTGCGCGGTCCGATTCCGACCTCTTCGAAAACGATGGGGCGGAGGACAACTATCCCGCGACCGAAGAGGAGATGCCCGAAAAGCCGAAAAAGCATGTCTATCGCCCGTATGTGCGTCCCAATTTGGGGCTTTTGAGGCAGTATGACGATACCATCTCCGTCCCGCAGGAGGAGATCGACCGCAATTCGCGGATCATCATCGACACGCTTGCGGGCTTCCGCGTGGATGCGGACGTGCTCAACGTGGTCTGCGGACCGTCGGTGACGCGGTATGACATCAACATCCCGAACAACGTCTCGGTCGGTACGGTGACCAAGCGCAGCGGGGAGATCGCAATGCGGCTGCATGCGGCAAACGGCGTCAACATGTACGCCAACAACGAGAAGGGCATGATCTCCATCGAAGTGCCCAACAAGAAACGCGCGACGGTCGGGCTCTCCTCGATCATGCAGGCGGACGAATATGTCAATGCGAAGCCCGGCTCGCTCGTCTTTGCGATCGGCAAGGACATCGAGGGCAGGGCGCGCTGCGGGGACATCCCCAAGATGACGCACATCCTTGTCGCGGGGGCGACGAACGCGGGCAAGTCGGTCGCACTCAACGCGATGCTCGTAAGCCTCATCTGCAAATATTCCCCCGAAGAGCTTCGGCTCATCCTCGTCGACCCCAAGCGCACGGAGTTTATCGTCTATGACGGGCTGCCGCACCTCATGATCAACGAGATCATCAGCGAAGCGCCCAAGGCGGTCATGGCGCTCAATTGGTCGATCAAGGAGATGGAGCGCCGCTTCACCTTGTTCGAGCAAAAGACGCGCTCGGGGATCGCCGTTCGGAACATCGACGAATACAACCAGAACTTGACCGAGGACGAAGAGCGGCTTCCCAAGATCGTCTTTGTCGTGGACGAGCTTGCCGACCTCATGTCGCATGCCAAGAAAGAGATCGAAGAGCGCATCCAGCGGCTCACGCAAAAGGCGCGGGCGGCGGGCATCCATTTGGTTCTTGCGACCCAGCGTCCGTCGGTGGACGTCATCACGGGCGTCATCAAGGGGAATCTGCCGACGCGTATGGCGGTCCGCGTCATTCAGGAAGTGGATTCGCGCACCATTCTCGACGAATCGGGCGCGGAAAAACTGCTCGGCAATGGCGATATGCTCTATAAGACGGGCGGCATGTTCAGCTGTCTGCGCGTTCAAGGCGCGTTTATCGACAGCGCCGAGCTCCAAGCCATCGTCGAGGACATCAAGGCGCACAACGAATCGTACTTCGACAGCGAAGCGACCGAATACATCAATCACACCGAAGAGGAGAGCGGCGACGAAGAAGAGGACGACGGCGACAACGAGCGCGCGCGGTCGGGCGACAAGGACCTCAATTTGAGGGCGCTTTCGATGGTCGTGAAACTCGGGTCGGCGTCCATTTCGCTCATTCAGCGGAGATTCGGCGTGGGGTATAACCACGCGGGCAATATTATGGAATGGATGGAGAGCATGGGCTATGTCTCTCCGTTCGACGGCAAGGCAAAGGCGCGGACGGTGCTTCTGACCAAGGAAGAATACGAGAGCAAATACGGTCCGCTCGATCCATGAAACACAAACTTACGGACAAGACCTTCGGCATGATCATGCTCGGCTGCGACAAAAACCGCGTCGACGGCGAACGGCTACTCGGCGAGATCAGATCGCGCGGCTGCAAGATCACGAACGATCTATACGATGCGCAAATTCTCATCGTCAACACTTGCGCCTTTTTGAACGCGGCAAGGAAAGAGGCGATCGACACGATCTTGGAGGGGGACGCTCTGCGGAAGGGGAAGCTCGAAAAGATCGTCGTCTCGGGCTGTCTGCCCCAAAAGTTCATCGGAGAGCTCTATCCCGCGCTCACGGAAGCAGACGTCTTTTTGGGTATTTCGGACGCCGAAGAGCTCTTTCCCGCGTTGGAGCGCGCCTATTCGGGCGAGCGGGTCAACGCCGTCGGCTGCGGAAACCAGACCGAAACGCCTAAGACTCGGCTCGTCTCCACCCCCGCGCACTATAAATATCTCAAAATCGCCGAGGGCTGCTCCAATCATTGCACCTATTGCCTCATCCCGAAGATCCGCGGAAGATATGTCTCCTACCCGATCGACGACCTTGTCAAAGAGGCGGAGCTGCTCGGAAAGACGCAAGAGCTGCTCCTCGTTGCGCAGGACGTCTCGCGCTACGGCGAGGACCAAGGGGAAAACAAACTCACGGAGCTTTTGTGCCGCCTTTCCGCACTTGACAACATCGCACATATCCGTCTTTTGTACTGCTATCCCGAAAAGATCGGGAACGGGCTCATCGATTGCATCAAGGCGCATGAGAAGATCTTGCCATATCTCGACATTCCCATGCAGCACAGCGAGGACAGGATCTTGAAGCTCATGGGACGGAAGGGGACGCGGAAAGAGTATCTCGAACTCATTCAACGGTTGAAAGCGGAGATCCCGAAGATCGCGATCCGCTCGACGTTCATCTCGGGGTTTCCGAGCGAGACCGAGGAAGAGCATGAGGGCTTGAAGTCCTTTTTGAAAGAAGCAAAGCTGAATAACTGCGGCTTTTTCGCCTATTCGAGGGAGAAGGAGACGCCCGCCTATCAAATGCAAGGGCAAATCCTTGCAAGCGTCAAGCGGCGGCGGGTCAAGGAGCTGTACGCGGCGCAGGCGGAAGTGTCGCGGGAGAATTTGAAGCAATATGTCGGAAAGACGATTAACGTCGTTCTCGACGGGTTCGACGAGGAGAAGGGGCTCTTTGCGGGGCGCGCCTATTTCCAAGCCCCCGAGATCGACGGCGCGGTGTACTTTTCGGCGGCGTCGGCGGCGGTGGGGGAGATCCTCCCCGTCAAGATCGGGCGCACGGACGAATACGACCTTTACGGGACATATGAGGAGGAGAACAAATGAATTTGCCCAACAAACTGACGATCGCAAGGATCGTGTTGATCCCCGTGTTTGCGGTCATCTTCTATCTCGACATGATCCCGTACAATTATCTGATCTCCGCGATCGTGTTTTTTATCGCCGCCTGCACCGACTTTTTGGACGGCTATATCGCGCGGAAGGAACATCTCATCACCAATCTCGGGAAATTTCTCGACCCGATCGCGGACAAGGTGCTCGTTTCGACGGCGCTCATCCTCATTCTGACCGTTCCGAAAGTGCTGAACGTGCTGTTTTTCGAGGATTGGGGTACGATCCTTGCGGGCGTGTGCGTTGCGGTCATCCTCGCGCGGGAGCTCATCGTCAGCGGCTTCCGCATGGTGGCGGCGGAGCGGCATCTCGTGCTTGCCGCGGACATATTCGGCAAGATCAAGACGACGGTTTCGGACGTGACGATCGTCGTGCTGCTCGTTTCGGCGTCCTTCCTCGACATCAAGGCAGGACCGATCGCGGCGGCGATCGGGGTCTTGGGGCTCGTGTTGAGCGCGATCTTGACCGTGCTCTCGGGCGCGAACTATTTGATCAAGAACAAAAAGGTACTCAAAGAAGAAGAGAATTGATATGAAATACGCAGCAGTCGTGTTCCGCAATATTGCAACGTCGTCCTATTTTGTCAAGTTTTTTGCGGCGGCGGACGCTCTGCTTTCGGGCGGCGTTCCTTTGAGCGAGATCGTATTGCTGCCCTATGACGAACCGGGCGAGATCATGCGCGCGCTCAAACGGCTGAGCGAGGAGTGCGACGGCGTTTTTATCATTTGCGACAGAAGGCTGCTTCCCGCGGCGCGCGAGGCGATCTCGGTGTTGACGGGGCGCGCCTTTCGCGAGGGGACTCTGCTCGAAACCGAGGCGCGCCTTTTCGCCGTGCTCGAAGCGGGGGAAAAGGGCAAGACGGCGGCGCTGAGCGAAGTCGTGCCCGCAGTCAACCGTCGGCGCAGACGCGCCTTCCGAAGCGTCGTCATCCGCACGGTGTACGCGCCCCCGTCCAAGGTGACGGCGGCGGTCGCGCATGCGCAGGACGAGGCGGACGGCAGGCTGTTCGTCCATACCAGCGAAGAGTTCGGCGTGGGACGCATCGAGGTCATCTATGACCAGAACACGCCCAAGGTCGTGGCGGACGAGGTCGTCAGGATCATTGCAAGCGAACTTCAAGCCTATGTCTATGCGATGGAGGACGTGTCCATCGCGCAACGGCTGTTCGAGGCGCTCGATCTGCATCGGCTCAAACTTTCGACGGCAGAGTCGTTCACGGGCGGCGGCGTGGGACAGGCGATCGTGTCCATCCCGGGCGCGAGTCGGGTGTTCTTCGAAGGACTGAATACCTATGACGGGCTCTCGAAGTCACGGCGGCTCGGGGTGAAGGAGTTCACGCTTCGCCAAAAGGGAGCGGTTTCGAGCGAGACGGCGTTCGAAATGGCGGAAGGACTGTTAAAGAGCGGGACGTGCGACGTCGCGATCGCAACGACGGGCATCGCAGGACCCGATTCAGACGGCTCGGGTACGCCGCCGGGGAAGTGTTTTCTTGCGATCGGGTATCAAAACCGCGTGCGCGTGTTTGAATACGATTTGAGCGGCGACAGGGAGACGGTCATCAAAACGGCGATCAACCTTGCGCTCTTTCTCGCCTATATGGAAGTGCATTGAATGGGGAAAAACATCACAAGGAGTAAACATACATGAACGAAGAAAAACGCAAGGCGCTGGACGCAGTCCTTGCACAGATCGAAAAGGCATACGGCAAGGGCGCGATCATGAAGCTCGGGCAGGAGGCGGGGAACACGGACATCGAAGTCATTCCGACGGGCTGTCTCGCGCTCGATTTGGCGCTCGGGATCGGGGGACTTCCGCGCGGACGGATGGTGGAGATCTACGGACCTGAATCGTCGGGCAAGACGACGGTCGCCCTGCATGCGGTCGCGCAGGCACAGAAGATGGGCGGCGTGGCGGCGTTCGTAGACGCGGAGCACGCGCTCGACCCCGTCTATGCGAAGCACCTCGGGGTCAACCTCGACGAACTGTACGTCTCTCAGCCCGACACGGGCGAACAGGCGCTCGACATCGTGGACAGCCTCGTCCGTTCGTCGGCGGTGGACATCATCGTCATTGACTCGGTCGCAGCCCTCACGCCGAAGGCGGAGATCGAGGGGGATATGGGCGATTCCCATGTCGGCTTGCAGGCGCGGCTCATGTCGCAGGCGCTTCGGAAGCTCACCGCCATCGTCAATAAGAGCAAGACTTGCGTCGTTTTCATCAACCAGCTACGCGAGAAGGTGGGCGTGATGTTCGGCAATCCCGAAGTTACCCCCGGCGGCAAAGCGCTCAAATTCTATGCGTCCGTGCGCATCGACGTGAGAAAAACGGACATCCTCAAAGATACCGAAGGCGCGGCGGGCAACCGTACGCGCGCGAAGGTCGTCAAGAACAAGCTCGCGCCCCCCTTCCGTCAGGCGGAGTTCGACATCATGTATGGCGAGGGCGTCTCGCAGGAGGGCTGTATCATCGACCTCGGGCTGCAATTCGACGTCATCAAAAAGAGCGGCGCTTGGTTCAGCTATGAAGACAATAAGATCGCAAACGGCAGGGAGAAGATGCGCCAATTCTTAAAGGACAATCCCGAACTTGCGGGGGAAATCGAGGAAAAGATCCGCATTGCCGCAAAGGGCGCGTCGGTCGCCGATGTCGCGGGCGCGGAAGGTCCGAACGAGGCATAAACTCTCCCTTTACGCTTTGACAAAAGCGCAAGAGGCAAAAGGAGAACAACATGAAACACGGATTTGTAAAAGTGGCGGCGGCGAGCCCCGAACTCAAAGTCGCCGATCCCGCCTATAACGCGAAGAAGATCGGAAAAGTCATCGAAGAACAGCATGAACGGGGCACGGAGATCCTCGTCTTTCCCGAACTGAGCATTTCGGGATATACCTGCGGCGATCTTTTCTTGCGGCAGACCTTTTTGGACGGGTGCATGACGGCGCTCAAAGAGGTCGCGGACGGGACAAAGGGGAAGAAGATGCTCGTCTTTGTCGGACTTCCCGTTCCGCACGGGGGAAAGCTCTTCAACTGCGCCGCCGCGCTCTCGGACGGCAAGGTCTTGGGCTTTATTCCCAAGCGTTGTATCCCCAATTACAACGAATTTTACGAGAAGCGGTATTTCTCGTCGGCGGACGAGCGGGACTTTCCCACGGACGGGAAAGAATCTATGCCCATTTCGCCCGATTTATACTTCTTTGACGAACATCATCCCGAGATCGTCGTGGGCTGCGAAATTTGCGAGGACCTTTGGGCGAGCGAATCGCCCTCATCCCGCCATGCCCAAAACGGCGCGGTCATCATGGTGAATTTGTCCGCGTCGAACGAGACGGTCGGAAAGCGGGAATACCGCAAGACCCTGCTCGCCGCCCAATCGGGCAAGTGCATTTGCGCCTACGTCTATGCGGACGCGGGCGTCTCGGAGAGCGTCTCCGATATGGTGTTTGCGGGCAACAATTTGATCTATGAAAACGGGACGATGCTTTCAGAAGCCCTGCCCTTCTCGGGGGAAGTCGCGGAAGCCGAGATCGATACGGGCTTTTTGCTCTTCGAGCGCAGACAGAACACGACGTTCTCGGCGCGCGAAAAGGGCTTGTTCCGCGGCGCGTCCTTTGTCGGGAACGCCGACCTTACCCTTCGCACCGTCTCGCCGTCTCCCTTCGTCCCGCAGGGGAAGGAGCTGGAAAGAAGATGCGGGCTCATTCTCTCGATGCAGTCGTCCGCCCTTGCAAGGCGGCTCAAACATACGGGCGCGAAGAGCGCGGTCGTCGGGATCTCGGGCGGGCTCGATTCCTCGCTCGCGCTCCTCGTCACGGCGCGCGCGTTCGACCTTTTGGGCAAAGACCGAAAGGACATCATCGCCGTCACGATGCCCTGCTTCGGCACTTCGGGCAAGACCCGCGCGAACGCCAACGCGCTCATGCAGGCGGCGGGGGTGACGATCCGTTCGATCAGCATCAGCGGGACGGTCTCCCGCCATCTTCGCGACATCGATCACGACGCCGAAGATCACAACGTCACTTATGAGAACGCGCAGGCGCGTTACCGCACGATGGTCCTCATGGACCTTGCCAACGAGGAAAACGGGCTTGTGGTCGGAACGGGCGATCTTTCCGAACTCGCCCTCGGCTGGTGCACCTACAACGGCGATCATATGAGCATGTATGCAGTCAATGCGTCCATTCCCAAGACGCTTGTAAAGTCCCTGATCGCCTATGAGGCAAAACGGCTCGGCGGCAGGATGGAAGTTGTCTTGAAGAGCGTGCTTTCGACCGAGATCTCCCCCGAGCTTTTGCCGCCCGACGAGAAGGGGAACATCGCGCAAAAGACCGAGGACATCGTAGGACCGTATGAGCTGCATGATTTCTATCTCTATCGGTTTTTACGGCGGGGGGACTCGCCCGCAAAGACGCTGTATCTCGCCGAGCGCGCCTTTTCGGGAAAATATGACCGTGAAACGCTCAAAAAATGGCTGGTGAATTTTTATAAGCGATTCTTTGCGCAGCAGTTCAAGCGCAACTGCATGCCCGACGGGGTGAAGATCGGCTCAGTTTCGCTCTCGCCGCGCGCCGATTGGCGGATGCCGTCCGACGCTTCGGGCGCGCTCTATATCAAGCAGGCGGAAGAACTGTAAAAAATATGAAAAAAATACAAAAAGACCGATGAAAATTTTCGTCGGTCTTTTAATTTGCTTTATGAAACGGTTGACAAAGCTTTGAAAGTATTGTATAATAAACTCGACAATGTCTAATTATGCCCTTTTTCGGGTCATGGATAGAGATAAAAAGTCAAGATCACAGTAGGAGGCTGAAAAGCAAATGAACACATTATTCAGCCTGCTCCTGATAGCGGACGGCGTAGCCATTGCGCTCATGGTGGTGCTTCCCATTTTGGGGATCGTCATCGGCGGCGTGGCAATGCTGTTTGTTCTCAAAAAAGTTTCCCAAAAAAAGTCCGAGCAAAAGCTCGACGAAACGTCTAAAAAAGTGGACGAAATGCTTGAAACCGCCGAAGCGGAATGCAAGCAGATGAAAAAGGAAGCCCTTTTGGAATCAAAGGAGCAGGATCTCAAACGCAGAAATGAGTTTGAACAGGAGATGAAGGAGAAGCGCGCCGAACAGCAGCGCGTGGAAGCCCGTCTCGGCAGACAGGAGGACATGCTCGAAAAGCGCGAAACGGAGATCTCGCGCAAGGAACAGTCCCTCGAAGCGCAGAAGAACAACCTTGCGAGAAAGACGGAAGAAGTGGATAAACTTCAAGAAGCGGTCTCGCATCAGCACGAGCTCATGGTGCAGGAACTCGAACGCATCGCACAGCTCACGAAGGAAGAGGCGAAAAAGCAGCTCACCGACGAGATCTTGGACGAGACGCGTCGGGACTGCGCCATGACGGTGAGAAACCTCGAACAGCAGGCAAAGGACGAGGCGGACCTCAATGCGAAGAACATCATCTCGCTTGCGATCCAACGCTGCGCCGCCGACCATGCGTCCGAGACGACCGTCTCCGTCGTCCCGCTTCCCAACGACGACATGAAGGCGCGGCTCATCGGACGGGAAGGACGGAACATCCGCGCGATCGAAAATGCGACGGGCATCGAACTCGTCATCGACGATACGCCCGAAGTCGTCATCTTGTCGGGCTTCGACCCCGTAAGACGGGAAGTGGCGCGCCTGACCCTCGAAAAACTCATCACGGACGGACGCATCCATCCCGCAAGAATCGAGGAAACGGTCGAGAAGGTCACGAAGGAACTCGACCAGCAGATCAAAGAGGCGGGCGAAAGCGCGATGTTCGAAGTCGGCATCTTCGGATTGCACCCCGAGATCATCAAACTTTTGGGACGGCTCAAATTCCGTACGAGCTACGGACAGAACGTGTACCGCCATTCCATCGAGGTCGCACAGCTTGCGGGGCTTATGGCGCAGGAGCTCGGGCTCGACGTCAACTTCGCAAAGCGCGCGGGACTTTTGCATGACATCGGCAAAGCGGTCGATCACGAGCAAGAGGGGACGCACATCCAGATCGGCGCCGATCTTGCCAAGAAGTATAAGGAAAACGCGATGATCGTCAATGCGATCTTAGCGCATCACGGGGACGTAGAGCCCAAGACCATCGAAGCGATCTTAGTGCAGGCTGCGGATGCAATCTCGGGCGCGCGCCCCGGGGCAAGACGGGAGACGGGCAGCAACTATGTGAAGCGGCTCGAAAAGCTCGAAAGCATCGCGGCGGGCTTCAACGGCGTCGAAAAGAGCTATGCCATCCAAGCGGGCAGAGAAGTCCGCGTCATCGTCAAGCCCGAAGTCATCGACGACGCCAAGGCGATGTTCCTCGCAAAGGACATCGCAAAGAAGATCGAGAGCGAGCTCGAATATCCAGGGCAGATCAAAGTCAACGTCATCCGCGAATTTCGGAGCGTGGAATTTGCGAAATAATCAACCGATCGAAACAAGCCGCCCGTCCGTTTCGGAACGGGCGGCATTTGCTTGAAAGGGCATGATTTCGTTTTGAATGAAGAAATGCAGGTCGCGCGAAAAAAGTAAGCTCTTCGGTTGACAGACGGGCAAAAAAAGTGTATAATGTTTTGAGCCGATGCGGCGGGAAGGGGAGCGGCAGAGATGAAGATGTCCAAACAAGCCAAAAAAATGCTGCTGAACGTGCTGTTCCTCCTGATCCTCGTCGCGGTCACGCTCATCATCCTCATATTGAGCAACCGCGAGCTAAACTTCGAAAACATCGCAAGTTTTTTGAAGAGCTGCAACCCGTGGTGGCTGCTTGCGGCATTTGGGGCGATGGCGCTGTCCGTCGTGTTCGAGGCGGTGAGTCTGTTCTTTATCCTGCGCGGGCTGGGGGAAAAGCCCAAGATCTCGGGCTCGCTCGTCTATGCGACGGCAGATCTCTACTATTCCGCGATCACCCCGTCCGCGTCGGGCGGGCAGCCCGCCTCGGCATTCTATATGGTGCGGGATAAGATCGCGGCGGGCAAAGCCTCGTTTGCGCTCGTGTTCAACCTCGTCGCCTATACGCTTGCGATCATCCTGATCGGCGCGGTCGTGTTCATCATCCGTCCCGCCTATTTCGGGCTCATCGAGAATTGGTTCGTCAAGCTGCTCATCATTTTGGGATTTGTCCTGCAAAGCCTGCTGCTGCTGTTTTTCATCGGCTGCATGTTTTGGGGCAAGGGCGTACAGAAGTGCGGGAACGGGCTCATCACCCTTTTGAACAAGATGAAGCTCGTCAAAAAGCCCGACAAATGGCGGGAAAAGCTACGCGTCGAGGTGGAGAAGTACAGCGAATGCCTGCATGCGCTCAAAGAGCACCCGGGCATGTCGTTTGCAAACTTCTTTTGCAACTTGGGACAGCGCGTCTCGCATGTCTCGATCGCGGCGTTCGTATGCCTCGCCGCCGACCCGTCCCTCAACTTCCTCGATCTGTTCGCGCTCGAAGCGCTCGTGCTCGTCGGATATAACTCCATTCCGCTTCCGGGCGGCGTGGGGGCGTTCGAGTATCTGTATCTCGAAATCTATTCCATCTATTTCGGCGGAGCGTTCATTCTCTCCGCGATGATGGTGTCGCGCGTGCTGTCGTTCTATTTGAGAATGATTTTAAGCGGCGTCTATACGATGGCGTATCATGTGCATACGCTGCGCAAAACAAAAACAAACCTAACGGGAGATCAAGAAAATGGAGAAGAAACAAAGCAAACGTAAAGCGCCGTTTGTCGGGTATTGGAACTACGGCGTGATCTTGACGTATGCTTCCGTGGCGGCGGCGGTCGTCGGGATCCTCGTCTCCTCTCTCTATGGCGCGTTTTGGGGAGTCGTCTGCCTCTTCATCTCGGGCTTTTGCGACGCGTTCGACGGCGTCGTCGCGGGCACGAGAAAAAACCGTTCGGAGCTCGACAAGCGCTTCGGCGCGCACATCGACTCGCTCAGCGACCTCGTCGCCTTCGGCATTGCGCCCATCGCGATCGGGTTCAATATGGGGATGCGCGCCTGGTATTATATCCCCGTGTTCGTCATTTTCGCCCTTGCCGCGCTCATCCGCCTTGCCTACTTTGACGTGACGGAAGAGGTCCGTATCGCCGAGGGCGGGGAAAAGCGTACCTCGTTCGAGGGACTGCCCGTCACCAACGTCGCGGTGGGGCTTCCCGTGTTTTACTTCATTGCGACCATGTTCAAAACGCCGCTCGTCACCCAGCTCATCATGGCGTTTTGCTACCTTCTGTGCGCGTTCCTGTTTACCTTCCGCTTCCGCATGCCCAAGGCAGGACCGAGGGGACTTTGCATCACCGTCGCCGTGCTCTTTGTCATCGTGACCGTGCTCTGCCTCATCCGCTGGTATGTCTGCGGCGTTCCGCTCACGGCGAACGTCAACGCGCAATGCCTTCCCGTTTGGAAGCGCGCTACGGTATGAGACCCATTGTGCCCCCGCCCTCTTATTCGGGGAGCGTAGGATTTCTGTATTTCAACCCGTTCGGAAGGATCTTACTGAAACTTGTCTCCGCGCGTTGGGTGTCCCGCCTTGCGGGAAAATTCCTCGACAGTTCGCTTTCGAAGCCGCTCATCAAGCGGTTTATCAAAAAGCACCACATCGACATGTCGCAGTTCGTGCCCGAGGAATACAACAGCTTCAACGCCTTCTTTACGAGAAAGATCAACCCCGCGCTTCGCCCCTTCGACGGGGACGAAAACGCCGTCTGTTCGCCCTGCGACGGCGCGGCGAGCGTCTTTCGCGTCACCGAAGAGGGGACGTTCTGCATCAAGGGCTTTGATTACACCGTAAAGAAGCTGCTCGGCGACGAAGAACTCGCAAAGAAATTTTACGGCGGGCTCGCGCTCATTTTGCGCCTTACCGTCAGCGACTATCACCGTTACAATTACTTGGACGACGGAACGGCGGAGAAGAGCAAGTTCATCAAGGGAAAACTGCATACCGTCCGCCCTGCCGCGCTCGAAAAGAAGCGGGTCTATACCGAAAATTGCCGCGAGGTCACCCTCTTACAGACAAAGCGCCTCGGCTGCGTCGCCCAAGTGGAAGTCGGCGCGATGTTCGTCGGCAGGATCGTCAACGAAAACAAACCCGCCTTTTCCCGCGGCGAGGAGAAGGGCAGGTTCGAGTACGGCGGCTCGACGATCGTCCTGCTCTTCGAAAAGGACAAGGTCACCCTCGACTATGAATTTTTCGAAAATACCGCGGCAAAACGCGAGACGAAAGTCTTGTGCGGCGAAAAGATCGGGCTCGCCAACGCGGAAACCGCGGAAGCGTAGAGGGGAAGGGCTACAAATAAGATAAATCGTCTCAGTCCTGCCGATCGGAATCGGAAAAGGACGGAATTTTTCATAAAAAGGTATAAAAAAGTTGGGATTTGATAAAAAAATATCCGAAAAACCATCGAAAAAACATTGACAAGCGGCTTGACAATATGGTAAAATAACCAAGCTGTGTCATTATGGCGTATAGGGTTGAGACGGGAAGTTACTGAAAAAGCGAGGCACGAAAGCCCCTCGGCAGATAATTTCCGTTGACAAATGCGGGGGCAAAGACTCCTGCGACGGACCGAGGCTTTTGCGAAAAACACCGCAAAACACGCGTGTTTTTTTGATGACAAGACCTCGATACGCACGGCAAAGTTGACGCAGAGAAATTCAAATAGTTCGGAAAAAGGAGCAAGAAAAAATGGCAAGTCAGAAAATCAGGATTAAGTTGTCCTCTTACGACCATGAACTCGTCGATCAAGCGGCGAGCCGCATCGTAGAGACCATGCAAAAGGGCGGGGCGAAGATCTCGGGACCTATCCCGCTGCCCACCGAGCGCGAGATCGTCACCATTCTCCGCTGCCCGCATAAGGATAAGGATTCGCGCGAGCAGTTCGAAATGCGGACGCACAAGCGCATCATCGACATCTATTCCCCCAACGCGAAGCTGCTCGACTCCATCCATTTGCCCGCGGGCGTGGACATCAAAGTCAAGCTCGGCTGAAAACAAAGAATTTGAAAAACTGCCTCAGTGGCGGTTTTCGCAAATAAAAAAATTTATAGGAGTGAACTTTATCCATGAATAAAGCAATCATCGGGCGCAAGGCAGGCATGACGCAGGTCTTTGCGCAAGACGGGAAGATGATCCCCGTCACCGTCGTGGAAGCAGGTCCTTGTCCGATCGTTCAGATCAAGACGCAGGAAGCGGACGGCTACACGGCGCTCAAACTCGGATTTGACGAGACGAGCGAAAAGGCATTGAATAAGCCCGAACTCGGGCAATTCAAGAAGGCGGGGGTCAAGCCCTGCAAAGTGCTCAAAGAGGTGCGGCTCGACAAGGTCGACGGCTACAAAGTGGGCGACTTCGTCAAGGCGGACGTGTTCGCGGCGGGCGACAGAGTGGACGTTGCGGGCGTGAGCAAGGGACACGGATTTACGGGCGTCATCAAGAGATGGAATCAGCAGCGCTTGAAGGAAACGCACGGCGTTGGTCCCGTGCACCGCGAACCGGGCTCGATGGGCTCGATCAGCGATCCTTCGCGCGTGTTCAAGCACAAGCACCTCGCGGGACAGTACGGCGTCGAAAACGTCACGGTCCAAAATCTTGAAATCGTGCGGGTGGACATCGGGCGCAACGCGCTACTCATCAAGGGCGCGATCCCGGGACCGAGAGGAAGCGTCGTCACGATTTTCAACAGCGTAAAGCAAAAGGAGAACTGAGATGGCAAACGTGAAAGTATATAATATGAAAGGCGCGGAAGTCGGGGAGATCGAACTTTCGGACGACATTTTCGGCGTCGAATACAACGAGCCGCTCATTCATCAGGCGGTCGTCACCTATCTTGCCAACCAAAGACAGGGGACGAAGAGCACGCTGACGCGCACCGAAGTGCGCGGGGGCGGCGTAAAGCCTTGGAAACAGAAGGACACGGGCAGAGCGCGCCAGGGTTCGATCCGCGCGCCGCAGTGGATCAAGGGCGGCGTGGTATTCGCGCCCAAGTCCCGCGACTTCTCCAAAAAGATGAACAAGGGAGCAAAGCGCGGCGCGCTCTTGTCCGCGCTCTCCAAAAAAGTGGCGGACGGGGAACTGCTCGTCATCGACGAGATCAAGCTCTCCGCACCCAAGACCAAGGAGATGGAAGAGTTCAGAAAGGCGCTGCGGCTCGAAAAGCGCACCGTCGTCGTGATGGATGAGAACGATCAGAACGTCATCCTCGCAAGCAGAAATCTTCCGACCCTCTCGACCCTTTCGGTGGGCGAGATCAACACCTATGAGATCGTGAAAAACGCGGTCGTCGTGCTCACGAAGGGTTCGGTGAAAAAAATCGAGGAGGCTTACGCATTATGATGCCCGAAGATATTCTTATTAGACCCGTCCTGACCGAAAAGGGCTACGACGGGATCGCAGACAAGCGTTATACCTTCCAGGTCTTGAAGAGCGCGAACAAGTCGCAGATCAAGATCGCCGTCGAAAAGATGTTCGGCGTAGAGGTGAAGAGCGTGCATACGGTCACGCAGCGCGGGAAGCTCAAGAGACAGGGCAGGACGCAGGGATATACGCCTGTGACAAAGAAAGCGATCGTCTCTTTGAAGGAAAGCAGCAAGCCGATCGAACATTTCAGTTCGTTGTCGTAAATTCGGAGGAGAACAGCAATGGCAGTCAAGAGATACAAACCCACGTCCGCCGCACGCCGTTTCATGACCGTTCCCGACTATTCGGAACTGTCCAAGGAGAAGGCGGAACGCTCCCTGCTCGAAGATCAGCGCCACTCGGGGGGCAGAAACAATATGGGGCGCATCACCGTCCGTCACATCGGGGGCGGGAACAGGCGCAAATACCGCATTATCGACTTCAAGCGCGATAAGGACGGCATCCCCGCAAAGGTCAAAAATATCCAATACGACCCCAACCGCAGCGCGAACATCGCCCTTCTCGTCTATGCCGACGGAGAAAAGCGGTACATTCTCGCGCCCGTCGGGCTCAATGCGGGCGACGTGGTCACGAGCGGCACGGGCTCGGACATCAAAGTCGGAAACAATCTTCCGCTCAAAGACATTCCCGTCGGTACGATGGTGCATAACATCGAGATGAAGCCCGGAAAAGGCGGTCAGGTCGCGAGAAGCGCAGGCATCGCCGCGCAGATCATGGCGCTCGAAGGAAATTATGCGACGATCAAGATGCCCTCGGGCGAAATGCGGCTCATCCCCGCGGTATGCAGGGCGACGATCGGACAGGTCGGCAACGAAGAGCATGAGATCATCAAGGTCGGCAAGGCGGGCAAGACGCGCCATCTCGGTATCCGTCCGACGGTGCGCGGCTCGGTCATGAACCCGAACGATCACCCGCACGGCGGCGGCGAAGGCAAGTCCCCCGTCGGGCATGCGGGTCCCGAAACCCCTTGGGGCAAGCCCGCGCTCGGCTACAAGACGAGAAAGAAGAAGAATCCGACGAGCAAGTTCATCTTGAAGCGGATCAATTGAGGAGGGATAGAAAATGTCGAGAAGTATCAAAAAAGGACCTTACGTCGAAGCGAAGCTATTGAAGCGCATCGAAGAGATGAACGCGGCGAACGAAAAGAAGGTGCTCAAAACTTGGTCGAGGGCTTCGACGATCTTCCCTCAAATGGTAGGACATACGATCGCCGTATACGACGGCAGGAAGCACGTTCCCGTGTATATCACGGAGGATATGGTCGGCTGCAAGCTCGGTGAGTTTGCCCCGACGCGGACCTTCAAGGGACACACGGCAAAGACAACGTCGCCCGGGAAGTAAGGAGGAGCGGTATGGCAGGTAATATGAAGAAAAAGACCGAAAGAGTCGAAGAAAGAAGAGAAAAGCGTCCGTATGCGGTCGCAAAGTATATCCGGGTATCGCCCTACAAGGTGCGGAGCGTGCTCGATCTCATCCGCGGGAAGAGCGTCGCGCAGGCGAAGGCGATCCTCGAAACCCTTCCGAACGGCGGGGCAGCCCCCACCTTGAAGGTGCTCATGAGCGCGGTCGCCAATGCCGAACACAACAACGGCATGGACAGAGGCGATCTGTACGTCGCGGAGTGCTTCGCCGACGGCGGAACGATGCTCAAACGGATGCAGCCCGTATCAAAGGGCAGAGGTCATGCGATTTTGAAGAGAACGAGCCACATCACGGTCATCCTCGATGTGAAGAGTGCGGAGGGCAATATTTAACATGGGACAGAAAGTAAATCCTCACGGGTTGAGAGTCGGCGTCATCAAGGGCTGGGATACGCAGTGGTATGCCGATAAGAAAGAGTTCGGCGCTTATCTCAAAGAAGACTACAATATCCGCACCTTCCTCAAAAAGAAGTACTATGCGGCGGCAGTCTCCCGCATTTTGATCGAGCGTGCGGCGGGCAAGATCGTCGTCACGATCCAAACGGGCAGACCCGGCGTGCTCATCGGCAAGGCGGGTGCGGGCATCGAGGTCATCAAAAAGGACCTCTCGCGTCTCACGGGCGGAAAGCAGATCATCATCAACGTCACGGAAGTGAGAAAGCCCGACGCGGACGCACAGCTCGTCGCGGAGAGCGTTGCGGCACAGCTCGAAAAGCGTATCGCTTTCAGAAGAGCGATCAAGCAGGCGATCGGCAGGACCATGCGCGCAGGCGTCAAGGGCGTCAAAATGCAGGTCAGCGGCAGATTGGACGGCCGCGAGATCGCAGGCAGCGAGCATTATCACGACGGGAGCATTCCCCTTCAAACTCTCCGCGCAGACATCGACTACGGGTTCGCCGAAGCACACACGACGTTCGGCATGATCGGCGTGAAGTGCTGGATCTATAAGGGAGAAGTGTTGAAGGCAACGAAGAAGGCGGAAGGAGGCAACAAGTAATGTTAATTCCGAAGAGAGTCAAGAGAAGAAAACAGCACCGCGGGAGCTTGAAAGGCGCTGCGCACAAGGGGAACGTGGTCGCATACGGCGATTACGGGCTCGTCGCGGAGGAAGCGGGCTGGATCAAATCCAATCAGATCGAGGCAGCGCGTATCGCAATGACGAGATTCATCAAGCGCGGCGGGCAAGTCTGGATCGACATCTTCCCGCACAAGCCCATCACCCGTCACCCTGCGGAAGCCCGTATGGGTTCGGGCAAGGGCGCGGTGGAGTTCTGGGTCGCGGTGGTCAAGCCCGGCAGAGTCATGTTCGAAATGGCGGGCGTGAGCGAGGACGTCGCGCGCGAGGCAATGCGCCTCGCGGGACATAAGCTCCCCATCAAATGTAAATTCGTCAAGAAAGAGGACCTCGAAGAAAAGGCGGAAGGCGGTGAAGCATAATGAAAAAGATCGATATCCACAAAATGACCGACGCCGAGCTTGCAGGGAAACTCAAAGAATTGAAGAGCGAATTATTCAATCTCAGGTTCCGTCATGCGTCGGGGCAGCTTGAAAATCCGCTGTCCATCAGAAATTGCAAGCGTGACATCGCAAGAGTGAACACGGAGATCCGTGCGCGGGAAATCAAGGCGTGAGGTGACGGAAAATGGAAGAAAGAAATCTCAGAAAGGAAAGAGTCGGGCTGGTAGTGTCCGACAAAATGGATAAAACGGTCGTCGTGGCGGTGACGGATAAGAGCAAGCATCCCGTCTACAAGAAGACGATCACCCGCACGAAGCGCTTTAAGGCGCACGACGAGAAGAACGAGTGCGGCGTCGGCGACAAGGTCAGGATCGTGGAAACGCGGAAACTCAGCAAGGACAAGAATTGGAGAGTCGCCGAAATCGTCGAGAAGGCAAAGTAAGGCAAAGGAGACGCAGGTATGATACAACCTCAAACAAGGCTGAAAGCAGCGGACAACTCGGGCGCGAAGGAACTTTTCTGCATCCGCGTATTGGGGGGTTCGTTTCGCAGGACAGGGAACATCGGCGACGTCATCGTGGCGAGCGTAAAGACCGCTACGCCCGGCGGCGCAGTCAAGAAGGGCGACGTCGTGAAGGCGGTCATCGTCAGAAGCTCGAAGGGCATCCGCCGTCAGGACGGAACGTATATCCGCTTCGACGACAACGCGGCGGTCATCATCGACGCGCAGAAGCAGCCCCGCGGCACCCGTATTTTCGGACCGATCGCGAGAGAGCTCAGAGACAAAGATTACATGAGGATCATTTCCCTCGCTCCGGAGGTGCTTTAAGTTATGGAAATCAAGGTGAATGATAACGTGCTCGTGCTCACGGGCAAATATAAGGGCAAGCAGGGCAAGGTCCTTGCGACCTCTCCCAAGAACAATACGGTCATCGTCGAGGGCGTCGCGCTCGTGCAAAAGCACAGAAAGGCGAGAAAGACAAACGAAACCAGCCGCATCGTGACCGAGGAGAGCCCCATCGACGTTTCCAACGTGGAGATCGTCTGCGACAAGTGCGGCAAGGCGACGCGCATCGGACATCTGCTCCAAAACGGCAAGAGCGTGCGCGTTTGCAAGAAGTGCGGCGCGGTGCTCGACAAGGCGTATGTGAAGAAGTCCAAGGCGGCGGCTGCGGAGACCAAGACGGAAGCTCCGAAGAAGCGTACGAGAAAGCGCAGCCAAAAGAGCGAAGAAAAGGAGAATCCCGCCGAGTGAACGTCCGCCGTTACGGGCGAAATAAAGGACCGACGGGAAAGGAGTAAAGATGGAGAAAAAGAAGGAAGCGGAAAAGCCCCAAAAGGGCAAGACCGCGGAAAAGGGCGAGAAAAAACCCGCGGAACAGGCAAAACGCGAACCGAGCAGAATTCTCGTGCGCTACCGCGAAGAGATCGTGCCCTATCTCATGGAGAAATTCGGGTATAAGACGGTCATGCAAGTCCCGAGACTCGAAAAGATCGTCATCAACACGGGACTCGGCGACATCAAGGACAACCAAAAGTCCATGCAGATCATCGAAAAAGAGCTGACGCTCATTGCGGGACAGAAGCCCGTGTACTGCAAGGCGACGAAGTCGGTCGCGAACTTCAAGGTGAGAGAGGGCATGAACATCGGGCTCAAAGTCACCTTGCGCGGCAGCAGGATGTACGACTTTTTCGATAAGTTCGTGTCGATCGCGCTCCCGCGCGTGCGCGACTTCCGCGGCGTGTCCGCGACCGCGTTCGACGGACGGGGCAATTACGCTGTGGGACTGAAAGAACAGCTCATCTTCCCCGAGATCACATACGATCAGGTGGAGAAGATCAGAGGCATGGACGTGTGCATCGTCACGACGGCGCAGACGGACGAGGAAGCAAGAGAGCTTTTGAGAGCGCTCGGAATGCCCTTCAAGAAGTGAGGAAGATAACATGGCAAAAAAGTCAATGATCAATAAACAACAGAGAAAACCCAAGTTTTCCACGAGAGCATACACCCGCTGCTCGATCTGCGGAAGACCTCATGCGGTTTTGAGGAAGTACGGCGTGTGCCGTATCTGCTTCCGCAATCTCGCCTATAAGGGACAGATCCCCGGCGTGAAGAAATCGAGCTGGTAAGGAGGTATCACAATGACAGATCCGATTGCAGATATGCTCACAAGAATCAGAAACGCGCTCACGGTAAAGAAGGAGACGGTCGAGATCCCCGCCTCCAAAATGAAGAGCGAGATCGCACGCATCCTTCTCGAAGAAGGATATATCACAAACGTCGAAAAGGTCGAGGACGGATACAACGGACAGCTTGTCATCACGCTGAAATATGCGGACGGGCGTCCCGTGATCGGCGGGCTCAAAAGGGTTTCCAAGCCCGGACTGAGAACGTACAGCAATGCGGAGAAAATGCCCAAGGTCATGGGCGGATTCGGCATTGCCATCGTATCCACGAACCAAGGGATCATGACGGATAAGCAGGCAAAACGCAGCAATGTCGGCGGCGAAGTGCTCTGCTATGTCTGGTAAGGAGGGGAAATATGTCGAGAATCGGTAAAATGAGCATCGCAGTCCCCGCGGGCGTGAACCTCACTTGCGAGGACAACGTCGTCACGGTCAAAGGTCCGAAAGGGGAACTCAAACGCAAGATCGGCGGCGGCGTCGAAGTCAAGGTCGAGGACAGCCGCATCACGCTGACGACCAACAGTCAGGAAAAAGAGGCGGGCGCATATCACGGACTCTACCGCGCGCTCGTTGCGGGCATGGTCAAGGGCGTGTCCGAGGGCTTTTCCAAGTCGCTCGAAGTGAAGGGCGTCGGTTGGAAAGTCGCAAAACAAGGCAATAAACTTGTCATGAACGTCGGATTTTCTCATCCCGTCGAATTTACAGAACCCGAGGGGATCAAGCTCGATGTTCCCTCGCCGACCGAGATCACGGTCAGCGGGATCGACAAGGAACTCGTCGGACAGGTCGCGGCGGACATCCGTTCCATCCGTGTACCTGAACCCTATCACGGCTACGGCATCCGTTATAAGGACGAGCATGTCGAGCATAAGGAAGGCAAGACTTCGGGCAAGGGCAAGAAGTAAAGGAGCGTAGATCATGATAACGAAAATCGATAAAAATTCGGTCAGACAGCGTCGTCATGCCCGTGTTCGGAAGCATGTTTCGGGAACGGAGCAGACGCCTCGTCTGAACGTATACAGAAGTCTGAATCACATTTATGTCCAGATCATCGACGACGTGAAGGGTGTGACGCTGGTATCGGCGTCGACGCTCGAAAAGTCGGTGAAAGAGCAGATCGCGGGCAAGAGCAAGACGGAAGCAGCCAAGATCGTCGGAGAAACGGCAGGCGCACGCGCAAAGGATAAGGGGATCGAAACGGTCGTGTTCGACCGCGGGGGATACCTCTACACGGGACGCGTGAAGGCGGTCGCGGACGGCGCGCGCGAAGCAGGACTGAAATTCTGATTAGGAGAGACATCATGGCAAGAGAAAACAGACCTCAAAGAAAACAGGAACAGGACGACGGCTTCATCAAAAAGCTGATCGGGGTCAACCGCGTCAGTAAGACGGTCAAGGGCGGCAGGAACATGCGGTTTGCTGCGCTCGTTGTGGTCGGCGACGGACAAGGCAAGGTCGGCTACGGACAGGGCAAGGCAAAGGAAGTGCCCGAGGCGATCGAAAAGGCGACGCAGGCGGCGAAGAAGAATCTCGTCCGCGTTGCAATCGTGGATACGACGATCCCGCACGAAGTGCTCGGCAAGTTCGGGCGCGGGGCGGTGCTCATGATGCCCGCTTCCGAAGGTACGGGCGTCATTGCGGGCGGTCCCGTGCGTGCGGTCATGGAAGCGGCGGGGATCAAGAACATCCGTACCAAGTCCCACGGCACGCAAAATCCCATCAACTGCGTCAAGGCAACGGTGGAAGGGCTTGCTTCCCTCAGAACGGCGGAAGAAGTCGCGCTGCTGCGCGGCAAGACCGTGGAAGAGATCGTAGGTTAAGGAGGGAGTTATGGTCAAAGTAACGCTTGTAAAGAGTACGATCGGGGAAGTAAAGGCGGTCAAGGCGACCGTGCAGTCGCTCGGACTTACCAAGATCCGTTCCGAAAGGACCTTCGAGGACAGCCCCGTGCTTCAAGGAAAGTTGAAGAAAGTGGCGCACCTCATCAAGGTCGAGAACGTATAAGGAGACAGCAATGAGAATCGATACTTTATCTCCCGCAGAGGGAGCAAGAACAACCGAAAAGCGATTGGGACGCGGGATCGGCTCAGGGCTCGGCAAGACGTCGGGCAAGGGGCACAAGGGTCAATGGGCGCGTTCGGGCGGGGGCGTTCGTCCCGGCTTCGAAGGCGGACAGATGACGCTCGCAAGACGCCTTCCCAAGCGCGGGTTCAACAACAAGTGGAGAAAGGAGTATGTGATCGTCAACCTTTCCCAGCTTGAAGGCATCCCCGCGGGCACGGTGGTCGATCTTGACTACGTCATGGAAAACAGACTTGCAAAGGACGTCAAGAACAATGCGGGTCTGAAAGTGCTCGGCAAGGGCGAGCTCGGCGTTGCGCTCACCGTGAAGGCGAAGAAATTCTCGGAGAACGCGAAAGCGGCGATCGAGAAGGCAGGCGGCACGGCGGAAGCCGCCGAATGACCGCATGGCTGCGCAGCCGCATGCTCTTGCGTCGTCGCGCGTTTCAGTCAAGCGGTTTGTATCCACCCAGTAAAAGGAGTTAAAAATGATAGAAACGTTGAAAAATGCCTTTCGGAATAAGGATATCCGAAAGAAGATCATCATCACGTTGCTGCTCCTTCTCGTATTCCGCGTCGGGTGCTATATTCCCGTCCCCGGGATCACGAGTACGGCGTTTGCAAGCTCCGTTACCAGCAACGACTTTTTGGCTTTGATGAGCAGCGTTACGGGCGGTGCGCTCGAAAGCGGAACGCTCTTCGCGCTCGGGATCGGACCGTACATCAATGCGTCCATTATCGTACAGCTCTTGACGGTCGGCATTCCCTATCTCGAAAGGCTTTCCAAAGAGGGAGAAGAGGGCAGAAAAAAGATCACGAACATCACAAGGTTTGTGACGATCTTGCTCGCGATCGTGCAGTCGATCGGCATCATCGTCAACCTTGCGGGCGGATTCAATTCCGACTTCTCTTCGAGCGAAACGATCCGTGCGTCCCTGTTCTATAACCAGAGATGGCTCGCCATCATCTATATGACGGTCATCTACACGGGCGGGGCAATGCTCGTCATGTGGCTCGGCGAGCGGATCACCGACTACGGCGTGGGCAACGGAATTTCACTCATCATCTTCATCGGTATCATTTCGACGGCGGGCATGAGCATCATCGAGAACCTTTCGGCGGTCACCGCGAACAATCTCGGACCGCTCTTCGAAGTGCTCGGATTCCTCGCGCTTGCGGTCATCGTGTTCTTCTGCATCGTCTATGTCGACCTTGCGGAGAGAAAGATCCACGTCCAATACGCGAAGCAGGTGCGCGGCACGAAGATGTACGGCGGACAGAGCACCGTGATCCCCATGAAGATCACGGGCAGCGGGGTCATGCCTCTCATCTTTGCGTTTGCGATCATCTCGTTCCCGTCCATGATCATGAGCCTCGTTCCCGCATGGGAGGGCGCGCTCAGATGGTGGAGCGAACACTTCGCGAGCGGCACTTGGGCATATGTCTTGGTGCTCGTCGTGCTCATCTTCGTCTTTGCGTTCTTCTATGCACAGATCGAATTTAATCCCGAGGATGTGAGCAAGACCATCCAGCAGAACGGCGGGTTCATCCAGGGCATCCGTCCCGGCAAGCCCACGGCGCAGTATCTCAAAAGGATTCACAACCGCATCACGCTGTTCGGAGCGATTTTCCTCGCGCTCGTCGCGTTCATTCCTTCGCTCATTTTCAGCATCGCGACAAAGGATTCTTCCCTGCTCAATGCGTTCTCGACGACGGGGCTTTTGATCGTCGTGTCGGTCGCGCTCGAATTTGATCAGCAGCTGCAATCGCAGATCATGATGAAGAATTACAAAGGATTCCTGAAATAAAGTTTTCCCCGCGCCCCGCACAACGGGCGGGGCGCGGAATCAAAATGTTCCGACAAGGAGGGAATCAATGAATATCGTATTGCTCGGCGCGCCCGGCGCAGGCAAGGGCACGCAGGCGGAAAAAATCAGCGAACGGTACGGTCTCGTCCATATCTCGACGGGGGACATCTTCCGCGAGAACATCAAAAAAGAGACGGAGATCGGTTTGCTTGCAAAATCTTACATCGACAGAGGCGAGCTCGTCCCCGACGAGGTGACGTGCGCCATTGTCAAGGACAGACTGCGCTGGAAGGACTGCAAGAACGGCTTTATCCTCGACGGCTTCCCCCGCAACCTGTTCCAAGCGGAACGGCTCAACGTGTTCGGACATATCGACGTCGTCATCAACATCGAGATCGACAAGGATCTGCTCATGGAGCGCATGCTCGGACGGCGGGTGTGCGAAAAATGCGGCGCGAACTATCATGTCTCCCTGCTCCAAGGGAAGGAGACGTGCGAAAAGTGCGGCGGAAATCTCACTCGGCGCAAGGACGACAATCCCGAAACGGTCGAGGCGCGGCTCAAAGTGTATGAGGAGCAGACAGCTCCGCTCACCGAATACTACGGCAAGAAGAAGGGAATCTTGATGACCTTCCGAAGCACGAAAGAGCCGCCCCAAGCGCTGTTTGAAGAGATCGCGAACGCGCTCGACGGGAAGTTCAAGAAATGATTTTTCAAAAGAGCGAAGCGGAGATCGATCTCATGCGCGAACCGTGCAGGATCGTCGGCGAATGCTTGAAGTTCGTGGGCGAACGCATTTGCGCGGGCATGACGACGGAAGAAGTCGACAAACTCGTCTATGACTTCATCAAAGCGAGCGGCGCAGAGCCGAGCTGCCTCGGCTATTGCGGTTATCCCGCCTCGGCGTGCGTGTCGGTGAACGAGGTCGTGGTCCACGGCATCCCCGATCAAAGGGTCATAAAAGAGGGGGACATCGTCAGCGTCGATTTGTGCGCCTATAAGAACGGGTATCACGGCGACGGCGCGAGGACGTTCCGCATCGGGAAGGTCGATGAAGAGAGCGACAAGCTCGTGCGCGTCACGGAGGAATGCTTTTTCAAGGCGTTCGAGCACTTGCGCGCGGGGACGCCGCTCGGCGACATCGGCTACTATGTGCAGCAGCATGCCGAAGCGAACGGTTTTTCGGTGATCCGCTCCTATACGGGGCACGGGATCGGACGGGAGATGCACGAAGACCCCACGGTCGCAAACTGCGGAAAGCGGGGCACGGGCGTCAGGCTCAAAGCGGGGACGGTGATCTGCATCGAACCGATGATCGCGGCGGGCGGCTGGAAGGTCAAGATCCTGGACGACGGCTGGACCGCGGTCACACAGGACAAAAAGCGTGCGGCGCATTACGAGAATACCGTCGTCGTCTTGGAGGGCGGCGCGGAGATCTTGACGCTTTGAGCAAAAAGGAGAAATCGGAGGAATTATGTCGAAAGACGACGTCATAGAGGCAGAGGGCAGGGTGATCGAAGCGCTCCCGAATGCTACGTTCAAGGTCAGGCTGTCCAACGGCTATGTGATCACGGCGTACATCTCGGGAAAACTTCGTATGAACTATATCCGCATTATCGAGGGCGACGCGGTCAAGCTCGAAATGAGTCCCTACGATCTTACAAAAGGACGTATCACCTGGCGTTCGAAGAGCTAACGCCGTTTTGGAGCGGAAAAGCTCCGCCGAAAAGAGAAAGAAAATAAGGAGATGAATCGAAATGAAAGTTCGTCCTTCCGTCAAACCGATGTGCGATAAGTGCAAGGTCATCAAAAGAAACGGAAAAGTCATGGTAATTTGCTCGAAAAACAAGAGCCATAAGCAAAGACAAGGCTAAAAAGCGTTGACAAGTTTTTCGGAAAGTGTTAAAATGAATGGTACTGTGTCAAACGACACGGCGCAAATATGCACAAAACGGCTGATTTTCGCACAGAGTCTGTGCGGAATCGGCTTGCTTTGCGCTTAAAATTGCGAAAATAAGGGGAACGCAGAGAAAAATATTTTCCACTGTTTTTGTCTGCGGGCTGTGAAGATATAAAAATTTTGCCAAAAATCGGAGGTTACAAATGGCACGTATTGCAGGCGTCGATCTGCCCAGAGAAAAACGGGTCGAGATCGGGCTCACCTATATTTACGGGATCGGGCTTTCCACGTCCAAGAAGATCCTCGCGGAAACGGGCATCGATCCCAACGTCCGCGTCAAAGATCTCGACGAGAACGACGTATCCAAACTCAGAGAGTACATCGACCATCATTATGTGGTGGAAGGAGAACTCAGAGGACAAGTCAGTTTGAACATCAAACGCCTGATGGAGATCGGGTGTTACCGCGGTGTGCGGCACAGAAAGGGGCTTCCCGTCCGCGGGCAGAGCACCAAGCGCAACGCGAGAACGCGCAAAGGTCCGCGCCGTACGGTCGCGAATAAGAAGAAGTAAGGAGGACTCGGAATGGCAGCGGATAAGAGAAAGGTCGTCTCGCGCGGCAAGCGCAAGGAGATCAAAAAGATCGACAAAGGACAAGTCCATATTCAGTCCACGTTCAACAACACGCTTGTGACGTTTACCGATATGAGCGGGAATGCGATCTCGTGGTCGAGCGCAGGGTCGCTCGGGTTCAAGGGATCGAGAAAGGGCACGCCCTTTGCGGCGCAAATGGCGACCGAAACAGCCGCGAAGGCTGCAAAGGAGCACGGGCTTCGCGCGGTCGAGGTCTATGTCAAAGGACCCGGCGCGGGCAGAGAATCGGCGATCAGAGCGCTTGCAAATTGCGAGCTTCAAGTCACGTTGATCTCGGACGTCTCGCCCGTTCCTCACAACGGGTGCAGACCGCCCAAGCGCAGAAGAGTTTAATAGGAGGAAAAAATGGCAGTTTACAGAGACGCAAAATGCAAACTTTGCAGAAGAGAGGGCGGCAAGCTCTTTTTGAAGGGCGAAAAATGCTATATGGAGAAGTGCCCCGTAAGTAAACGTCCCACGCCCCCCGGACAGCACGGCGCAGGCAGAAAGAAGGTCTCGGAGTACGGATTGCAGCTCCGCGAAAAGCAAAAGACCAAGCGGATCTACGGCGTGCAAGAGGGACAGTTCCGTCACTATTATGAAATGGCGGACCGCATGAAGGGCGTCACGGGCGAGAACATGCTCTCGCTTTTGGAACGCAGACTCGACAACGTCGTCTACCGCATGGGGGTCGGCGCATCGAGAACCCAGGCGAGACAGCTCGTCAACCATTCCCACTTTATGGTCAACGGCAGAACGGTCAACGTTCCCTCGTACATCGTAAGAGCGGGAGATGTGATCGCGGTCAAGGAAAACCGCAAGAACAACAAATTTTTCGAACAGATCAAGACGATGAAGGTTGCGAATATGCCCAAGTGGCTGGAATTCGATCCCGAGAAACTTGAAGGCAAGGTGCTTGCGCTTCCGACCCGTGAGGACGTTGACATCCAGATTGCAGAGCATATGATTGTCGAATTGTACTCCAAGTAATCAAAATTCAAGGAGGTAACATTATGATCGAAATGGATATGCCCAAAATCGAGGTAACGGAAAACGAAGAGAAATCGTATGCGAGGATCGTCGTGGAACCGCTCGAAAAGGGCTTCGGTCTTACGATAGGCAACTGTCTTAGAAGAATCTTGTTGTCGGCATTGCCCGGCGCTGCGGCGCAGGGGATCAGGTTTATGGATGGAACGGTCAAACATGAGTTTTCCGCCATCCCCGGCGTCAAAGAGGACGTGACGGAGATCATTCTCAACCTGAAATTGCTCGCGATCAAGACGAAGATCACCGATAAAGATTACACCAAAACACTGCGCCTTTACAAAGAAGGACCTGCCGTCATCACGGCAAAGGACATTGCGCAGGACGCCGAGGTGGAGATCGTCAATTCCGACCAATACATCTGCACGATCGATGCGGGCGGAAAGATCGATATGGAGATCACGATCGGACGCGGAAGAGGGTATCATCCCGCGAAGGACAACAAACAGCCGATCATCGATTATATTCCGATCGATTCCATCTACACGCCTGTGCAGAAGGTCAATTACAACGTAGAGCCCGCGCGTGTCGGGCAGAACATCGATTATGACAGGCTCACGATCGAAGTTTGGACGGACGGCACGTTTTCGGGCAAGGAGATTGTCTCCCTTGCGGCAAAGATCATGCAGGATCACATCAACCTGTTCGTGAATCTTTCGGATACGATCAAGGACATGGACATTCTCGTCAAGACCGACGACGACAAACAGCAGCAAATTCTCTCCATGAAGATCGAGGACATGGATTTTTCCGTGCGTTCGTACAACTGCTTGAAGAGAGCGAACATTCATACCGTGGAAGACCTGATCAGCAAGACGGAGGACGAGATGTTAAAGGTGCGCAACCTTGGCAAGAAATCGCTCGACGAAGTCATTCAAAAGCTGGAAGCATTCGGGCTTTCCCTTGAAAAAAAGGAGGATTAAGATATGCCAGGCAAATTGGGCAAAACGACGAAACAAAGAATCGCGCTTTTGAGAGGTCAGGCTTCTCAGCTGCTTTGGTACGGGAAGATCGAGACGACCGCGGCACGCGCAAAGGAATTGAGATCGTATGTGGAGAAACTCATCACGAAAGCGGTCAACAGCTATGACGACGTCGTGGAGTATGACGTCGTGATCAAGGACAAGAAGGGCAAGGACGTCAAGACGACGTCGGTCAAAGACGGTCCGAAGAAGCTTGCGGCGCGCCGTGCGATCATGGCAAAGACCTACGATCTTCAAGAGATCAAGGAATTTACGGAGAGCAAGAAGGACTATAAAAAGCGCACGGCGAAGATCCGTCATCCGCTGGTCGAGAAGCTCTTCAACGAGATCGCGCCGAAGTATGCGCAGCGCAAAGAGGAGCTCGGACAGGGCGGCGGCTACACGCGCATTTACCTTTTGGGCGAGCGCCGCGGCGACGCAGCCGAGAGGGCGATCATCGAGCTTGTATAAAATAAGCGTAACACAATCGATCACGGCGCGCCGAAGCGTATGCTTCGGCGCGCCTTTTCGCGGGGAAGAGAAAAATTATAGGTGAAAGGCTTGCAAAAATGTTTGGGCAGTGATATAATATGGGTATTATAAAAGAAAAAGCAGGAGGATCATATGTCGGAAGCAAAGAAAACCGAGGGACAAAAGTTACAGGAAAGTCTCTCCTATCAGAGAAAGAATTATTTCGAGACCGCAAGCAAGGAAGAGCGCAAGGCGATGTTCGACTATGCCGAGGGGTACATGAAGTTCCTCGACGGCGGCAAGACCGAGCGCGAGGCTTGCGCTTATGCCGTGAAAGAGGCACAGGAAAAGGGATTCACCGAATATCATTTCGGCGATAAGCTCAAAAAGGGCGACAAGAAGTATTTCGTCAACCGCGGGAAGAGCGTGGTCGTGTTCCGTATCGGCAGCAAGAACATCGAAGAGGACGGATTCCGTATCATCGCATCGCATATCGACGCACCGCGCATCGACATCAAGCAAGTTCCCGTCTATGAGGACAGCGGCATGTGCTTCTTAAAGACCCATTACTACGGCGGTATCAAGAAATATCAATGGACGGCGATCCCGCTTGCCTTGCACGGCGCAGTAATCTTGAAGGACGGAAAGAAGATCGAGATCACCGTCGGCGAAGAGGACTGCGATCCCGTATTCTATATCAACGATCTTTTGCCGCACCTCGGCGCGGAGCAAATGGGCGGACCTGCCTCCAAGATCATCGACGGCGAACAGCTCAACGTGCTCATCGGCGGGCTTCCCTATGAGGACAAAGAGGTCAAGGAGAAGATCAAACTCACCGTTTTGAACATTCTTCACGAGAAATTCGGAATGGAAGAAGAGGATTTCCTCTCGGCGGAACTTTCCGCAGTGCCCGCGTTCAAGGCGCGCGACGTCGGGTTCGACAGGGCGTTCATCGGCGCTTACGGGCATGACGACAGGGTTTGCGCATATCCCGCATATACGGCGGTCTTGAACAATGAGAGCGAACATACCGTGCTTGCGATGCTCGTCGATAAGGAAGAGATCGGCAGCGAAGGCACGACGGGTATGCAGTGCAAGGTGTATGAGGACTTGATGGAAGAGATCGCGATCGCGCTGGGTGCGAACTTCCGCAAGGTGAGAGCGGCGAGCAAGTGCCTTTCGTCGGATGTGACGGCGGCATACGACCCGAACTTTGCGAATGCGTTTGAGAAGCTCAACTCTTCGTTTATCTCGTGCGGGACGGCGCTTTGCAAGTATACGGGTTCGCGCGGCAAGAGCGGGAGCAGCGACGCTTCGGCGGAGTTTGTCGGAGAAGTGCGGAAGGCGTTTGCGGAATGCGGCGTCGTATGGCAGACGGCGGAGCTCGGGAAAGTGGACTTCGGCGGCGGCGGAACGGTCGCGAAATTCCTTGCGAATCTGAATATCGACACGGTGGACTTGGGCGTTCCCGTTATCGCGATGCACTCGCCGTTCGAGCTCATCTCGAAAGCGGATCTTTACAGCAACTATCGGGCGTTCCTCGCCTTCATGAAGTAAGAATAAAAAAATAGAATTGATGGCATCAAGAAATATCCCCGCATAGAACGCGGGGATATTTCTTGGTTTCACTGCGGATAAACAAGTTAGTATGCAGCTCCGCTCTCCTTTGCAATGCGGTTGAGCGAGGACTGCGCGAGCCCATAGACGACAATGCCGAGCCCGAAGATGGACAAGACGAGATAGAGAACGCCGCCGGATTCGTCTTTCTCGATGTCGCCGATCTTTTTCCCGAGCATATAGCTCCAATAGAGGGAGTAGATGCCGAAGGACAAGATGTTAAACAAGAACGCCAAGCCGCCGCTTGCGGTCTTGAATTTCGAGAGCTTGTTGGTATCATTGGTGAGGCATACAAACCAATAGATCATGTAGATCCCACAGGTGAGGATCGAAAAAAGATACGCCAAGAAGATGTTGCGTTCTTCCAAGCGGACGGGGGTTACAGTTTCCATAGATGTGATCTCCTTTATGGTAATCAAAATAAAATTTTATTGCAGTTGGAATCGGCACGGAAAAATCTTCCGAGCGCATTTAAGATCCCGACCAAATGATCCGCGGAAAAATTCTTTTGTCGCAAGGCGTGTTCCCGTAAAAAAATCTTATCTATCGCATTTTGCAGTTCCTCTCTTGTGCAGTTTCCCGAAAAGATCTCTCCGCAGATCTTTGTTCCGTAACTTTCGGCTTTTTCGATCATTTCCGTGACATAGCCCGTCGAAAAATCGTAGTGGTTTTTCTTGAAGTCGTTGCAGATCCCGAGGTCCAATTCCAAGACGGGCACGTCGGTCTGAAATTCCTTCCGATAATCGTAGCGCGCGTCGAAATGCAGGACGATGATGAGATCGAACCCGCCTTTCCCGAGCAGCTTTTCGTCGAGCTTCAAGAGGGGAAAGATCGGGACGTTGTCTGCTGCGCCGCCGTCGATCGCAAGCCGATGTTCGAGAAAGCTCGGAATGAGCCGAAGCGTCGGCAAATTCATCGCCGCCTGCAAATACTTCTTCCAATGGGGATTGAAATTGTTCGCCAGCCAGAAGTATTTGACGGAATAGATCGGAAGAAAGCAGATCGGAAAGACCAAGGGGATCTCCAAATTGTCCTCGACGGCGACAAATTCCCCGAGCGTCT
The DNA here is from genome assembly GCA_947631465.1 of uncultured Clostridia bacterium. Taxonomy (GTDB): domain Bacteria; phylum Bacillota; class Clostridia; order Christensenellales; family Borkfalkiaceae; genus Gallimonas. The sequence goes on from CANRLK010000010.1 coordinate 36,261, forward strand.
TTTCCAATATGCCCCGAAAAAAGACTTCATGGATGAGCTCCGCCTTTTTGGGGATGTCCACGTTCAAGTACAGCGCTTCCAAGAGATCGAGTTTGTCGCAGGAAAGCGCGTAGGCGAGCATCGTGCCCATGGACGCGCCCGCGACCGCTTTGATCTCGCTGCGGTCGACGAATTTCAAGAGCGCTTTGGTAAATCCGATCTGGTACGCCCCCTTGCTCGTTCCGCCAGAGTAGACGACTCCTATTTTGAGCGCAGGTCGGTGACCGTTTTTTTTATTCCCTCGACCCCTTTTTCAAGCAGTTCTTTGCCCTTTCCGATCATCTCTTTTGCCTGTCCCACCGCGGAATTGAGCTTGTCGATGGGCGAGGAAGCCTCTTCGCAGATCTTTTCGAGCTCTTCGACGGTCTTGCCGAGATCTTCGATATAATTGCGCAACCCCGTCGCGGCAACTTGGAAATTTTCCACCTCGGACGCCTTGATCAGGGATGCGATCAAGTCTTTCAGCTGCGAGATCGCGAGCATGACCGCGTTCAAGTCCTTGATGTCGAGCGGATAGATCGTCCCCTTTAATCCCTTGTATTCCTTCTTCGCGACCTTTCCCATCGCGCGCAGCACTTGCTTGTCGTCCGAATACTTCTCCGACATTTGCGCGATCAGCAAATACCGCCGATAAAGACTCAACAGCTTCTCCGTCCCGAGGGTTTTCGTATGCTCCATGGCATTTTTCTCCTTAGTAATTTTATTTCTACTATGAACCTATTATATAGAAATATAAATGCTATGTCAAGCCATTTTAGAAAATTTTTTTCTAAAATTTACCTATGATAAGAAAGGGGGGACGAAAAATGGAAGTGAGGATCAAGGAATTGCGGGAGGAGCTGCAATTGACGCAGAAGGAAGTGGCGGAGAAAATAGACAACGTGCAGCGGAACGTGAGCAATTGGGAGAACGGGACGAGCGAGCCCGACTGTGAGAATTTGGTCAAGCTCGCCGAGCTGTTCGGGGTCAGTGTGGACGAACTGCTGGGGCGGGAGCGGGCGGCAGTTCCGCCCGAGGTCGGCGACAGACGGCTTTTGCGGGCGATCAGAAAGCTGAACGACGGACAGCGGGAAGCGCTGCTTCGGCTCTTGGAGGCGTTCGGAGAGCCGATTCTTTAAGAGTTGGATTTACTGCGCATTTTGCGTTTCGAAAAGGGCGGGTGAAAACTGAAAAAAATTTTTTTCACGATGAAAAACTCATCGAAAATCGATTGCAAAACAAAAAGGGAAGTGCTATAATGTCGTTCGCGATTCGGGAAAGACGTTATTTTTCGATCTTTTCCCGAAAAAAGAAGGCAAAAAACTTATGAAACTTACCCTTAAAAAACCGACAAAACATGAGGTTCTCAAATTCCTGCGCTATGTCGCGATCGTCTTGATCGGCAACGCGATCACGGCGGCGGGTTCGGCGTTCTTCATCATCCCCAATAACTTCGCCGTCGGCGGCACGACGGGGCTCGGCAGCTTCGTCCGCGACCTCACCCAAAAAGAATGGGCGGTCTCGGTCACCGTCTATATCGCCAATATCTCGCTTTTTGTCTTGGGCGCGTTTATGCTCGGCAAACGCTTTGCCGCGGCGACACTGCTCGGCACGCTCATGTATCCTACCTTTTTGAGCCTCTTCACCGTGCTCAATTCCGCCTATATGAATGCCAACGGCGGCATGACGATCGGCGGGGGCGGGTTTATGTGCGTCGTGTTCGGCGGCATGCTCTTCGGGCTCGGGATCGGGCTCGTCGTCCGCGTGGGCGCAAGCACGGGCGGCACGGATATTCCACCCCTCATCTTCAAAAAATACTTCGGCGCACCCGTCTCGGTGACCATGTGGCTCATCGACATCGGGATCATCGTCTTGCAGATCGTCAAAAAATCGCTCGAAAACGTGCTCTGCGGCGTGCTCATCGCCATCATTGCCTCGATCATGATCGATATCGTCTCCCCGATCGGCATGAAAAAGACGCAGGTCAAGATCGTCTCCAAAAAATATCGCGAGATCCGCGAGATGATCTTGAATGAGTTGAAGCGCGGCGTGACCGTCTTGAACGGTCAGACGGGCTATTTGAAGGAGAAGTGCTTTGTGATCTTGACGATCGTCTCCAACCGCGAGCTCGTCAAGCTCAAAGAAGAGGTCCAGCGCATCGACCCCGAGGCGTTCATGACGATCAGCACCGTTTCCGAAGTGCGCGGCAGGGGATTTTCGAGCGAGGGAATTGCGTTGCCCAAGGAGGCGGAAGTGCTCGAAGATTTAGAGGAAGTTGGGGTCGACTGACGCTCTTTCCATAAGCGGCGCATCGCTTTGATTTTTTTTGACTTGCTTTCCCCTCATAGGGGACAGCAAGATTTCCCCTTGGCGCCCCCTTTGAGGGGGAGCTGTCGAGCGAAGCGAGACTGAGGGGGTTTGTTCCAAAAGGGATATTGGGCGCAGGTGCGCCCTGTTTCTTTTTTCGGACAAAATCCTTTACAAAGTTAAGAAAGATTGCTATAATTGGAGAAAAAGAAAGGGGGGGATGTCTATGAAACGGAGCGGAAACAAAGAAAAAATCTTGCGGTTTGCGGAATACGCTGGCTTCGTTTTGCTTGGGAACGCGATCACTGCTGCTGGCGCGGTCTTTTTTCTCGATCCAAACGGCTTTGTTATGGGCGGCGTGACGGGGCTTGGGATCTTTGTGCGCAATCTCATCCCTCTGACTGCGGAGAATGAAGTATTGCGTAGCTGGATCGTCAATCTCACGGTCTATGCCGCAAATCTTGTGCTCTTTTTTCTCGGGACGGCATTTTTGGGCAGGAAGTTCGCCCTTGCGACCCTCGCGGGCACGTTGCTATATCCCGCGTTCATGAGCCTTTTTAAGCTGGCAAATGACGCATATCTGGCAGCAAACGCCAATCTTCCTATGGGGGCAGAGCCGAACGGCACTTCCGTTCTTGCCGTGATTTGCGGCGCAGGACTGTACGGGCTGGGTACGGCGCTCGTGATGAGGATCGGCGCGAGCACGGGCGGCACGGATATCCCGCCGCTCATTCTCAACAAATATTTCGGCGTCTCCGTTTCGGGCTCGCTTTGGGCAATCGACTTTTGCATCATCCTTTTGAATTTTTTTGCGGGCGCGAGCGTAAACGATATCCTTTGGGGGGTCGTCATTGCGATCCTGACTTCCTTGGTGCTTGAAGCGCTGTTGCCTGTCGGCGTGAAGCAAATGCAGGTCAAGATCGTCTCCAAGGAGTACGAAAAGATTCGGGAGATGATCACGAAACAGCTCGACCGCGGAGTGACCGTTCTGTACGGCGAGACGGGATTTTTGCAGGAGGATTGCCGCATGATCCTCACCGTTGTGAGAAGGCGGGAGCTGGTGCGGCTCAAAAAGGAGGTCCAGGCGATCGACCCCGAGGCGTTTCTGATGGTGAGTGTCATCTCCGAAGTGCATGGCAGGGGATTCACGATGAAAAAGGCGGCGCGCTTGAAAGAGAGTGCGGGCCTTTGCGAAAATGGGCAAAATCCTTTACAAAACCGAGAAAAAGTGATATAATCGAAAAAAAGCGGAAAGAGGAAAATTATGCGCTGTTTATATTGCAATTGCACCGAGAGCAAGGTCATCGACTCCCGCTCCGCGGACGACGATAAGACCATCCGCAGAAGAAGAGAATGCCTCGGCTGCGGAAAACGTTTCACAACTTACGAGACCATCGAAGTCGCGCCCATTCTCGTCGTCAAGGCGAACGGAAACCGTCAGGCGTTTGACCCCGCAAAGATCAAAAACGGCATCATCAAGGCGTGCGAAAAGCGTCCCGTCCCCATCGAAAAAATCGAAGAGCTCGTCGACGACATCACAAAACGTATCAACGACTCCACCGTGCAGGAGATCAGCTCCAAGGAGATCGGCGAAATGGTCATGGAGGGCTTGAAGGAACTCGACGAGGTCGCCTATGTCCGTTATGCGTCCGTCTATCGCTCCTTCAAGGATATCAATTCCTTCCTGCAAGAGCTTCAACGCATGATGGAGAACAAGGAAAAACAATGACAAAGCGGGTTTTCATCGGCAAGATCCCGCTCGGCGGCGGCAGTCCCGTCGCCGTGCAGAGCATGACGACGGAAAAGACGGGCGACGTGGAAAAATGCGTCGCCCAAATCATCGCGCTGCAAAATGCGGGCTGTGACATCGTCCGCGTCTCCGTGCTCGACGAAGCCGACGCGCGCGCCATTGCAAAGCTCAAAACGCGCGTCTCTTGCCCGATCGTCGCCGACGTGCATTTCTCGGCAAAACTCGCCGTCCTTGCCGTCGAAAGCGGGGCGGATAAGCTCCGCATTAACCCCGGCAACATCGGGGGCGAACGCGAGATCGCCTATGTCTCGGACTGCCTCAAAGCGCACAACATCCCCGTCCGCGTCGGGGCAAACACGGGCAGTATCGAACCCCATTTTCTCAAAACCTACGGAAGAAGCGCGGACGCTCTCGTTTTAAGCGCCCTTTCGAACGTCGAACTCCTTGAAAAGCACGGCGTAAGCGACATCGTCATTTCGGTAAAGGCCTCCGACGTGCCCCTCACGGTCAAAGCGTACCGTCTGCTTTCGCAGCGCACGCAATATCCGTTGCACCTCGGCGTGACCGAAGCGGGCGGCGAGGAAACGGGACTTGTCAAGAGTGCGGTCGGCATCGGCGCACTTCTTTTGGACGGGATCGGCGACACCATCCGCGTCTCTCTGACCGCCGACCCCGTCAAGGAAGTCCTCGCGGCGCACCACATCCTTCGCGCCTGCCGATTGGAGCGGGATTTCGTCGAGGTCGTCTCCTGTCCCACCTGCGGCAGATGCCGCTATGACTGCATGACGCTTGCCAAAAAGGTCGAAGCGCGCGTTGCGGGGGTAAAAAAGCCCCTCAAAGTCGCCGTGATGGGCTGTGTCGTCAACGGTCCGGGCGAAGCGCGGGACGCGGACCTCGGCATTGCGGGCGGCGACGGAGATTGCCTGCTCTTTGCCAAGGGCGAGATCCTTCAAAAAGTTCCCAAAGACCAAGCAGAAGCCGCCTTTTTCGAACGGCTCGAACAGCTCTTGAAAACTTAGACCCAACATACCATGAGAAGCGAAGCATACTTAAAGGAAATACGAAAATCGATCGGGCTGAGGCACGCGGTCTTGAAGGAGCTTTCATTGAGCCAAAGAGACCTTCTCGTGACCTTCCGCCTCGTCACCGACCGATCCTACACCGCAGAGGACGTTGCTTATGCGGCAAAGGTCTCCGAAGGATTTGTGCCGTCGGGCTGTCGGGCGGCGGTCGAGATCAAGAAGTCCGTCCCGAGCGAGGACGGCATGAGAGAGCTCATCGCGCGGCTCTTCCGCGAAAAATATCCCGCCGAAGCGGCGTTTTTGTCGGACGGGGACGTGCAAGTCCGTCTCACGGAAGAAGGGGGGACGTTCGAGATCTTTCTGACCGAAGAGGAGCAGCGGCAGCTTCCCGACGACGCGCTCTTGCGGTTGTCGTCCCAGCTTATGCGCAGCGTCTGCGGGACGTGGCAGGGGAGGCTTCAAACCAAGACGCGGGAAGAGGCGGAGCTTTCGCCCGTCGAGATCCCTCCTGCGGAAGAAACTTATCCGCCCCGCACCTTCCGCATTTGCGACTATGTGCCGCTCGACGGCGCTGAGCCCAAGACCGCCGTCTACTGCGCAGACCTTGCGGGCGAAATGAAGAGCGTCACGGTCTGCGGGGCGATCGTCTTTGTCGAGGAAAAGCTCACCAAGAACGAAAAGCCGTACTTCCGAATCACCGTCTCGGACGGCAGCGGACAGGCGGGCGGCGTGTATTTCCCGCGGAAGGCGTATCTCGAAAAGGCGCGGGGATTGAAGCAGGGAGATTTTGTGTGCCTGACGGGGGACATGGAGCTCTTCCGCGAAAGCTATTCCTTTCATGTGAGCCGCGTGGACTTCGGTTCGCCGCCCAAGGGGTTCACGCCCGAGGGGAGACCCTCCCGTCCCGTTCCCGCGGCGTACCGCGTCGTGTTTCCCGAGCCGCTTTGCGACCCTTCTCAGGCGGACGTGTTCGGCGAAAAGCCGCTTCCGAAGTCCGTCGAGACGGAAAAGTTCGTCGTGTTCGACCTCGAAACGACGGGGCTCAACAATACCTCGGCGGCGGCGATGGACAAAATCATCGAGATCGGCGCAGCCAAGATCGAGGGCGGGGTCATTTGCGAGAAGTTCTCGACGCTCTTGTCCTGTCCCGTAAAACTGAGCAAGGAGATCATAGACATCACGGGGCTTACCGACGACATGCTCGTCGGCGCGCCCGACGTGAAGGACGCGATCGCCGACTTTTTCAAGTTCTGCGACGGTTGTATCCTCGTCGGGCACAACGTGCAGTTCGACTTGAAGTTCGTCCGCTTTTACGGCGAGAAAGAGGGCTATCTCTTCGATCATAAGTCGTACGATACGCTCACGTTTTCGCAGGAGCTCTTGTCCCTCAAAAATTACAAGCTCAACACGGTCGCCGACAAGTTCGGGTTCACCTTCCGCCATCACAGGGCGTTCGACGACGCGTTCGTCACGGCGAAGATCTTCCTCGAACTTGCCCGCATGAAGGGCGGACTTCCCGAATTTTGAAAAGCATTTCGAAAAAATTTGCCAAAAACGCTTGCGTTTTCCAAGCGGCGATGGTATAATAAAGACACTTGATCGGAAGTGTGTGATTGAGAGCGGCGAGCCGCTCTCAAATTTTTTACGGAGACGGCATGAAAGTCAAACCCATCGAAGAGATCGTCTCATATCTTGCGCCCGTCGCCGAAGAGGTGGGGGTGGAGATCGTCGAGGCAAAATGGACGCAGAGAAAGGGGGAGTGCGCGCTCGACCTCTTTATCGACGCGAACGGCGGGGTGGATATGAACCTTTGCGAAAAGTTTCATCGGGCGGTGGACGCGCCGCTCGACGAGCTCGACCCCACGTTCGGCGCGCCGTACACCCTCAATTGCTCCTCTTCGGGGCTCGACCGCCCGTTCAAGACCGAGCGGGACTATGCAAGGCATCTCGGCGAGGCGGTGGAGATTCATCTCTATGCCGCCGAGGACGGAAAAAAAGTGCATACGGGCAAGCTGCTCTCCTTTGACGGGGAGACGGCGACCCTTCAAACGGACAAGGGCGAGAAGTCCTTCCCGCGCGAGAAGATCGCCAAAGCCTGTCTTTTTATCGACATCTAATTCAAATAGGGAGAAGAATACAAATGGTCAACAAGGAATTTTTCGCGGCGCTTGCCGATCTGGAACGGGAGAAGGGAATCAGCGAAGAGGCGTTCTTAGAAGCGCTCAAAAACGCGCTTTCCTCCGCTTACAAGAAGCAGAACGAGGGCGAGACGGGGATCGTCCGCTTGGAGACGGATGCGGAAAAGGGCGTCATCCGTTTTCTGCTCACCCATACCGTCGTCGAGGGCGACGAGCCGCAGGACGGGGAGATCACCTTGGAAGAGGCAAAGCTCGTCAAGAAGAGCGCCAAGATCGGCGACGTCTTGGAGCAGGAATTTACCCCCAAGGACTTCTCGCGTATCGCCGCTCAGACCGCAAGACAGGTCATCACCCAGAAGATCCACGAGACCGAGCGCGACAACACGCTCTCGGAATTTTCCGACCGCGAGGGCGAACTCATGACGGGGCTCGTCCGCAAGGTCGATCAAAAAAATATCTATATCGAGCTCGGCAAGGGGCAGATCGAAGGACTTCTCTTGCCGCAAGACCAAGTGCCCGGCGAACGGTATGAGACGGGCGATCGGATCAAGGTCTTTGTCAAGCGCGTGAGGAGCGGGTCGCGCAACGCGCAGGTGCTCGTCTCCCGCGCCGCGCCCGGGCTCGTCAAGCGGCTGTTCGAAGAGGAAGTCCCCGAGATCAAGCAGGGGATCGTCGTCATCAAAGCCGTCGCAAGAGAGCCCGGGCACCGCACCAAGATCGCCATCGCCTCGACCGACAGCAAGGTCGACCCCGTCGGCGCGTGCGTCGGCAACAAGGGCGCAAGGGTCAATGCGGTCGTCTCCGAACTCGGCGGCGAAAAGGTGGACATCATATTATGGAGCGAAAACCCGCTCGAATTTATCGCAAAATCCCTCTCGCCCGCGACCGTCGTCTCGGTCACGCAGATGTCCGAAAAATCCGCCATTGCCGTCGTGCCCGACGATAAACTCTCCCTCGCGATCGGCAGAGACGGTCAAAACGCCCGCCTTGCCGCAAGGCTCACGGGCTGGAAGGTGGACGTCAAGAGCGAGACCGCCGCGGCGAAGTTGAAACTCAACGAAGAGAGCGAGCCCTCGGAAGAGGAGATCGCGCAGGACAATGAGATCGCCGCGGAAGAGGAAAAGGACGAAACCTGAAATGCAGCAGAAAAAAGTCCCGATGCGCACCTGCATCGCATGCAGGCAGGAGAAGGAAAAGCGCGAAATGCTGCGCATCGTGAGAAATTCCGAGGGAACGATCGCGCTGGACTTTTCGGGCAAGCTCCAAGGACGGGGCGCATATCTATGCAAAGATCCCGAATGCGTCAAAAAGCTCAAACGGCAAAAACTTCTCAACAAGAGTTTCTCCTGTTTCGTGCCCGACGAGATCTATCAAAGGATCGAGGAGGAGCTCCTTGGCGCAGCAAAGTAAGATAAAAGCCTATCTCGGGTTTGCGCTCAGGGCGGGGAAGCTGACGCTCGGCGTGCAGGCGGGAGAGGCGTTGAGAAAAAACGTGTACTTGTTGGTGGCGGACACGAGCGTCGCCCCGAACAACCGCAAAAAGATCGAAAAATTGCAGAGAAAATTCTCTTGCCCGCTCGTTTTTGTCGAGGGGCTCGAAGAGATGACGGGAAAGGCGAACTGCAAACTCGCCCTCGTCCGTGAAAAAAACCTCGCGGGGGCGATCCTCGCCGAGGAACGCAAAGAAGAAAAAGAACAAATCTAAAAAGGTGTGCCGCCAACAGGTTGGGCGGCGGAGGATTCATGGCTTACGATAATATCGAAAAACTCGGTTCGGTTCTCGAAGAAAAGGGCATTCGGGGACTTTCAAAGGCGGTCACGTCGAACGAAAGGAAACTTTCCGAGATCTTGAAGAAGCTCTCCGAAATGGAGGCGGCGCAAAACGCCAAGCGTGCGGCGGAGGAAGAAGCGCTCCGTCAAAAGGAAGAGGCGCAGCGCCTCGAAGCGGAGCGCGCCGAAAAAGCGCGGCAGGAAGCGCAGGAGCAGACGGAAACGCCCAAGGCGCAAGCGCAGCAGGCGGTAGAAACGCCCCCCGCTCCCGAAAAACCCGAAAAAGTGGAGAGCGCAACGCCCGTTGAAAGCGAAAAGCGGGAGACGGAGAGCGCAAAGCCCGCCGAAAAGAGAGAGCCGCAAAGACCCGCCGAACGCGAACAAGCCGTGCCGCCGCAGAGAAGCGAGAGAGGCGAAAGAGGGGAGAGAAGGACGGATCGTCCGCCTCGTCCCGAGCGCGACAGGACCGCGGGGGCAAATAGGCCCGCGGGCAGCACTTTCCGACCTTCGGAAAGCGGGCGGAGCGACCGTCCGCCGCGCACGACCTTCCGTCCCGACCGCGGGGCAACGGGAACGGCGGGGCAGACGAGACCGACCCAAGGGGTGCGCACGCCGTCGCAAAGACCTGCGGGTTCGCCGCGCATTCCGCGCGTCCCTGCGCCCGCGCCCGTCCATACGCCGACCGCGCCGCGCAGAGAAAGCAATAAAAAATTCGAAAAGACCTATTTCGAGAAGCGTCCCGAGAACAAGCGCGCCCTGCAAAAGCGGCAGGGAGCGACGGTGGGCGACTTCGACGAGGATAAGAGCGGATACAGAAAGGCGCGCTTTGTCAAAAAGCCCGTCAAAAAGGAGACGCAGACGGTCAAGATCGACCATGCCGTCGTGACGAGCAAGGACATCCCGATCAAGACGCTGTCCGAAAAGCTCGGCATTTCCGCGGTGGAGATCACCAAGCGCTTGTTCCGTGAGGGGATCATGCAGACGGTCAACGGTTCGATCGACTACGACAATGCGGCGTTCATCGCCTTGGAGCTCGGGATCGATCTCGAATACAAGCCCGAAAAGACGGCGGAGGACGCACTGTTCGACCTTCACGGGGCGGCGGATGAGGAAAATTCCGTGCCGCGCGCGCCCGTTGTCACGGTCATGGGGCATGTCGACCACGGCAAGACGTCCCTGCTCGACGCCATCCGCAAGACCAACGTCACCGCGGGCGAAGCGGGGGGCATTACCCAGAGCATCGGCGCGTACACCGTCTCGTTCGGGGACGGAAAGAAGATCACCTTTATCGACACCCCCGGGCACGCAGCGTTTACCGCCATGCGGGCGCGCGGCGCGCAGGTGACCGACATCGTCGTGCTCGTCGTGGCGGCGGACGACGGCATCATGCCGCAGACCGTCGAGGCGATCAACCATGCCAAGGCGGCAAACGTGCCCATCATCGTCGCCATGAACAAGATGGATAAGCCGCATGCCAATCCCGATAAGGTGAAGCAGGGGCTCATGGAACAAAACCTCGTTCCCGAGGAATGGGGGGGAGACGTGATCATCGTCCCGCTGTCCGCAAAGACGGGCGAGGGGATCGACGCGCTCCTTGAAAGCATTTCCCTCGTCGCCGAAATGCAAGAACTCAAAGCCGACCCGACGCGTAAGGCGAAGGGGGTCATCATCGAAGCCAAGCTCGACAAGGGCAAGGGTCCCGTTGCGAGCGTGCTCGTGCAAAACGGAACGCTCCGAACGGGCGACAACCTGATTTCGGGCACGACGATGGGCAGAGTGCGCGCCATGATCGACGACAAGGGCAGGACGGTCAAAGAGGCTGGACCTTCGACGGCGGTCTCCGTCTTGGGGCTCGAAGACGTGCCAAATGCGGGCGACACCATCTTCGCGGTCGATCAATCGCTCATGAAGCAGGTGCAGGAAGAGAGAAAGAACAAACAGCGCGAGTCCATGATCAAGGAGACCGCAAAGGTCACCCTTGACGACGTGTTCGCGCAGGTCTCGGACGGGCTGAAAGTGCTGAACGTCATCGTCAAAGGGGACGTGCAGGGCTCGGTCGAGGCGGTCAAGAGCTCCATCGAGAAGCTCTCCAACGAGGAAGTAAAGGTCAAGGTCATCCATGCGGGCGCGGGGGCGATCAACGAGAGCGACGTCATGCTCGCCGATTCCGCCAATGCGGTCATCATCGGCTTCAACGTGCGTCCCGACGCCAAGGCAAAGACCCTCGCCGAGCGCAGCAAGGTGGATGTGAGAAGTTATCGCATCATCTATGAGCTGCTCGACGACATGCAGGCGGCGTTGAAGGGTATGCTCACGCCCAAGTATCACGAAGTGTACATGGGCAAAGCCGAGGTCAAGCAGACCTTCCACATCACGGGCGTTGGTACGGTCGCGGGGTGCTTTGTCACGGAAGGCAAGCTCGTGCGCGGCGGAAAGCTCCGCATTTACCGCGACGACGTGATGATCGTCGAGGGCGGGGTCAAACAGCTCAAACGGTTCAAGGACGATGCGAAAGAGGTCTCGGGCGGCTTCGAATGCGGCTGCGCGATCGAGGGCTTTAACGAGATCAAGATCGGCGACTTCATCGAATGCTATGTCATTGAGGAGATCAAACAATGAAACATAAGCGCGGAGAGCGGCTGGACAGCGAATACCGCCGCGAGATCTCAAAGATCGTCTCGGGCGTGCTCAAAGACCGGGAACCCGACCTCAAAGGGATCGTCAGCGTCACGGAAGCAGACGTTGCGCCAGACCTGAAAACGGCGAAGATCTATGTGAGCATCTTTGCGTCGGGCGAAGAGGAGAAAAAACGCAGCTTTGCCGTATTGCA
>CANRLK010000011.1 GCA_947631465.1 uncultured Clostridia bacterium
TTTCGCTGTGCCTTTTCTTTTTCATCTTTTATGAGTGATTCTCTGCACGGTTCAACTCAAAGCAAACGAGAGTGAGGTCTCTGCGATCTTATCCGTCCCGATCACGGTCTTGAAGCGGGCGGGCTTATAGCGCAGGGATTTGAGCGCGTCGGGGACTTCCATGGCGGACAGAAGGTGGATGCGTTTCAAGCCCTTGAAGCTGTCCTTGACGTCATTGCCCGTGAGTGCGTAATACACCGCCTGCGGGAACTTATACGGGCTGTCCGTTGCGGCGACGATCATGGGACGGGGCTCGGCGTTGAGGTCCTCTCCCCGCTTTCTGCTGTATAGCCGCGCGACGTGCACGGCAACGCCCGTATGGGTATCGAGGGGATAGTTGAACTCCTCAAAAAATTCATAGACGCATTCGACGGTATCCTCTTCGCTCGCATAGCCGCCGAAGAAGCATTCGAGCTTTTTCATCTCCTCGGGGCGAAGGGTGAACCTGCCCGTGCCCGCGAGCGATTTCATGCGCTCCACCGTGAGCGCGGCGTCCCGCCCCGTGAGCTCGAACACCAGCCGCTCGATGTTGCAGGCGGATTGCACGTCGAGACAGGGCGACATCGTGCGGTAAAACGGACGCTTGCGGTCAAACACGCCGCGCGAGAAAAATTCCGACAGCGTATTGTTTCGGTTGGACGCGCACACGAGCGTACCGAGCGGAAGCCCCATCTCCTTCGCATAATAGGCAGCGAGCAAGCCCGCAAAGTTCCCCGCGGGAACGGAGACGTCCACCGCCTTTCCGTCCTCGATCTCGCCCGAAGAGACGAGATCCAAATACGCCGAGAAATAGCAAGCCGTCATCGGCAGGAGCTTGCCGACGTTGATGGAGCTCGCGGTCGAAAGCGCAATGCCGTTTTCCATGAGCTTGTCCCGATTCTCCTCGGAGCGCAAGAACTTTTTCACGCCCGCCTGACATTCGTCGAACGTGCCACGGACGGCGATCGAGTCGAGGTTGTCCCCCTCCTGCGTCGTCAGTTGCAGCCGCTGCATTTTGGAGACTCCCTCTTCGGGATAGAACACGGCGGCGCGGACATTTTCTCTGCCACGGAAGGTCTCCATGATCGCCTTGCCGTCGTCCCCGCTCGTCGCCGTGACGAGCAGCAGTTTCTCCTTCCTGCCGAGCGCCTCCTGGCTCTTTTCGAAAAGATAGGGCAAGACCGCCATGCCGAGGTCCGCATACGCGCAGGTAGGACCGTGGAACAGCTCCAAAATGAAGAGCCCGTCCTCGATTTTTACGAGCGGCACGGGATCTTCGCCCTCGAACCTTTCACATGCGCCCTGCATTTCGGCAAGCAGTTCTTCCCGGTCGACGTCGAAAAATTTCGCTAAAATGTGCGCCGCGCGCTCGGGATAGCTCATGGAGAGCATCTCTTCCCGTTCGGACGCAGAAATTTGCGGGAAGCTCTCGGGCACATACAGTCCGCCCCCTTCCGCGATCCCGCGCAGGACCGCTTCCGCCGCGCTTACCTTGTCTCCCCCTCTCGTACTGACAAAATCCATAATTTTTCCTCATCCTTCATAGCCTAAACCGTCCCGCGGTGCGGGACGGTGGCATTTCGACTTCTTTTTGATTCCTTGGGATTATAAGTACTTCTTCGCAAAATCGGGCAGCTCTTCTTCCGAGCAGCTGCAAGTGAGATACATCTTCAATCCGCGAAGATCGCAGAGCTTTTCGAGCATGTAAAAGATCTGCGCCATGTCCTTGACCGCCTTGCCCGTGATACGAGTGATTCCGTCGACAAAGACATATTCGTTGTCGTAGCTTCCCGCGGCAGCGCCCTTGATGAACCCGCAAAGCGCGTCCTCTCCCGCGATGGAATAGTCGGAAACGTCGATAAAGCGGATCTGACGCTTCAAGTCGTACATGTACCGCTTGGTATCGGTGATGAACATCAAATGTCCCTTTGCGGTCTCGACCGCTTCGTTCGCCGCGTCGATGATTTTCTTGGTCTTTCCGCTTCCCTTGCTGCCGACGATGATTTTGATCATGCTTTTCCTCCTGTGCCGCCGAACGGCGGACCTTTTCATTATTTCTATTGTATCAACTTTTTATTTGTTTTTCAAGAGGTTTTGGAAAAAAACTTTCCTCTTTTTTTGCCTTTTTCTTACGAAAGCGACTCGATAAACGTCTCGATGCGGTCGAGCCCCTTCAAAAGATCTTCCATGGACAGCGAATAGCTGAGCCGCACGCAGTCGTCCGCGCCGAACGCCTTCCCGGGAACGGTCGCTACCTTCTGCGTTTCGAGCAGCGCGCTCGCAAAATCCACCGAGTCCTTGATGACCTTCTCCCCGCACTTCTTGCCGTATAAGTTCTCGACGACAATCATCACATAGAACGCCCCCTCGGGCACGACGCAATAGACGTCCTTCATCGTCTTGATCTTTTTGAGCATCGCCTCTCTGCGCTCCGCAAAGATCTTGACCATGCCGCTCACGGTCTCGGGCGGAGATTGGAGCGCGGCAAGCGTCGCATACTGCGCGATCGAGTTCGGATTGCTCGTCGCATGGCTCTGGAAGGAGTCGATCGCCTTGGCAACGTCGCTCGGCGCGGCAAGATACCCGATCCGCCAGCCCGTCATCGCATACGTCTTGGAGACGCCGTTCACGAGCACGGTATGCTCTTTCATCTTCTCCGAACATGCCGCCATCGAGAAGGGCTTCGCGTCCGTATAGACGAGCTTTTCATAGATCTCGTCGGACAGGACGAAGATCCCCGCCTCTTCGCAGACCTTGGCAAGCGCGCGCACTTCGCTCTCCGTATATACCGCGCCCGTCGGGTTGCTCGGCGAGTTGAAGATCAACATCTTGGTCTTTTGCGTGATCGCCTCTTTGAGCTGCTCGGGCGTGATCTTGAAACCGTTGTTCCTGTCCGCATGCACGATGACGGGCACGCCGCCGAGCACCTTGACGACCTCGGGATAGGTCAGCCAATAGGGCGCGGGGATGATCACCTCGTCCCCCTCTTCGACGAGCGCGCAGCAGGCATTGAAGATGGAATGCTTCGCCCCGCACGAGACGATGATCTGCGAGGGCTCATAAGTCAGCCCGTTGTCTTTTTGAAGTTTTTCGCAAATCGCGCGGCGCAGTTCGGGAATGCCCGAAGAGGGCGTGTATTTTGTAAGTCCCTTCTCGATCGCCGCTTTTGCCGCCGCCGCAATGGGCGCGGGAGTGGGAAAATCGGGTTCGCCGACGCCGAAGTTGACGACGTCCTCGCCCGCCGCCTTCATCGCCTTCGCCTTCGCGCTGATCGCAAGCGTCAGCGAGGGCGAGATCTGACAGATCCGCTTTGCAAGTCTTTCCATAAAAATGAATTTCTCCGTTTTGTATTATTCTTTCTCTATGAGTTTATTCGTCGGACTCTTTGGCGCTCAAAAGCTGCGCTTCCCGATTGGCACGGGCAAGCGCGTCGATCATCTCGTCGAGATCGCCCGACAAAAAATTCTCCATGGAATGCAGGCTGAGCCCGATCCTGTGGTCGGTGATCCGGCTCTGGGGGAAGTTGTAGGTGCGGATGCGCTCGCTCCTGTCCCCCGTGCCGACGAGGCTCTTCCTGTTTTGCGCTTCCGCGCTGTCCTGCCGCGTGCGGTAGTAGTCGAGAAGCCGCGCCCGCAGAACTTTATACGCCTTTTCCTTGTTTTTGAGCTGGCTGCGCTCGTCCTGGCAGGTGACGACAATGCCCGTCGGGAAATGGGTGAGTCTGATCGCCGTCTCGGTCTTGTTGACCTTCTGCCCGCCCGCGCCCGACGAACGGTAGAGGTCGATCCGAAGGTCCTTTTCGTCGATCTCGACTTCCACGTCCTCCGCCTCGGGAAGAACCGCGACCGTCGCCGTGGACGTATGGATCCTGCCCTGCGATTCGGTCTCGGGGACCCGCTGGACGCGGTGCACCCCGCTCTCGTATTTGAGCCTGCCGTATGCGTCCTTGCCCGATATGTTGACGATCGCCTCTTTCATGCCGCCGAGTTCGGTCTCGTTGAGGCTCACGGGCTCAAACGAAAACCGCTTGCGCTCGCAATAGCCGCGATACATCCGATAGAGCACCGCACAAAAAAGCGCGGCTTCCTCGCCGCCCGCGCCCGCCCGTATTTCGAGCGTACACCCGCGCGCGTCCTTTTCATCCTTGGGAAGAAGCAGCAGTTTGAGCTCCTCGTGGATGCGTTCGAGCGTCTCCCGAAGGGCATAGCCCTCTTCGAGCAGAAGCTCTTTCATCTCGCCCGACTCCCGTTCCGCCTCTTCGAAGGCGGCGTTCATCTCCCGCTCGACGGAGAGATATTTTTGAAAGGTCTCATGGAGAGGCTCGATCTGAGCGCGCTCCTTGTTGAGACGGGTATAGGTTTCCAAATCGGCGAGCGTCTCGGGCGCGGAGAGCTTTTCCGTGAGCTTTCCGTACCGCTCGGAGATCTCGGTCAATTTTTTTTGCATTTCAGAAGACAATCTTGACGACCCGCTCCTTTCCTTCCAAGTCCTTTACGACGATCGCATAGTCGCACTTCGAGAAGATCTTCAAAATTTCGCGCGCCTGTCCGTCGCCGCACTCCATCATGAGCGTCCCCCCGCGCACGAGATACTTTTGCACCTTTTCGGCGATCCTGCGATAGAACCAAAGTCCGTCCTCGCCGCCGTCGAGCGCAAGTTTGGGCTCGAAATCGCGCACTTCCCGTTGAAGATGTTCGATCTCCCCCGTCTTGATATATGGCGGGTTCGCCGTGATGAGATTGAATTTTCCCTTGATATTTTCGAAAAGATCGCTCTTGACGAGCATGACGTTCGCCTTGTTGAGCCGCACGTTTTCGCGCGCGACTTCCAACGCCTCTTCCGAGATGTCCGCCGCGATCATTGTGATGTTCTTGTCCTTTGCCGCCTCGCAGGCGACCGCCACCGCGACCGCGCCGCTGCCCGTGCAAAGATCGAGCACCTTGTCTCCGTCCGTAAGCGCATTGACCGCCTGCTGCACGAGCACTTCGGTCTCGGGACGGGGAATGAGCACCCGCTCGTCTACCTTGATGGAATACCCGTAAAAGTCGGTGTTGCCGATGATATACCAAAGCGGACGCCCCGTCAGACGCTCTTCGAAGAGCGCCAAGATCTTGCCGCACTCCTTTTGCGTGATCACCCGCTCGCTTTTGAGCGCGCTCCTCGGAATGTTGAGCGTGAGGCTCAAAATCCACTCCGCATCCGCCTCTTCGATCCCCTTGTGTGCAAAACGCGCCTTCATCATCTCCGAAAGTTTGGTGAGCTTGGTCTCGGTGACGAAGGTCTTTTCGGGGGATTCGGGGTCTTTGTCCATGTCGAGCACCTTTTCAAACGCCATGATGGCGCATTCGATCATTTTGTCGTCGGGCTCGCGCGTCGTGAGTTTCTGCAAGAGATACCCCGGCGCTTTGAGCGGAAATACGAGCGGAGACTGCACCCGCGCAAGGAGCTTCAATACTTCATACGACACCCCCGCAACGACGGGAAGCATCGCAAGCCGTATCAAGAACAGGATAAGGCGGTTGAGCGCGGGCGAAGGGGTGGTGATATAGGCGTCGAGCAACCACCCGAGCAGCGCAAAGAGGATGATGGAAATGAACATGACGAGGAACAAAAAGGTCGTCCCGCAGCGGTCGTGCATGCGCGAACAGCCCCTGACGTTCTCGACGGTGAGTTCCTTTCCGTATTCGTAACAGTTGATGGTCTTATGCTCCGCGCCGTGATAGCGATAGGTCTCGCGGAGCGATTTGAAACAAAGGGTAAAGAGTATGTATAAAATGAAGATGACGATGCGGAATCCCCCTTCGATGAGATGAAAGTACAGGGGACGCGCCGCACCTTCGGGGAGAAAGGCGTTTGCGATCGCCTCGGTGAGCACGAGCGGAAGGAAAATAAAAAGACCGACCGCGATGACGACGCCGAGGGCGGTCGCAACCGAGGTCATGATGTCGGACAGACTGATCTTCCACTTTTCCGCAACATACTTGTTGAGCTTTGAGGGGGCTTCCTCTTCAACGATGACCGCCTCGGAGCTTCGAAGCAGCGCCTGCATGCCGAGCACGAGAGAGAGCACGAAATTGACAACGCCGCGCACGAAAACAAGGCGCATCCACTTTTTCCGCTTTTCGGGCGGTGTAATGCGCTTTGCTTCCATTTGTAATTCGCCTTTGTCGTCGCAAACGACGGTCGCCATGCCCGTCTTTCCCCGCATCATGACGCCCTGTATGACAGCCTGACCGCCGATGTAAGTAAAATGCTTTTTTTTCTTCATACTTACTCCGTCGCTTCTCTCTTGCCGCCGTCGCTATCCTATGCGGCAGCCCCGCAGGGCTTTGATAGGGGTCTTTCAGATGCCGTATCTTTTCTTGAATTTATCGACCCGCCCGCCCGTGTCTACGAGCTTCTGTCTGCCCGTAAAGAACGGGTGGCACTTGCTGCAAATATCCACTTTCAAAATGTCCACGTCCTTTGTCGTGCCCGTCTTGAACGTTTCGCCGCATGCGCATACGACAGTCACCTCATGGTATTTGGGATGAATCTCCGCTTTCATATTTTTCACCTCGCTTTGATGGGATTTTTCAAAAATATCGAACGGCTCTCAACCGTACGGCTTTATTATATCTCATTTTTCCCCGCTCGTCAACTGTTTTTGTCTCCATAAAAAGTTCAAACCGTGCCTTTTTGCTTTTTTCCGCAAAATCCGCCTTTTTTTCGAAAACGCTTGCCAAATGCTTTTCCGTGCGGTATAATATGATATAATAACAACGAAATTATGAGAAGGAGCTTTGCATGAACGTCTGGAAGCTGACAGCGGCGAACAATCTTACGAAGTTCGAAGAACCCCCCCGCTCGCAAGAGGGCGCGCTCCGCGTCCGCATCACGAAGGTCTACGTCAACAGCGGGGACATTCCCATCTTCACGGGGAAATGGCGGGCAAAGTATCCTCTCGTCATGGGCCGCTACGCCGTGGGGCTCGTCGCGGACGATACGGGCAGCGCGGGTTTTCCCAAAAATACCCGCGTCCTCTTGCATAACTTCCTGCCCGCCGAAGATACGGGCACGGAAGCCCGCACCTTCACCGAGGACGAGTTCCGCATCTGCGGTCAGACAGACGACGGCTTTTTGCGCGATTTTGTCTATGTCCGCGAGCGGGACATGACCCCCCTGCCCGAAGCCGTCAACGACGAAAAAGCGCTTCTTCTGCCCCTCGTCGCGCTCGCCAAGGCGACGATCGAGACCCTCAACGTCCAGCGCGGGCAGCACATCGCCGTCATCGGCGCGAACACCCTCGGCGTGTTCATTTCAAGACTTTTGATCTATCATCAGGCAGCGCCCCTTCTCATCGACAGCCGCAAAGACCGCTTGGAATTTGCCCGAAACCGCGGCATCTACTATACTTCCCAAAACGACGAGAACCTCATGAACGTCGTGGGCACGATCACGGGCGGACGGCTCGCGGACGGCGTCGTCTATATCGCGGGCGACAACAACGACCTCGCCGACCTGCCCCTGCAAGTCTGCGCGCCCGAAAAACACATCGCCTTTGCGGGGCACGCCTTCTCATCCTTCCCCCTCGAAATGGGCGACATCATCAAAAAACGGCTCACCGTCCACGGCGTGTGCGACGGAACGGAAGAGCTCGAAAGCGCGATCAACCTCATCGCGAACAAGGCGGTCGATCTTTCCGCCTTCCGCTTCACGACTATGTCCGCCGACAAGATCGGCGCGCTCTTTGCGGAATTTGCCGCCTCTCCCGACCGTCCCGCCGACGAAGTACGGGTCATCAACATGGTATAACGGTTCCCTTCGCCTTTTTCTACATATGAGAAAGGTCCGATATTTGCTCTGTACGCGGATCGTGCTTTCGGCGGCGTTTCTCGCTTGCTTTTTTGCGGGTTGCGCCGCGCTTGCGATCGCGCTCCCCTCTCTGCTTTTGCCCGCCGCCGCGATCGAGCGGGTTCTTTCTCTTTTTGCGGCGGTTTTTATCTTCGGCTCTCCCGCCCCCTTCGAACATAAGGCGCGCCGACTCTTTCTCCTGCTCCTCCTGCCTTGGCTCGGCTTGCTCCTTCTCCCCTTTCTTGCCCGTGCGCCCAAGCCCCTTCCGCTTCCGCAAGAAGCGCGCATGCCGCAAGATACGAAAGACGAAACGCAAGACGACAAACTGTTTGCGCAAGTTTCGGCGCTCTCCTTCCGCTTTTGCGGTTTGGGCGGGTGCGGGGCGCAGGCGGTGCGGTATTTTCCGACGGGACGGGAAATGGGCGAACGGCTCTTATCTGACCTAAAAGCCGCGGAGACGGAAATTCTGCTTGAATTTTATTTGATCGCGCGGGGGAAATTTTTCGACGAGATCCTGCGCGTTCTCGAACAAAAGGCGGCGGCAGGCGTGAAGGTCAAGCTCATTTACGACGATTTCGGCTGCGCGGGCAGTCTTTCGCGCAAGTTTCCGAAGGAGCTTTCATCGCGCGGGATCGAAACGACCGTCTTTCATCCCCTTCGCGCCTTTCCGCTCAAGCGGCTCAACCGACGGGATCACAGAAAGATCGCCGTCATCGACCGCAAGATCGCCTACACGGGCGGGGTCAATCTCTCGGACGAGTACATCGGCGAGCGCATCCTGTTCGGGCATTGGAAGGATACGGCGGTGCGGCTCGAAGGCGCGCCCGCGAACTTATTTGCCGCCCTCGTGACGGGAGAACATCCCGAAGAAACGCTTTGTCTTGACGGCTCTCCCTGCGTTGTCTTTGCCGACGACACCCAAAGCGACGCGCGGCTGGGAGAAGAGATCTTCTTTCGCATTTTCTCCGCCGCCCGAAGATCCATCCGCATTTTCACGCCCTATCTTGCGCCGAGCGAAAAACTTCGCCAGGCGCTCCTGTCGGCGGCGGCTTCGGGGGTGAAGGTGCAAATTATGATCCCGCATATTCCCGACAAAAAGGCGGTGTTCGCGCTCACGCGCGCCCATGCGCGGGAACTTGCAAACGGCGGGGTCGAGGTCAAAGAGTACACTGCGGGATTCTTGCATGCCAAGAGCGTGACGGCAGACGGAAAACACGCCTTTGTCGGTTCGTACAACCTCGACGGCAGAAGCCTTGCCCTGCAAGCGGAATGCGGGGTGTTCGTCTCGGACGGGACGCTCTGCGCCGACATGGACCGCGACTTTGCCGCCTGTTTCCAAGCGGGGTCAGAAGTTCCGAAGCAGACGGTTTTTGAGCGATTGCTTGCGTTTTTCATGCGGCTCTTCGGACCGCTGGTATAGACACATGATTCCAAAGGAGAAAGTTATGAAATATCTCATTGCGTCGGACATCCACGGCTCGTCGCGCTGCTGCGGGCTGTTAAAGGAGCGCATCGAAGCGGAAATGCCCGACAAGGTTATTTTGCTCGGCGATCTGCTCTATCACGGCGCGCGGAACGCGTTGCCGCTCGACTATTCCACGCTGGAAACGGCAGGCATTTTGAACGCTTTGAAAGACCGCCTCGCTTGCGTCAGGGGGAACTGCGACAGCGAGGTCGATCAAATGGTGCTGGAATTTCCGATCGGCGCGGAATACGGGTTGATCGTCCTGCCGAACGGGAGGAACGTCTTTTTTGCGCACGGGCACAGGGAGATCGCGCATCTTCAAAAGGGCGACGTGCTCATTTGCGGGCATTTTCACATCCCCGCCTTCGAGGAACGGGAGAATTATACCTACATCAACTGCGGGTCGGTGTCCATTCCGAAGGGGGGCTCGAAGCATTCCTATCTCGTTTTGGACGGGACGAGGCTGTATTTCCGCGACTTGATGACGGGAGCGTGCTTTATGCAACAAGATCTGTAAAAATTTTTCATTCTCGGCAAAAAAATTTTCCTTCATTCTATTGACATTTCTTCGCGAAACGTGTAGAATGATAGTATAAAAATCTTTTTAAGGAGAAAGTTTTTATGGACACATGGTTTCACAAACAAAACAGGCTTATCCAAGTCATCTTGCTCCTGATCCCCTTCGTCAACTGGATCGTGGAAATTCTCGTAAGATGGTCGTCGGCTTTGAAATCGGGCAGCATTTTGAAGATCGTTTTTGCGATCGTCGTGACGGTGCTCGGCGTCATGATCGGTTGGGTGGACGCGATTTGGACGCTCCTCTTCAACAAACTTCTTCTCGAATAATTTTTTGAAAACGAAAGCCCGAGGTCCGCATGGATCTCGGGCTTTTTCGTATACAAGAAATCACGCGATAACCGCGCAGTTTAATAAGGAGACACCCCCTCAGGCGCTATGCTTTGCCTTGCGGCGGTAGCCCCCGCCGCAAGTCCGCCTCGCCACCAGCTCGGCTGTACTCGCCTTCGGCTCATGCGCCTCGCATGGAATGGCAATAGAATGGCTCATCTTCGCATTGCAGCTCACAGCCCACTGGGCTGTTGAGCAGAAATTGCAATGCTCCACCCCTCAACAGGGACAGCAAGTGAGAGAAAAGCGTAAAGCCCGTCCTTTGCCAAAGGGGACAGCAGGGATAGCGGCGCAATCCTTCCCCCACCCTTGGCTCCCCCTACGAGGGGGAGCTGGCGAGGCGAAGCCGAGACTGAGGGGGTGTCACCTTATTTTCCTGAGCAGCCGTTGCACACCCCTTCCATCACTCGCTATGCTCGTGCCACCCACCCCTCAAAGGGGTGGGCAAGATTAGAACGACGATGCCCGACAATGAAAATCCCCCCGCGGATCTCGCGGGGAGTTTATTCATAATATTCTTAATCGTCGTCCTCGGGTTCGTTGAAGTATTCCCGATCGAAGAACTCGGACAAGGTGATGCCCGCGCCTTCGCAAAAGCTCTTGACGGTGGACACTTTCGGGCATTTGGTCCTGCCCTTCAATAAGTCGTAGAGCGCCGAGGGCGACTTTCCGCCGCCCAAACATGCCCGACAGAGGTTTATCCCCTTTTCGGCGCAAATTTCCTCTATCCTCTTCAAGATCGCTTCGCTTGTCTTCATATCATTCCGTCGCGGAACTCCTTATCGATATTCCACGATTTTATTATATGAATTTGGCAAAAATTTTCTCGTGGAGTTCCACGATTGTTGACTTATTTATGTTGCCTTGCTATAATATATCATGGAGTTCCACGATTGCGGAGGCAAAATGGTATGGTGATTTGTTTTATCGGACACAGAACGGTTTCCGACGCCGAGCAGGTACTTCAACGGCTGCTCGACGCGGTTTCCTCGCTCATCGAACAGGGCGCGGATACGTTCCTTTTCGGGAGCAGGAGCAAGTTCGATTTTCTCTCTTGGGAAGCGGTCACGCAGCTGAAAGAAGAGCATCCGAATTTGAAGCGGGTCAATTACAGCGCGCCTCATGAGACGGTATACACGTCCAAAGAGGAACGGGAAGAAAGCGAAGAATTTTTCTCGAAGATGATGAAACGCGAAGTCCATTTTAAGGACTTTGAAGAGAACGTTCCGTCCCAGAAATCCTTGAATGCGAACAAAAACACCTACATCATGCGCAACCAAGAGATGATCGACCACAGTGACGTTTGTGTTTTCTACTATGATAAAAATTATTTGCCACCCAAGAAAAAACGCGCCAAGCGCTTCGTTGTTGCGGACCAACCGAAGAGCGGCACGGCGATCGCCTTCGCCTATGCGACCCAAAAGAAAAAACAAATTTTGAATCTGTATTAGAAAAAGCGGCATTTCAGCCGCTTGATCTTTTTATCTTTGATTTTATTGATCTCTCTCTTTTACCGAAGTTCCGCGCCGAGGTCTCTTTGCAAGGCTTCGACGATCTTTTTGAAGAACCCGTCAACGGTCTCGGGCGATAAGAGCTTGTCTGCGGTCTCGCTCGGGGCAAAGGTCAAGCGGAACGCCATGCTCTTCTTGCCCGCGCCGAGCTTTTTGTCGCGGTACACGTCGAAGAGTTCCGCCTTCTTCACTGCCTTCACCGCCCGCAAAATGCACGCCTCCGCCTCCGCGCAAGTGACCTTCTCGTCCGCAACAAAGGCAAGGTCGCGCCGCACGCTCTCAAACTTCGGAAGCGGCGTATACACGATCTCCGTCTGGAATTTCTTATAGGGCAAAGTGAGATCGACCTCGCACAAATATGCCTGCCGTTCGAGAGCGAGCGCCTCTTCAAGCTCGGGGTGCAGCCGCCCAAGGCATCCGATCTTCTTCTCGCCAAGATAAATTTCCGCCGTCATACCCGGGTGCAAATACGTCCTCTCCCCCTTTCGGAAGTTCAAACGCAGTTTGAACGCCTCGAATGCCGCTTCGAGCGCGCCTTTGAGGTCGAAAAAGTCCCCCTCGCCCCAAAGTCCCATGCAAAGCGTTCTCCCTTCCCTCGGGCGTGCCTTGATCGGAAGCTCGTCCGCCAAATAGACGTTCGCAATCTCGAAGAGCTTGCCGTCCATATTCCCTCTTCTCTGATTGCGCACGATATTTGCGAGCATGCTCGGCGCAAGGAAGGTGCGAAGCACGGACAGATCTTCTCCAATTGGATTCAAGATCTTGATCGCTTTTCTCTCGGGCGCGTCCTTATCGAGCCGCAGCAGATCGAAGTCCTTGGGCGAATAGAAGGAATAGTTCAACGCCTCGAAAAATCCCTGCTCGCGCAAGAGCGTTTTGAGCTTCCGCTCCTCTTTTTGGCTGTCCGAGAATCCCCCGCGGGTCACTCTCGCGTTTTCGAGGAAAGTGGGACGGAGATGTTCGTATCCGTACATACGGACGATCTCCTCGGCAAGGTCGGGGAAATCTTCGACGTCCTCCCGCCATGCGGGCACGGCAACGCAAAGCTCGCCCTTCTTCCCCGCCAAAAGCTCGAACCCGAGCCGCTTTAAGATGTCGTTTGCCTCGGCTTCGGGAACTTTCATCCCGAGCAAAGCCTCGATCTTTTGATAGGTCGTTTGAATTTTTTTCTGCGCGATACAGGGCGATTCAAAGCTCCCGCGCGGATCGGAGACGGTAAGAAAGCTCGTCGGCGTGCCGCAGCCGAGCGCTTGCACGAGATGGAGCGCGCGCGCCATGCCTTGATACGCAAAGATCTCATACACCCCCTTTTCAAAGCGGGCGGAAGAGTCGCTCCGCTGCCCCAAACGCCGCGAGGTCTTTCTCACGCTGTCGCGCGCAAAGCATGCCGCCTCGAAGAACACTTCCTTCGTGTCCCCTTTGATCTCGCTGTTCAAGCCCCCCATCACGCCCGCGATCGCAACGGGACGCTCCCCGTCGCAAATCAAAAGGTTGTCCTTATGCAGCGAGAACTCCTTTTCGTCGAGGGTGGTGATCTTCTCCCCTTCCTCCGCGCAGCGGACGACGATCTTGTCCCCGCGCAGGAAATTGCGGTCGAATGCGTGCATGGGCTGTCCCACTTCGAGCAGGACATAGTTCGTAATGTCGACGATGTTGCTCACCGAGCGCAGCCCCATGAGCGCGAGCCGTCTCCGGATGAGCCGCGGGCTCTTGCCGATCTTGACGTCTTTGACATAGCTGCCCACATACAGCGGGCAAAGTTTTGTCTCCTTGACTTCGACGGGGATCTTCACGTCCGTCTTTTCGCGCGTAAAGCTCGTATCGAGGGGCTTCAACGGCTTTTTCAAGGCCGCCGCCACTTCCCTTGCGAGTCCGTAAATGCTCTGGCAGTCGGGACGATTTGCGGTCACCGCGATGTCAAACACCGTATCGTCGATACCGACGACCTTCTTGACGTCCTCGCCGACCTTTTCGGTCTCGTCCAAGATCAAAATCCCGTCAACTTCCGCGCCCTCGTAGAAATCGTCCGTAATTCCGAGCTCCTCGCCCGAGCACATCATGCCCTCGGAGAGCGCGCCGCGCAGTTTGCCCGTCTTGATCCTCTGAACGCCGCCCTCTTTCAAGACCGTCGCCCCGTCCAAGGCGCAGGGGACTTTCGCCCCCTCAAAGACGTTGGTCGCCGCCGTGCAGATCTGCCGTTTTCCGAGCGCGCCGAGATCGACCGTGCAGATCGTGAGACGATCGGCATCGGGGTGCTTTTCGCACTTCTCGATCTTCCCGACATACACCCCCGACACCTTTTCGCCGAGATCTTTCATCTCTTCCACTTCGAAGCCGCAGGAAAAAAGCTTCTCTTTCAGCGCTTCGCGCGGAATGTCCACGTCTACATATTCTTTTAACCAACTTAAAGGAAGCAGCATGATTTATCTCCTCTCATCCCTGAATTGTTCGAGAAAACGGACGTCGTTTTCGGTGAACAGTTTGATGTTGTTGACGCCGTATTTGAGCATCGCGATGCGTTCGAGCCCCAGCCCGAACGCGAATCCCGAATATTCGTCGGGATCGATGTTGCAGTTTTGAAGGACCTTGCGGTTGACCATGCCCGCGCCGAGCACTTCGATCCAGCCCGTGCCCTTGCAGAGTGCACAGCCCTTTCCGCCGCACGAAAAACAGCTCACGTCCACCTCGACGGACGGCTCGGTGAACGGGAAATACGAGGGACGAAGCCGCGTCTTGACGTCTTTGGAGAACATCGCCTTGGCGAACTCGTCGAGCATTCCGTAAAGATCGGCAAGCGTGATCCCCTTGTCCACGACCAGCCCTTCCATTTGATGGAACATGGGCGAATGGGTCGCGTCGTCGTCCGAGCGGAACACTCTGCCAGGCGAGACGATCTTGATGGGCGGCTTTTGGCTCTGCATGACGCGGATCTGCCCCGCGCTCGTCTGCGTGCGAAGCAAAAATTCTTCGCTCAAATAGAACGTGTCCTGCATGTCGCGGGCGGGATGATCTTCGGGCGTATTGAGCGCCGTGAAATTATAGTATTGATCCTCGATCTCAGGTCCTTCGAACACCTCGAAGCCCATGCCCGAGAACAGCTCGACGAGACGGTCCTTGACGATCGTGACGGGGTGCAAGCCCCCGCTTTGCTGCCTTCTGCCAGGCATCGTCACGTCGATCTCCTCCGTCGAAAGCTTCTCCTGCATCTCCCGCTTTTTGAGCTTTTCTTCGAGCGAGGAGAATTTCGCTTCGAGCCGCTCCCGAAGATCGTTGATCTTCTTTCCAAATGCGGGACGCTCTTCCGCCGCCACCGCGCGCATATTTTTCAGGAGCGCGGTCACTTTCCCCGCACGCCCCAAAAATTTCATCTTGACTTCATAGAGCGCGCCGCTGTCCTTTGCCGCGTCCGCCTCTTTCAGCGCCTCTTGTTCGATGTTTTCGGTGTTTTCCATAACTCCTCCTGTTCCCAAAATAAAACGCCCGTTCGGCATAGCGCGCCGAACAGGGCGAGCATTCAATGCTCATTTCTCCATTGTGAACGTGATCCCCTCGTACTCGATGACGAGCGTCTTTCCGTCGCAGCGGGCGGGAATGGTTGCAAGCGTCTCCCCGCTCCCGATATTCGCCCGGATCGTCCCCGCTTCTTCTCCCTTCTCCCAAGTGCCCGTCAAAGAGAAGTTCACGATGATGAGCTTGCTCACAAAACTCATCGTCCCGTCCGAATGAAGTTCGACAACCGCCACGTCCTTGGTAATGTTCCCGATAAACGGAATGTTGTCCCCGAGTTCGAGGTGCATCGCATCATAGTCGAGCGTCTTGACGCGGTAAGTCCCTACAAGCGGCGTCTCTTTCGCCTCGTCCTTGCAGGCGCAGGCAAAGATCGCAATCAGCGCGACGGTCAGGACGCAAACAAGGCCGAAATACCGTTTTTCCCGAGAAAACTTCATGGTACGTCCTCAATCCATGCGGATGCGCCTTAAAAGCGCGGGGTTGCCGATCGCTCTGCCGCCGCCCAAGACGACCGCCATCTGCGGGTCTTCGGAGATGTGCGCTTCCATCTGCAAGTTGCGCTCGAAATAGTCCGCAATGCCCGCAAGATTGGCGACCCCGCCCGAGAGGTAAAACCCGTTTTTCCCGATCGCCGCCGACACTTCCGCGGGCAGCTTTTTGAGCACGAGTCCCGCATATTCGATGATCTTGTCGATGTACACGCGCACGGGAAATTCAATGTCCGACGAGGACACCGACACCGAACGCGGCTTGCCCGTTTCGAGATCTCTTCCGTTGATGATGGTGCTCTGGTTGTCGTCCTCGATGAGACTTCCCACCGAGTTTTTAAGCTTTTCGCTCGTAAGCGAGCCGATCTTTAAGTTGAAATGCTCCGCGACATGGTCGATGATATGCACGTCCATGTTCTTGCCGCCCACGTTCATGCCCACGCCCGCAATGATCCCGTCGAGCGAGAACGCCGCAATGGACGTGACGTCCGCGCCGATGTCGATCGCAAACACGGGATTGGATTCGTTCAGGGGAACGTCCTGCCCGAGCGCACTCAAAAAGGGCGTCTCGACAAAATTCACCCGCGAAATGCCCGCCGACTTCGCAACGGCATAGATCTTCTCCCGCGATTCGGGCTTGAAGCCGCACGGCACGCAGAACAGCGCTTCGATCGAACTGTGCTTTGCGACCTTGCGCACAAAATACTCCAAGAGCGGTCCTGCTAAGTTCTTCGCCGCGATCTCCCCCTCATGGACGGGGAAACACACGTCTGTAAGATCCGCCGTCTTGCCGAGCAGCCGCTTCGCATCGTTCCCGAACGCGCGGATCTCGCCCGTATCCTTTTGGACGGTCACGCAGGTCGCTTCCGCCAGCACGATCCCGCTCCCGATCTTATAGATCTTGGTCACGGACGAGCCGAAATCAATTGCAAGTTTCAACATATCTTCGCCTTCCTTAAAAATTCTCGGACGAGTTCCATCGGAAACCCGACGACATTCGTAAAACTACCTTTGATACTTTTCACGAGCGGGTATCCGTCCTGGATCCCGTACGCTCCCGCCTTGTCGAGCGGACGCATCTTCTCGATATACTCCTCGATGAGCGTCTCCGAAAGCGTCTCGAACGTCACTTCCGTCCGCGCCACCCCCGAAAGCCGTAGCTCCTTCGTGATCAGACACACCCCCGTAAAAACCGTGTGCGTCTTGCCGCTCAAACAGGCGAGCATCTCCCTGGCGCGCTCGACCGTCTTGGGCTTGCCGATGATCTTCCCGTCCAAGGCGACTACCGTGTCCGCCCCGATGACGGCATGATCGGGAAAGCGCGAAAACACCTCTTCCGCCTTTCCCTTTGCAAACGCTTCGACCGTCTCTTCGGCAGTCAGCCCTTGGTCTTTTTCCTCAAAGGCGGATGGCTGCACCGAAAATTCGATCCCCTCTTTTTCGAGCAATTCCCGCCTTCGGGGCGAGCCGCTCGCCAAAATCAATTGCATAATTATAAGATGTCGAGGTTCTTCTTGAACGTCCGTTTGAACTCCGCATTCGCCTTCATCGCCTGTGCGATTTCAAGCGTCGCGTCGCCGCAGAGCTCGGTCTTCATGATGACCGAATCCCCCAAAACGTCGCAATTGACCCCCGTGACTACGCCCGACGCGCTGCGGTCGAGGCTCTCGGCAATGTTGAGCAGCACGCCGAGCTTTCTCACGACGTCGAGGTCCTCGTCCGTGACGACGTCGCGATAACGCTGCCAATCGGCGGGGAGGAGGTCCTCCTTCCTGTGACAGCCCGCGACGAACGCCGCCAGCACGATCTCCCTGTGCGTCACCCCGTAGATCGCCGAGTTCAGGATCATATAGCGGCTGTGCCGCTGTCCGTCATAATAGCGCACCCGAAGCCCGCAATCGTGCAGGCTTGCCGCGATTTTCAGCACTTTGAGATAGACGCGCGGGAATTTGTGCAGCACGCGCAGCTGCTTGAAGAGCTGAATGGACAAATGCACCACGTTCGCAACATGCTTTTCGTTGCAGCCGTAGTACTTGACGAGCGTATTGATGGAATAGCCCAGCACATCGGACAGCGGACGCTCCTCGGTCATGGGGATCGCCTGGTTGAACATGATCCCCTCTCTCAGTCCGCAGCCGCTGATCTGGAAGCTGTCCATCTTCATATAATCGGTGAACGCCTTGACGATCGCAAACGCCGCGGGCATGATGTCCGAACGCGCCATCGAAATGCCGCGGATGCGCTTGCGTTTGTCCTCGTCGAGCACGCGCACCATCTCGTAAATGGAACGGAAATCTTCCGTCGTAAATGTATAATTATGAACGATATTCAGCGGATATTTACGCACGATGCTGTTCATCTTGCAGAGCGTGCGGAATGCTCCGCCCACGCCGATCATCTGCGCGTCGGCGTCCACTTCCGAGAGCCAGTCGATCTTCTTGAACTGCTCTTTGTAGAACTCCTCGATCTTTTCCGTCTGCTCCTTGGGGGAGACGCCGTCCTCGGCGAAGAGGTCGGTGAGCGTCATTGCCCCGAAGGGAAGGGTCGCATAATGCAGGATGGCGCGGCGGTTGTAGTAGATGATCTTCGTCGAGCCGCCGCCGATCTCAAAGATCAGCCCCTTCGGGACGTCCATCGAATTGATGACGCCGCGATAGATGAGCGTCGCTTCCGATTCCTCGGAGAGCACCGAGATCCTCAGCCCGCAAGCCGCTTGGATCTCGTCGAGAAAGGAGCGTTGGTTTTTCGCGCGTCTGACCGCCGCCGTCGCGACCGCAATGATGCGCTCGACCCCCGATGTCTCGCAGAGCTTCTTGAACATTTTCAGCGTCCGAATGGTCTCCGCGACCCGCTGCGGCTTCAAAAAGCCGTTCCGGTCCATGTCCTGCCCCAGCCGTACGCTCTCTTTGAGTTCGTCCTCCACCATGAAATAGCCCTCTTCGAACATATTCACGATGACGAGCCGTGCAGAGTTAGACCCCAAATCAATGATCCCGATTTTCGCCATATTTCCGTTTTACCCTCTTTCGGCGGCATACACAAAGCCGCCCCATGATACTGCGTACATCATTTTAGCACACAAACGGCGGCTTGTCCATACCCTTTTTGAAAATTTTTCAAAAATTTTTTTCGTGGTTCTCATCTTTGCGGAACGCCGAGGCGAACGGAAAGGCGGAAAGGAGCAGCAAAAACAGCCCGAACCCCCGTTTGAGGACGGGCGCGGGGAGCATTGCGGCAAGGAGCGCGGAAAGTCCCGAAAAGATGACGGCGGGCACGATCACAAACAGTAGTCCCTTTTTTTCGAGCCGACCCGCTTTCGCGTGCACGGAGAGCGCGAGCGCGGACATGGGCAGAAACGACAGGAGATTGACCCCCTGCGCGGCGCTCTGTCCCACGCCGAGGAAGAGGGTCAGAAGAGGGATGAGCAGGGTGCCGCCGCCCATCCCCATGCCGCCGAGCAGCCCGCCCGCGATCCCGCACAAAAAGTACCAATAGAAGGACATCAGAAGAGCATCTTCACGCCTGCGGCGACCATGAGACAGGCGAAGAGGAAGTTGACGATCTTTTCGGGGAGAACGCCGAGCAGTTTCGCCCCGAAATATCCCCCGAGGGCGACGCCGAGCGCGGTGGGGATCAGAATTTGAAGGGGCACGAGCCCGCCCGCAAGGTAGACCGCGCCGCTGATACAGGAAGCGGGCAGGATGACGGCAATCGCCGTCGCATGGGCTTTTTGGGTCGGAAGCCCGCCCGCGCGGAGCAGCGGCACTGCGAGCATGCCGCCCCCGCCCCCAAAGACACCGTTGGCCGTCCCGATGAGCGCGCCTCCCAAGATCCCCGTTTTGCGTTTTATCCCTTTTTTCATGCGATTTCTTGAACCTTTTCAGACAGTATGGACGAAATTCAAAAAAAATTCGGATTTCCCCGAGAAATCGCTTGCGTTTGGAAAAATTTTACGTTACAATAAGTTTATCTTGCTGAATTATTGATTCGGGCGCACGCGCGCGTAATTTTTTCCGCGCCTTTGCCCGAAAATAAACAAAGGGTGTTATATGAAGAAGAAATTCAAAACGCAAACCTGGAAGCGGCGCGGGATCGCAGTCCTGTCAGTCGCCTTCGCCGCCACGCTCTCCATGGGCGTGTTCTCCGCCTGCGCCAATACGACGGATAGCAGCGAAAGCGACCCTACGCCCGTCGCCCCGACCGACACACAACTGCTCAAAAACGGCAACTTCGAGTTTTACAGCGACAACAACCTCGATGAAACCGTCAAAAAACTCAACATCGTCAGCTCCCCGAACAGCTGGACGTTCACCTCGGGCTCGCCCTCTTCGGATGCGGCGTCGGGGATCATCAATACCTCCGAGTGGGCGTACTACGCGCGCACGGGCGGCTATTCTTTTAAGACCTTCACCAAGGGCGAGGGCGACGACGCCGAGCAGATCACGACCTTCGAGACCATCGAGGAAGCCGCGGCAAACTGGAAGAACGACAACGTCTCCGCCTTTGACCGCATTAAGTTCCTCTACTACTTCAAGGACGAGATCGCAGCCCTTGCGGACGGCTCGGAAGTCAAGAAAACCCTCAACGAGTATAAGTACACCGTCGATTACGACGACGTGAAAAAGCTCAACGAAGATCTTCCCCAGGGCGTTTCGCTCCATGAGAACATCAACTCGGGCGAGTCGAGCGTGCTCATGATCCACAACGACCGCACGAGCGACGGCGTGCGCGGCACGGCGCAGTACTACACTTCCTCGACGACGATCACCCTTCAAGCGGGGACGGCGGCAGAAGTCTCCGTCTGGGTGCGCACGGACAAGCTCTACCACTACAAAGACACCGAACTCTCGGGTCGCGGCGGCGCGTATATCGGCATCATCAACACCGTCGGCGGCTCTACGCTCGACCAGATGCAGATCTACAACATCAGCACCGAGGGAGAATGGGAGAACTATCACGTCTATGTTAGGGCAAGCACGTTTGCAAGCAGCACCTTCCGCATTGTGCTCGGGCTCGGGCAGGGCAGCTCGGACGACAGATACTATTCGGTCGACGGCTATGCCTTCTTCGACGACGTGACCTGTAAGGTCATTCCCGAAAACGAATTTGAAAGCGCCGTCCTTCAAGAGGGCACGCCGCAGGCAAAGCCCGACGTCAGAATGTGCACGGTCGATTCCTTGAAAGACCAGAAGCGCTTTGCGACGGACGATCCCGACACCTCTTCGGTCCGCACCTTCGCGCTCGACCTCGACGCGCGCATCGAATCGGACTTAGACCTTCTCTCGCAAGATCCCGAGATCAAGCTCACCGAAGAGACTTCGGGCAGCAAGACCTATACCTCGAAAGACATCGATCCCGCGCTCGATCAAAACGAAAACGACTTCACGAGGGTGACGACGCTCGGCGACATTGCAAGCTCCTCCAACTCGTACGTCAAGAACGTCTATGAAAACGACTTCTTGAACAAGTTCCCCTTCGGCGGGGACGACACGAAAGTGCTCCTGCTTCTTTCGAGCAACGGCGCGGCATACACCGCAAAGATCAGGTCGAATCTCTTCACTCTTCCCGCGAACACGCGGCTTCTCGTCTCGTTCTATGTCAAGACGAACAAGATTTCGAGCGGACTCACGGGCGCGGGTGCAACGATCGTCGACGGCGAGACCAAGACTTCGATCTCCTCGATCGACACGACCGTCCTTTCGGGCGTAGACATCGACCCCAAGGGCGACGACAGCCAAAAGGACATTTATAAGGGCTGGACTCCCTGCTTCTTCTTCCTTGAAAACGACACCGAGCAGGAGATCACCTTCTATCTCGAACTCACCGTAGGACCTACGTCGATCGTCGGGAGCAGCCGTTTCGGCTACGGCGACGGATATGCGGCATTCACGAATTTCGAGACCAAGCAGCTCAACAAGACGGAATACGGCTATGCGACGACGGGCGACCGCGCCAAGAAAGTGACGCTCACGGGCGGCGTGGAAGAGACGAAGAAGTTCGACTCCGTCTCCGTGACCGACGAAAAGACCATCGAGACCATGCCCGCCCTTCCCGCGAACTTCCGCGGCGTCGTCGGCGGCAGCAACTTCGTCCAAAGCAGCGACGAAGAGGAAAAGCCCAACCAAAAGCCCTCCGAAGTCGGCGTGATCGCGGGACTCATCAATTCCAAGTGGGCGAAGAACTATTTCAGCGCAAAACCCGAATGGGCCAAGCTCCTCGGCGCAGACAAAGCCGCAGAGGAAAAGGCTTGGTGGAAGTCCGCCTTCGGCAATGCGCGCCAGCCCCTTCTCATCGTCAACGAAAAAGAGAACGTGTCCTACGGCTTCTTCTCCGAGACGGCGACCATTTCGGAATCCTCTTATCAGAGAGTTTCTCTCCGCGTGAAGGCGTCGGAAGGCGCGATCGCGTATGTGTATCTCACGGAGACGAACACGGCGAACATCGGCAAGAGCATTGCGGCGAATCTGCCAGGCGTGACCTATTGGTATGACGACGACGGAAACATCTACCGCAAAAAGACGGCGGACGGCGAAGATCCCACCGAGGACAACTTCGACGATCTCATGGAGATGGCGTTCGAGCTTCAAGAGAACGGGCTGTATCGCAGAGTGGGCGACGGCACGGCGGGCGCGCTGTTTGCAAATCTTCATAATTATGAAAAGGACGAGGAAGGCAACCTCATCGCAAAGAGCGGCGAGATCGTCTACTTCCTCGGCGAAAACGGCAGCTACTATGCTTACCGCGACGAAGCGACGGGCGAGCTCTCCACCCAGGTCACCAATCTTCCGACCGACATCGCGCGCTACAACTTCACGGATTCTTCCGCGATTCCGACCGCGCAAATGCGCATTGTCGGCACGGGCGAATGGATGAACGTCAACTTCTATGTGCACACCGAATCGGTCTCGAAGAGCTACCGTCTCGAAGTCTGGAACGGCAGCCGCGACGGCAAGGAGACCAACCAGGCGAACTCCTACGTCGTCTTTGACAACTATATTTCGGAGAGCGCGTCGGCGGACTACTCCACCGTACTGAACGACAGCGTGCGCGCGCTCAAAGAAAAGCTCAACGCGGGCAAGACGGTGCTCGACGATGACTATCTCGGCGACGACGACAACTTGCCTTCGGAATACGCGAACTACTACACGTTCACGTTCTATGACTCGTTGAACTACGTTCGCTATGACGAAACGACGGACGAGAATAAACTCGGCAGCCCTTGGGGGTCGTACAACCAATTTGACCAGACCGAAAAGCTCGTGACGCTCACCTATAACGACGACAACGAGAAAGGCGAAAAGAGCTGCAACTTCTTCCTCGACTATGCGTCGATCGACGTCACGGTGACGGCGGACGATCTGACGGACGACGATGACGCCGACACGGACGAAGAGGACGCGACCCCGACGCTCGCGGGACAGACCAACATTTGGCTGTTGATCTCCTCGGGAATCTTGGCGGTGGTGCTGCTTGCGGTGATCGTGCTCATCGTGGTACGCCGCATTTGGAGCAAGCGCAAGAGGAGAGCGCACATCAAGCCCGTCAAGGACAAGCGCGTCAAACCCACAAAGGGCAAGGCAACCGAATAATGAAGTCCCCTTTCGGGGCGCAATCAGGGAATTGAAAAGCGGTTTGACAGTTCGTCAAACCGCTTCCTTATTATATATAACATTCAGCACCTGAGCGATAATTTTTGCGATAGAATCAGCGGGCATACCTTTTTTGAGCTGCTTCGAAATCATTACTCAATAAAAATTCAATTTATTTCTGCTTGGAAAACATTCTTAATCCCTTGGGCAATAAATTCTTATATAATCCGCAGGACGCCTTCATTAGTCCGAGTGCATACCCTCGATACGTCGCCGCAAAATAGCCGCTCTCGCTTCCAGCCGCAGGCAGCGCTTCGCCGCGAAGATAACGCACCGCATCCTCTTCATCGAGCTCAACGCGCTTTTTGACGCGCATGCCCGCCGAAAGCGCAAGCGCATGGGCAGGGCGAAACAGCTTCCCGTCCCATTCTCCGAGCTCCACGCCGTAGCGAAGGAGCAAAATCCCGCAAAGATCGGGGCTTTCCTCGGGCAAAAGATACATCCGCCCGTCCGCAAGGGTCACGATCTCCCCTTCCGCTTCCCCTTCGAGCGTCTCCTTCTCAAACGCCCGAAACGCGCGCTCCGCCAAGACGTTTCCCGTCCTTGCAATGCGGCGCGCCTCTCCCTCTCTTCCGCCCTCTTTTTTGAACACCGCCGCAAAGTGTCCTTCCCCTTCGACGCGGTGGGGCAGAAGTTTGACGCTCTTTTGAAGGGTAAATCCCTCTTCCCGCCTTAAAAACGCCTCGACCTGTTCCTCGTCCTCTTCGCGCGAAAACGTGCAGGTCGAATAGACGAGCGTGCCGCCGCCTTTGAGCATTTTCGCGGCGCAGTGCAGGATCTCTTTTTGCCGAACCGCGCATCGGCGGACGTTTTCCACACTCCATTCCCCGACCGCCGCCGCTTCCTTTTTGAACATCCCCTCGCCCGAACAGGGCGCGTCCACGAGGATCTTATCGAAATAGGCGGGAAACTTTTGGGCGAGCTTGTCGGGCGGCGCGCAGGTGACGGCGCAGTCGGAAATACCCAGACGTTCGACGTTTTGCGACAAGATCTTGGCGCGCTTTGCCTCGATCTCGTTGGCGATTAAAAGCCCCGTTCCCGCAAGGTCGGCGGCGAGCTGCGCGGTCTTTCCGCCGGGCGCGGCGCAAAGATCGAGCACGCGCTCCCCCGCTTTCACTTCCAATAGCGGCGCGGCGCACATCGCCGAAGGCTCTTGCAAATAAAAAAGCCCCGCAAAATGCAAAAGATCTCCCCCTGCCTTCTCCTCGCGAAGGGTAAAGCAGTCATGCGCCCATTCTACTCTTTTTTCGAGGGGGAAGGAAGAGATCTTTTGAAATTCTTCCGCGGAAATTTTCAGGGTATTGACATGCAGTCCTTTTCGGGGCGGGAGTTCATAAGAATGCAAAAAGGACGAAAACTCGTCCTTGCACTCCGCTTTCATGCGGGACAAAAATTGTTCGGGCAGATCGATCATGACGATTCGAGCGCGGATTCGAGCGTTTCGAGCGGGATGAACGCCGCGCCCGCCGCCTGTGCGGTGCTGCCGCGCATCCCCCCTTCGTCGCGCGCAATGTACACGTTGCACTCCGTCGGGTGCGAGGTGTATCTCCCGCCCGAGGCAAAGATGACTTCGAGCAGCTTCCGCGATACGGCGACGTCGTCCTCAATGTCGCGCGCAAAGCAAAAGACCTTCCCTTCAAGCGAGCCGCCGCGCTTTCTCCTGTTCATATTCTTATTGACAAAGCGGTAGAACTCCTCATGCGCTTTGATATGCTCTTCGCGCTGTCTCTCCCGCTCGCTGTAATACCGCTGTAACCCCTTGGACGTGGGGCTCTTGATCTTGTACCCCGCGATCTTCCCGCAGCGCACCGAGTATTTTTCGACGAGCCCGAAAAAGTCCGTCACCTCGCGGGCGCAGAGCGCTTCGCATACCCGCATGGTCGCATACGCATCGTCCACCGCCCTGTGCGGCGTGAACTCCAAACCCAGCTCTTCCGCCATCGCCTGCAAGCCAAACTGCCGCGTGAAGTTGTTCTGCGCGTTCATAAAGAAAAACTGCGTGTCGTAAAAGTCGAACTTGAAGGACGGCAGCTTATACCGCTTGGTTTCAAGGTTGAGATAGTTGACGTCGTTGATCGTCGCATGCCCGCAGACCACGCTGTCCTCTTCGAGCAGCTTCTTGATGCGCGGATATTCCTCGTTAAAGGTCGGATACTTCTTGAAATCCTCGTACTCGTATGGAAGGACGAGCCCCTCGCCCCCCTTGCGTCCGATCAGGTGGAACTTCCCGCGCGGATTGAGCAAAATGTCCTCCTTCTCTTGAAGGCGGAATTTTTCGTCCGTCACGGCATAGCCGAAGGCACACATCTTTGCCGTGTTTTTATAGACGCAGGCGCATTCAATGTCGAAAAAAACGTACTTCATGCTTTGACGGGGATCACGCTCTTTCCGCCCATGTAGGGACGCAAGACCTCGGGGATCTCGACGCTGCCGTCGGCGCGAAGATGGTTTTCGATGAGCGCGATGAGCATGCGCGGCGGCGCCGCTACCGTGTTGTTGAGGGTGTGCGCAAATTCGCTCCCCTTTTCGCTCTTATAGCGGATCCCGAGCCGCCGTGCCTGCGCGTCGGTGAGGTTGGAACAAGATCCGACCTCAAAGTATTTTTTCTGCCGCGGAGACCAAGCCTCCACGTCCACCGAACGGTATTTCAAGTCCGCAAGATCCCCCGAACAGCATTCGAGCGTCCGCACGGGAATGCCCATCGAGACAAACAGCTCCACCGTGTACTTCCACATCTTTTCATACCAAGCCTCGCTGTCCTCTTTCTTGCAAATGACGATCATCTCCTGCTTCTCGAACTGGTGGATGCGATAGATCCCCCGCTCTTCGATGCCATGCGCGCCGCGCTCCTTGCGGAAACAGGGCGAATAGCTCGTAAGCGTCAAGGGCAGCTTGTCCCCTTGAAGAGTCGTATTCATGAACCGTCCGATCATCGAGTGTTCGCTCGTGCCGATGAGGTACAGATCTTCCCCTTCGATCTTGTACATCATGCCGTCCATCTCTTCGAAGCTCATGACGCCCGAGACGACGGACGAACGGATCATAAAGGGCGGGATACAGTAGGTGAAGCCCTTATTGATCATAAAGTCGCGCGCGTAGGTGAGGACCGCGGAATGCAGACGGGCGACGTCCCCCGTCAAATAGTAAAAGCCCTGCCCGCTCGTCTTACGCGCGCTGTCCACGTCGATCCCGCCGAGCTTTTCCAAAATGTCGAGATGATAGGGAATTTCAAAATCGGGCACTTTGGGCTCTAAAAACTTCTCCCGTTCGACGTTTTCCGTATCGTCCTTCCCGATCGGAGTCTCGTCGGAGATGAAGTTCGGAATGCTCATCATGACTTTTTTGAGCGCTTCT
This sequence comes from uncultured Clostridia bacterium, assembly GCA_947631465.1. Classification (GTDB taxonomy): domain Bacteria; phylum Bacillota; class Clostridia; order Christensenellales; family Borkfalkiaceae; genus Gallimonas. The sequence continues at coordinate 26,735 of CANRLK010000011.1, forward strand.
TCGACTTCTCCTTGCTCTTTTTCGATCGCAAGAAGCCGCTCCGCGCCCTGGTTGACCTTTTGTTTGACGGACTCCGCCTCGTCCTTTTTTCCCTCGCGCATGAGCGTTCCGATCTGCTTGGAAAGGCTGTTCCGCTCGGCTCTGAGCGCGTCTCCCTCCTTGGAAAGTTCGCGCCGACGGCTATCGAGCGCGATCGCCTCGTCCACGAGGGGGAGCTTCTTCTCCTGAAATTTCTTTTTGATGTTCTCGCGCACCCGCTCGGGGTCGCTTCGCAAAACATTGACGTCGATCATATCCTTCCTTGCCTTACGGAAGAGTCCGTACCCTTATTATACATCATTTTGCCTTCGATTGCAATCGTTTGTCAAACTCCGAAGAAAAAAAGTTGAAGCCGAGCGCCTTTGGAAAAAAATTTTATATTGACATTTTCCTTGCCTCAGTGTATAATATAACAAACCCAAACATTTCGAGGTGATGGTTTTGGACGAACAACAAGACGGCTTGGAAAAAAAGCCGAAAAAACAGCAGCGGCAGCCTTCGTTCTTTGAGCGCGTGCTCGCGCGCAACAAGGGAACGAATACCAAGCCCGATAAGTCGCGCAAAAAGCTCATGCGCAAGTTCAAGAGCGCGAAGAACTTGCCCGACGCAACCGACGTCGCACGGTTCTCCCCGCCGCTCGAAGAAGGGCTCACCGAGGAAGAGGTCGAGACCCGCTTCTCGCAGTTCCTCTTCAACGACGTCAACAAAAAATACAGCAAGTCCTATCTTTCGATCTTCGCAGGCAACATCTGCACGGTGTTCAACCTGCTCTGCGTGCTCGTCGCCGCCGCGCTTGCCTTTGCGGGCGCGGAGATCACCCAATTCCTCTTCGTCGCCATCTTCGCCGCAAACCTCGTCATCGGCGTCATCCAGGAGATCCTCGCAAAGCGGCAGATCGACAAACTCGCCGTCCTCATCAATACGACCGTCAAGGTCGTCCGCGGGGGCGCGGTCAAGGAAATTTCGGTCAAAGAGCTCGTCCTCGACGACGTGCTCCTGCTCGAAGCGGGACAGCAGATCCCCGCCGACTGTATCCTTGCGAGCGGCTCGGCGGAAGTCAACGAATCCCTCCTCACGGGCGAATCGGCGTCCGTCAAAAAGGCGGAGGGCGATATGCTCTTTGCGGGCTCTTATGTCGTCTCGGGCTCTTGCCGCGTGCGCGCGGACAAGGTCGGGCGGGCGACTTACCTCAACAAGCTCACCTCCAAGGCAAAGAAATACAAGCGTCCCAAGTCCGAGATCATGAACTCCATCCGCCTCTTCATCCGCGTGATCGGGCTTCTGATCCCCATCGTCGCCGCGCTCACCTTCTGGGTGAACATGTCCCGTCTCGGCGCGGAGGCGATGGCAATGCGCGAACAGGTCAACGCTTCCATCCAATACACGGGCGCGGTCGTCATCGGCATGATCCCCTCGGGACTGCTGCTTTTGACCTCGCTCGCAATGGCGATCGGCATGGGCAGGCTCGCCAAAAAACAGACCCTCGTGCAGGATATGTACTCCCTCGAAATGCTCGCACGGGTCAACGTTTTGTGCCTCGACAAGACGGGCACGATCACGGACGGCAGAATGACGGTGAGCGACTGCGTCATGCTCGGAAACGACACCGACTACTCCGTCGAGCAGATCATGGGCAGCATGCTCGGCGCGCTCAATGACAACAACCATACCTCGCAGGCGCTTGCGGACAGGTTCGGACACTCGGGCTCGTTGCAGGCGACGGCGATCTTGCCCTTCTCTTCCAAGCGGAAACTCTCGGCGGTCTCCTTCGGAAGCGAGACCTTCGTGTTCGGCGCGCCCGAGTTCGTGCTCCGTCCCATGCCGCAAAAGATCGAGCGCATCGTCAAGCAATATGCGCAGGTCGGGCTGCGGGTGCTCGTACTCGCCCACGGCGCGGGCGCGATCGACGGCGAAAAGCTCCCCGCGCAGCTTCATCCCATCGCGCTCATCACCCTTGCCGACAATGTGCGGCAGGAAGCGATCGAGACCATCAAATGGTTCAAGGACAACGACGTCGACATCCGCATCATCTCGGGCGACAACCCCGTCACGGTCTCGGAAGTTGCAAGACGGGTGGGCGTGCAAAACGCGAACAAGTACATCTCCCTCGACGGCATGACCGACATCGAGGTCGAGAACGTCGCCAACGAATACACCGTGTTCGGACGGGTCACGCCCGAACAAAAGGCGATCCTCGTGCGCACGATCAAGCGGGCGGGCAATACGGTCGCAATGACGGGCGACGGCGTCAACGACATCCTCGCCCTCAAAGAGGCGGACTGCGCGATCTCCGTCGCCTCGGGCAGCGAAGCGGCGCGCAACGTCTCCCACCTCGTCCTCATGAACAACAACTTCTTGAACTTGCCCTCGGTCGTCAACGAAGGACGGCGGGTCATCAACAACATTAAAAACAGCGCGTCGCTCTATATCATGAAAACGCTGTTCACCGCGATTCTCGCGCTCATCTGCGTCATCATGCGGCGCGCCTACTTCTTCACGACGAACAACCTGCTCCTCTTCGAGTTCTTCGTCGCCGCGCTCCCCTCGTTCATCATCTCCCTGCAACCCAACACCAGCCGCGTGCACGGGAAATTTATCCTATATGTCATATCGCGATCGATCCCGGGCGCGATCACCCTCATCCTATGCGTCATGAGCGTCTACCTCGGCTGCCGCTTCATCCCCGACGCCTTGGGCGAGACGCGCATCAACATCCAAAACGAGGCGGGTGAAACGGTCGTCAGGTTCGCGCTCAATCCGCTCATGATCATCGCCGTGACCTTCGGCGGGGTCGTCATGCTCTACCGCATCCTGAAACCCCTCAATTTCCTGCGCGCGTCCGTCTATTTCGGCGTGCTCGGCGTGTGTATCCTCGTCATGTGCATCCCCGCGCTCGGCAACATCATCTACACGGGCTGGGAATATGTCTCCTTCAACCTGACGCAGATCCTCTACATCATTTGCGTGATGCTCGCCGCCTTCCCCGTTTCGGGCTGGCTCACGAGCGCGTGCGACCTTCTGAACTCCGATTGACCGTTAAAAATCACGAAATTTTCTCCGCGCGAGCCCCGAAATACGGGCTCGCGCGGAATTTTTTTGTAACTTTTTCACATTATGTCCGATTTCGATCGGAAAAGGGCTTGAAAAATCAATGGAAATGTAGTAAAATAATGGTTGGATTAAAATTTCATTTTTTGGAGGAAAAAATGGCAAAGAAGAAGTATTGTTATCTGTTTACCGAGGGAAATGCGAAAATGCGGGAGCTCTTGGGGGGCAAGGGCGCAAATTTGGCGGAGATGACCAACATCGGTCTGCCCGTTCCGCAGGGCTTTACGATCTCGACGGAGGCTTGCACGCAGTACTATGAGGACGGCGGGCAAATCAACAACGACATCCAAGCGGAGATCATGACCTACATCGACAAACTCGAAAAGATCGCGGGCAAGAAGTTCGGCGACAAGGAAAATCCCCTGCTTGTCTCGGTGCGTTCGGGCGCGCGCGCGTCCATGCCAGGCATGATGGATACCATCTTAAACCTCGGGCTCAACGAGGAAGTCGTGCTCGTGCTTGCAAAGAAATCCAACAATCCCCGCTGGGCGTGGGACTGCTACCGCCGTTTCATTCAAATGTTCTCGGACGTCGTCATGGGCGTCGGCAAGAAATATTTCGAAGAGCTCATCGACAAGATGAAGGCGAAGAAGGGCGTCACGCTCGACGTGGAGCTCAGCGCCGACGACTTAAAGGAACTTGCAAACGGGTTCAAAGCGGAATATAAGGCGAAGATCGGAAGCGATTTCCCGTCCGATCCCAAGGTGCAGCTCTTCGAGGCGATCAAGGCGGTGTTCCGCTCCTGGGACAACGACCGTGCGAACATCTACCGCATGGAGCACGACATCCCTTACAGCTGGGGCACGGCGGTCAACGTGCAGATGATGGCGTTCGGCAACATGGGCGAGGACTGCGGCACGGGCGTCGCATTCACGCGCAACCCCGCAACGGGCGAGAAGGGGCTCATGGGCGAGTTCCTCACGAACGCGCAGGGCGAGGACGTCGTCGCAGGCGTGCGCACCCCCATGCCCATCGCAAAAATGGCGGAAGTGTTCCCCGACGTGTACAAGCAGTTCCTCGACATCTGCAAGATCTTGGAGACCCATTACCGCGATATGCAGGACATGGAGTTCACCGTCGAGAACGGGAAGCTCTACATGCTCCAAACCCGAAACGGCAAGCGCACGGCAACGGCAGCCGTCAAGATCGCATGCGACCTCATCGACGAGGGCATGGTCACCGAACAGGAAGCGCTTCTTCAAATCGACGCAAAGTCTTTGGACATGCTTCTGCACCCGCAATTCGACCCCGCGGCGCTCAAAGCTGCGGATAAGGACAACGTGGTCGGCACGGGCATTGCGGCTTCTCCCGGGGCTGCGGCAGGGACGATCGTCTTTACCGCGGACGACGCCGTGATCGAAGGCAAGAAGGGCAAGAAAGTCATTCTCGTGCGCCTTGAAACCTCTCCCGAGGACATCGAGGGCATGAAATATGCACAGGGCATTCTCACCGTCCGCGGCGGACAGACCTCGCACGCGGCAGTCGTGGCGCGCGGCATGGGCACTTGCTGCGTCTCGGGCTGCGGCGAGATCAAGATCAACGAGGCAGAGAAGAAATTTGAATTGAAAGGAAAGACCTATCGCGAGGGCGACGTGCTCTCGTTGGACGGCTCGACGGGCAAGATCTACGACACGCTCATCAAGACCGTTCCCGCCGATCCCAACAGCTATTATTTCAAGCGGATCATGGATCTTTCCGACAAATATAAGGCGCTCAAAGTCCGCACGAACGCGGATACACCCAAGGACGCGAGACAGGCGGTCGCATTCGGCGCGCAGGGCATCGGGCTCTGCCGTACCGAGCACATGTTCTTCGACCCCGACCGCATCGGCGCATTCCGCGAGATGATCTGCTCGGACAAGGAATCGGAGCGCATCGCCGCGCTCGAAAAGATCGAGCCCATGCAGCAGGCGGACTTCGAAGGATTGTTCGAAGCGCTCGGGGAATATCCCGTGACCATCCGCTTCCTCGACCCGCCTCTTCATGAGTTCGTTCCGACGGACGACGAGGATATCGAAGCCCTCGCAAAGGCGCAGAACAAGTCGGCGGCGCAGATCCGCCAGATCATCAGCGATCTCCATGAATTTAACCCCATGATGGGACACAGAGGCTGCCGTCTTTCGGTCACCTATCCCGAGATCACCGTCATGCAGACGCGCGCAATCATCAAGGCGGCGATCGCAGTGCAAAAGCGCACGGGCAAGAAGATCAAGCCCGAGATCATGGTCCCGCTCACGGGCGAAGCGAAAGAGATGAAGTTCGTCAAAGACATCGTCGTCGAGACGGCGGACAAGGTCATCAAAGAGGCGAAGGCAGACCTTGAATACGAGGTCGGCACGATGATCGAGATCCCCCGCGCCGCACTCACCGCGGACGAGATCGCAAAGGAAGCGGAGTTCTTCTGCTTCGGCACGAACGATCTGACGCAAATGACCTTCGGCTTCTCGCGCGACGACGCGGGCAAGTTCCTTCCCGCCTATTATAAGACCAAGTTCAAGACCAAGATCTATGAGAGCGACCCGTTCGCGTCCCTCGACCAAACGGGCGTCGGCAAGCTCATGACGATGGCGGTGGAGCTCGGCAAAAAGACGAGACCCGAGATCCATCTCGGAATTTGCGGCGAACACGGCGGCGACCCTGCGTCCATCGAGTTCTGCCATAACATCGGTCTCGACTATGTGTCCTGCTCGCCTTTCCGCGTCCCGATCGCACGTCTTGCCGCGGCGCAGGCGAACATCAAGAACCCGAGAAAGTAACTTTCGCCGCGAGGCGAAGCGTACCGCCGAACGAAACAGATGAAAAAACGAGTGCCCTCCCATATCGGGAGGGCACAGCTGAAATGAGGCGGTTTCGCTTTAAGCTGCGGCACAGGCGAATATCAAGAACCCGAGAAAGTAATAATATTTTAACCCAACCGCGCACGGCAGAATTTGCCGTGCGCTTTTTTTTGATGAAAAGGTTTTTACACCCCCTCAGTCACGCAAAAAGCGTGACAGCTCCCTTTGGGCGGCATGTACCGCCCAAAGCCCGTCGCGCTTGCCAGCGCTTCTGTCGCGGCGCAGTTCGCAGCCCACTGGGCTGTCGAACAGAAGTTGCGCCGCTCCACCCAAAGGGGGCGCCAAGAGGGTGGGGCGAGCCTCGCGCCCTCTCTTGCTGCCCCCCCCTTGGGTAAAGTGCAAGCGTTTACGCTTTTCTCTTCCTTGCTGTCCCCTTTGAGGGGAAGGACGGGCTTTGCGTTTGCGCTTCTCCTCTTGCTGTCCCCTTACAGGGGAAAGTGGCGCGTTGCTTTGCGCCAAAAGGGGTGTTCATTAAAATGATGTGCGTTAGGCGGAATTGACTTCCGCCGTGCGCCTTGCGGCGGTAGCCCCCGCCGCAAGCCCACCTCGCCGCCTGCTCGGCTGGCGCGGCGCAGTTCGCAGCCCACTGGGCTGTCGAACAGAAGTTGCGCCGCTCCACCCTATTTGCGCGCCACCGCACGCTGATTGTCATCAAAAGCGAATATGGACAGCCGCCTAATTGATGACCCACGCCCGTTTCCTCGATGAAAAGATTGCGTAGCAAGCCTTTTCATCGAATAAAAAATTCCTCATATACCGCCCGTAGCGCGCGTTCGAAATCCCCCTCGTCCACGCAAAATAACAGCTCTTCCTGCGAGCCTTGATCGATCAATCTTACATTCACGCCCGCCTGCGCGACCGCCTTAAGAACGCGCGCCGCTGCGCCGACACTCCCCTGCATCCCCTGCCCCACCGCCGCGATCAGCGCAAGCCCCGTCATCGTCCATACTCGTTCCGTTCTCAACTCCCCCTCGATCTCCCGCATGAGTTTTTCCGCCTTCCCCCCGCGAAGATGCTCGCTCTCCGTCAGGACCGAAATGCGGTCGATCCCCGACGGCAGCAGACAAAGCGGCACGCCGTTCCCGTCCAAGATCTCCAAGATCTTTCTCACTCCCCCGACCCGATCGCTGAGCAACGTCTTTTCAATGCAGATCGCCGTGTACCCCTTTTTCCCCGCAAGTCCCGCGATCGTCCCCGCCGCCGTCTTTCGGCTCTTGACGATCGTCGTGCCCTTATCCTCGGGGCGAAAGGTATTCAAGATCCTGATCGGTATCCCCGCCTCGCGCACGGGAAAGAGGGTCTCGATATGCAGGACGCTCGCGCCCATGTACGAGAGCGTCCGAAGCTCGCGATAGGTCAGCGTCTCGATTTTTGCGGGATTTTCGACGATCCTCGGGTCGCAGACGAGGAATCCGCTCACGTCCGTCCAATTTTCGTACAGATCCGCGCCCGCAGCACGGGCGACGACCGCGCCCGAAATATCGCTCCCGCCGCGCGGAAAACAGACGACGTTCCCCTTTTCGTCCGCGCCGTAAAAACCTGGGATCACCGCCCGCTCCGTCTCTTTCAACGCCTTTGCGATCTTGCGGTCGGTCGCCGCTTCGTCGAGCGTACCGTCCCCGCGAAAGACGATGAGATCCGCGGCATCCAAAAACGGCACTCCTTGATACGCCGCCATGAGCTTTGCCGCCAAATATTCCCCGCGCGAAACGGTGAACGCCTCGCTCTTCCGCTCCTTGATCTCCCGCTCCGTCGCACGCAAAAGGGCGTCCGTGTCCAAGCTCTTTTCCAACCTAAGCTCGTCCGAGACGCCCTTGATCCTGATTTTGATCTTTTCGAAATTTTCGCCGAAATTTCCCGTTCTTTCGAGTTCCCGATGCGCTTCATACAGAAGGTCGGTCACCTTGCGCTCCCCCCCGAACCGCTTCCCGGGGGCGGAGACGACCGCATACCTTCGCGACGGGTCGCTTTGCAGAATCTCCTTCACCCGCCTCAACGTCTCCGCGCACGCCATGCTCGTGCCGCCGAATTTACACACTTTAATCATAACTCGTCTCTCTGCCCTCGATACAATACCGCGCGCCCCCGCCGCTGAGACAAAAACTCTTCGCGGGATACAGCTTTCCGCCCTTGACCGCGCTGTACAGCTCTTCCGTCTCGATCTTCGGAAGCGCAACGACGACGACCCCTGCTTGCGCAAGCTCCGTCGGTCGCCCCGTCCGATATTCCACCTTCCCGAAGTCCTCTTTCAAAAATTCTTCAATGCGCCCTTCCGCCCGCCGATAGCTGTCCGCATCGCTCAATACGGGATAGAGCACGTTCTTCTCGCGCTTGCATTTGACCCCGCGCTGAAAATAATCGCAAAATGCTTCGAGGTCGGTCTCCTTCACCACGCGGTGAACGGGCTCGAACACGACCGACTCGTCATAGGCATTGACAAACTCCGCCAAGAAAAAGCGTGCGGGATGATTTTGCCGCTCCTCTTCGTCGAGGGTCGCCTTGACCTCATCCCAATGCATTTTTGCCGCCGCAAACGAATGGTTGCCGTCGGCGACGACAAAACAGGGGTCGGCGCGGGCGATCAAGTCCATCGCGGCAAACCCCGCTTCCGTCTCGGGAAGAAAATACCCCTTCACGCCGTCCCCGCTCGGGAATTTGAAGTCGTAGAGCTCTTCCAAATCCTCTTCGAGCGCGCGAAGCACCTTCTCCCGCTTATCGCGATATAGAAGAATGGCATGGGGAAATTCCATGACCGTGCGTTTTCTCAGCTCACAGCGCGCCTTGACAAGCGCAGGCAGGGTCGCCGTCGTCGCGCAGATCATCGCCTTCTTGTCAAAGACGGGGGAAAATTGCTCCAAATCGACGCTTGCGACCAGCCCCTTCCGAACGCCGAAGCGCGTACTTCGCTCGACATAGACCATGCCGCGGTTGAGCCGCTCGATCTCGCCGTTTTCGAGCGTGAGATAAATGCGCTCCGATACGGCATCGAAGAGCGCATCGCCCGCATCGCGCAAGAACGCGTCGGGAAGCATACAGGACAGCACGGACGGCACATCGCCGAGCCGCTGCACCGCGCGAAGCCAACCCTCGCGGTCGTAGGGGTCGAGATCGCCCGCGGGCGCTGCCCAGGTTTCGAAATCCAGCCGCGGCAAAAACACCCGCGGGATCTTGATACAACTTTTCATCTTAAATGGCGTTCATCAAAATGACGGTGACCGCCGCAAGACACAATGCCAAAATCTTTAAGGGAACGTTCTGCGTGAACGCCTTTTTCCAAAACGTTAAAAATTTCATGCTTTCTTACCCTCCCCGTTGAGCTCCTTCCAATAATAGGCGCGAAGGAACTTGTTGAGCGCCTCCGAATCGACGTACCGCTTGATCTCGCCGTGCTTGACCGTGGAGACGATGCCCGTCTCCTCGGAGACGATGATCGTGCCGACGTCCGCGACTTCGGTCACGCCGATGCCCGCACGGTGCCGCGTGCCAAATTCCTTGGGCAGATCTTGCTGCGTCAAGGGCAGGAAACAGCCCGCCGCTTCGATCTTGTCGCTGTGAATGATCATCGCGCCGTCATGCAGCGGCGCTTTGTTGACGAATATGCCCTCGATGAGCTGGTTGGAAATGGATGCGCCGAGCTTGACCCCACTGTCCATAATCTCCTTGGGCACGTTGCCGTTGCTCAAAATGATGAGCGCGCCCGTATTGTTCTTTGAAAGATTCTGCACGGCGCGCATGATTGCAGAGATACACTCTTCCGCGCGCGCCGCACTCGCCCCGCGCGCCGCGGGCGCTTCCCGATCGAGCGGCTGCACTTTCCCCGTTCTTATCACCCGCTTGATCTCGGTATTGAAGAGCAGCAGGAAAAAGAGCGACAGACAGCTCAAATAGATGAAATAGCCCGCCGTATCGAAGTTCTTCGAGACGATACAAAGCACCCCCCCGAACAGGACGAGCAGGGAATATGCGACGATAAGGTGCGGCTCGCTGCCCTCTTTCAGAATGCGAAAGACGAACGAAAAGAGCAGAAAGAACGCGATAAGTTCCACCGCATACGTTCCCCAATCGGTCGGGAACGCGGTGAACACGTTTTTGATGGATTCGAAAATGTTATTCATGGTAGGATCACCTTTTGTTTAATCCTATTATATCCGACTATGTAAAAAATTGCAAGATTTTCGCGGGATCATCTCTCATTTTTTGTCTGTTCGAAGAATATTTTTGCCCTTGCGGCGGTCAAAGCGCCCGATTTGGTGCAAAGTCCGCTGCGCATATTGCATAAAAGGGTGTAAATTTCAAGATACAGCCGCTGAGCCCGCCCCTTGGGGAAAAGCGATAAAAGTTCGCGGTCCTTTTGCACGGCGTAGGCGTTCATGCCGAGGGTCTTTGCGATGGAAGCGTCCGAGCCGCGCATCCCCTCGATCTCGGCGAGCGTCTTAAAATGGGACGCAAGCGCGGAGAGAACGGCGTTCTCGTCATAACCTTTGCGCAAGAGGTCGTTCAAGATCTGGGAAAAGGCGTTGAAATTTTTGCGCGAAGCCGCCTGCGTCAGCTCGTATATTTTATATTCGACATCCCGCTCGATGTGTTCCTCGACCACTTGGCGCGTGACCCGTCCGCCCTCGCCCAAAAGGCATTTGAGCTTTTCGGTCTCGGTCTTTAAGCGGGCGGCGTTCAGGGCGCAATAGCGGACCATGAGGCCCACTGCGTCCGCTTCGGGAACGAGCCCCGCCCTGCGTTGCAGGGAGAACAGCCATTTTTGCAATGTCTCCTCGCCCGCGCGCGCGCAGTCGACAAACGTCACGCCACTCTTTTTTTTCATGTCGCAACCGGGCTTCTTTTGGGCGTTCACGATACACAGTACCGTCGAAGGACAGGGCGCTTGCACATACCCTTTCAAAAAGGTCTCCCACTCCCGCTCGGTCGGATAGAAATCATAGACGCGGACGAGCCGCTTTTCGTCGAAAAAGGGCATGGAATACAGGCTGTCCCGAAAGGCGGCGAGCTTTTCCCCCTTCAAATTCTCGCCCTCTTCGCGCACGTCGTTCAAGAGCGGCTGGGAGATCTTGCACGCCGCGCAGATCGCCTTGACCGCATGGCTGCGGAAATACGCCTCCTCGCCCTCGATGAGATACACGGGCGCAAGCCCTTCTTCCAAACTCTTCGCAAGATCGGTAAATTTCATGCCGTCGCCCCTTTTTCCTCTCTAAGAATAGATTTTACCACTTTTTAGAAAAAATTTCAAGCCCGCTTGCGCCTTTGTGAGAAAAAGATCGAGCCCCATCGGCGATTCCCCGCCGAGATCCACCTCGACGGCGACGCCTTCCGCCGAAAAGACGAGCCGATCCGCTCCGAAAAATCGGAAATTCATGCCGCCGAGCGAAAAGCTCTCGCCGAACGAAAACGCCGTGTGCAAAAGTCCCGTCTCGACTTCCCGCGCCGCATAAATGCGCTTCGCGGGCAAAAATGCCGCTTGGTTGATCGCGGAAAGCGAGTTCTCGGACAAAATGACGACCCCGTCAAGCTCGCCCGCATACGTCCTGCCCAAAAAGTCGTTGCAGGCTTTGAGGGACATGTCCTCGCCCAAGAGCAACACACGGGCGTCTCTCGTCGAGATGAGCACGGCGCTGCCGTCTCCGTCCCCGCGCACTTCGATCTTACAGCCCGAAAAAACGGCGTTTTCCATCACCATCGCCGCCGAAAACAGGCAGACAAGGCAGGCTGCGGCGATCGCCTTGCCCCGCAAAGACCCGCGGACCCGCTCCGACAGGAGCAAACAGCCCAAAAGCCATACGATCGCGCCTGCGCCGAGCGAAAATCCTTTGAGGACAAAGGACGAGTCCACGGCGGCAAAGCAAAACGAAAAGACGGAGAGCATGCCGCTCGGAAGGGCGAAGAAGAAGGGAGCGGCGGGCGGAATGAGCACGCCGAGCGCGCTGCAAATCAGAAGTCCCAAGAACAGCACGGGCAGAACGGGCACGAAGAGGAGATTGAAAACGATCCCCCAAACGGGAAAATAGCCCGCAAGTTCTATTTGCAGCGGAAAGATAAAGAGCTGTACCCCGAAAAATCCAGAAAGATAGCCGAAAAGCGATCTCGGTCTCAAATTGAGTTTTGAAAACAGTCTTGAAAAGCTCCCCGCAAACAGCCCGAGCCCCGCGCATGCGCCGAACGTGAGCCGAAATCCCCAGGAAAACCACTGCCGCGGCGAAAAAAGCAAGATCAAAAGCGCCGCAAGCGAGACGGAATTGACATAGTCGTGCTTTTCCCCGAAGAACTTGGTCGCGCCGAAGCAGGAACACATCAAAAAGGCGCGGACGGACGAGGCGGTGAATCCGCAAAACGCCGAGTAGCAAAAGGCAACGGCGGCAGCGGGAAGATAGCGGTATTTCCCGATCGGACGGAGGAGCAGGCAGACCGCCGAAAACAAGACCCCGATGTGCATTCCCGAGACCGCGAAAATATGCGCGAGCCCGCCGCGGTTGACATTCTCTTGAAAGGAAGAATCCATACTCCCCGTATCGCCCGTCAAGAGCGCATAGGCGATCCCCGCGTCGTCCGCGTCCATGTTCTCTTCGAGCGCGCGCCACAAAGCTCGGTTGAGCCGCAAAAAGACGTTCTTCGACTCGCCGATCTTGGTAAAGGACTCCGCCCTTGCGCGATAGCGGATGTTCTGCGAAAAGAAATATTCTCCGTCCCCGTCGAGCGTTTGGACGGCAGGGGCGAGCTTCGCCGTCACGGAGATCACATCGGCGGGCAGAACGTTCTCGCCAGAAAGATACAAATAGCACTTGCCCGAAAGTTCTTCGCCGTCCGCCGAAAGATCGGTGAGGACCGCGAGGGAAAATCCCCCCTTCCGCGAGACCGACTGCACCGTGCCCGTCAAAGCGCCTTCTCTTGCCTCTGCGGCGGAGAAATCCCGATGATAGAAAAAGACCGACAGCGCGCCGATTCCCGCAAACAGGGTCAAGGAAAGCGCGACTGCCGCAAACCGCTTGAAGGAAAACGGACGAAGAACGAGCAGGAAAATAAGTCCCAAGAGAAGAAAATCCGAGGGCTTCACGCCGCCGAAGGCGATCTTCCCGTATAAAGAGACGCCGAACATCAGTCCGAGCGCGCAAAAGAGAAGGGGGCGGAAGTTGAGATCCGCCTTCTTCTGCGCCTTCAAAGATTTTTCTCTTTCGTGCTCCGTCATCGCCTTAGGCGAGCGTCACTCTGTCCGAGACCGAACGCACGAGAATGCCCTTCGCTTCTCCATATCCGATACAGTCGCGCACGAACGCGTCCGTCTTTTCGCTCGGACGAAGGTGGAAGGTGCTCTCGATGAGCCCGAGCAGTTCGTCAAGGTACAGGCTCACCCGCTCCTCCAACACCGACTTGATGAACGAGACGATCTCGAAGGGGGTAAAGTCCTCCTCGCTCTTCCGAAGATTCGGCTCGCTCTCGGTGCGATAGCATCCGATCGAGATCGCGCCGTCACGGCGGTAGAAATAGTCCCTGCCCATGACCCGCTCGCGGCGGAAAGCGCAGCCGTCGATGAGCGCGTCGAGCCTTGCGTCGATGCGCGAGCCCGACTTTGCAATGCCATAGCTCGAAAGCAGGCGGGTCTTTAAGAAACTGCGCCCGATCGGCTCTTCCAAGGCGACGATCTCCTTCAAACGGTTCATGATCTCCCCGTCGTTCACGCCGCTCGTGATGAATGCCGCCACTTCCGCGCCCGTGCCCTTATACGCCTTATACGGCTTGGCGTTTTTCAAATATCCGCCCTCGCGCCGCTCCGCGCCCGTGAGCTTGTCGAGAAGGTCCTTAATGCGCTTGATCTCGCGCTTGGGATTGTTGTAATAGTTGACGCAATTGACCCGCACGACGTTCCAATTTGCGCGCTTTAAGGTCTGGACCTGCAAGAGGTTTCGGTCTTTGACCGAGAACGGGCTGGGCGCGTCGCAGAGCACGGCGAGCACGAAGTCCTTCTTCTCCCGCGGATCGATGACGGCAACGTCGATCTTAAATTCGGACGCGCCCACGTCCACGCGGCTCTCATAGCCGTAGCCCGAGAGCTCCTTTGCAAGGAATCTTCCGATCTGCGCCCCTTCGGTGACCGCCTCCGACTTGACGGCAAGATCTGTCCTGCCCTTTTCGGCGAACGCTAAGAACGCTTTGAGCCCCGCGACCCCCTTCGAAGAGGTCTTGGAAAGGTCGATCATGCCCGAAGTCATCGTGGAGAATACCACCATCTCCTCGCGCGCCCGCGAGACCGCGACGTTGAGCCGCCGCCAGCCGCCCGCTTGGTTGAGCGGTCCGAAGTTGAGCGAGACCCTGCCCGTCGCATCAGGGCCGTAGCAGACCGAGAACAGGATGACGTCCCGCTCGTCGCCCTGCACGTTTTCGAGATTTTTGACGAAGATCGGCTCTTCCCGCTCATAAGCCGCGGCTTCGAGCTTCTTTTGGGCGATCTCCTTGGTGAGCAGTTTTTCGATGTCGCTCTGCTGCGCGCTCGAAAAGGTCACGACGCCCATGCTCGAACGGGAGAGGACGGGGTCTTGAAGCCTGCGCACGACCTCTTTGACGAGCGCCTCCGCTTCTTTTCGGTTGCGCTTGGTAAACCCGCGGTCGTATGTGCCGTCCACCTCGACGAGCCGCACTTTGCTCTCCATCGCGTCGGGCGAGGGGAAGGTGCAAAGGCGGTTGTCGTAATACATGCTGTTGGAAAAGGCGATGAGCGACTCGTGCTTGCTCCGATAATGCCAGCGCAAATGCCGCTCGGGCATGCCGAGCGCGAGACAGTCGTCAAGCACGCTTTCGAGATCCTCGGTCTCGGGATTGTCCTCGTCGACGTACGCCGAGCGGAAGAACGCCGTCGGCGGGAGCTGTTTGGGGTCTCCCACGACGATCGCCGCCTTCGCCCGCGCGAGCGAACCGACCGCCTCCGCCGTCGTCATTTGGGACGCCTCGTCGAAGATGACGAGGTCGAAAAGATCCGCCTCGGGACGAAGATACTGCGCGACCGTGATCGGGCTCATGAGCATGCACGGGCAAATACGCTTGGAAAGTTCGGGGATCTCGGAAAAGAGCGCTCTGAGTCCCGCGCCGCGCAAGTTGCTCTTGGAAAGGCGCAAAAATGCCGCGACTTCGACGCTCAGACTCCCCTCGCCGCCCTCGACGGGCAGTCTTGAAATGAGCTCCCCGCGCACGGTCTCCCGCGTGATGCGCGAGAACTCCTCCCATGCGGCGCGGAATTTCTCCACCGTCTCCTCGAACGTCCCCGCCGTGAGCCGCGATAGGTCGGGGTCGGCGGGAATGTTGATCTCCAAAAAGTTCTTGCAGACGTTCTTTTCAAAGCCCGCAAGGATGTTTTCGCCCGTCAGCTTTCCGCTTTCGAGCGCGTCCGTGATGAAGTTGCAGTTGAGCTTTTTGAGCTCCTCGCCCGTCGCCTTGTACATGCACCAATTCGGGAGCATGTCGACGTTGTCGATGAGCGCGCCCGCCTTGAGCGAGAAATAGTCGAGCACGTCTTCCTGAACGATCTTGCTCTGGTCTCCCTTTGTGATCGCAAGGAAGCTGTCCTGCGCGTGGAAGAACGCCTCCGCCGCCTTCAAATACCCCTCCAAGACGGGCGCGGTATAGCCGTTTTGCGCCCTCAGACACATGCTGTTGAAGGCGTCGGGATTGAAGTCCAAGAAGGTCTCCGACGAAAGCGCATGCAAGGCGTTGAGATCGCTCAAAAACTCCGCCCTGCGCTTGAAAACAATGCTCCCCCCGCGGTCGCAGAAGTTCTTAGACAGCGGAATGGACTCGATCCGCCGCATCGCGTCATAGATGTCCACAAGGGTCTGCAAGAACTTCTTCGCGTCCTCGACCGAAATGGGATGCAGCGCCGCCTTCGAAAGCCGCTTGAACACCGCAGAGGCGTGCTTGCTGTAACGAAAATCCGTCCCGCTCTCCAAGACCCGTTTGACCTCGGGGTACTCCTTATCCATCTCCACCAAGGTCTTGAAATGTTTATAATAGTAGGCGAGACAGTCGTCGAGCCGCTTGTTGGAATTGAAAAAGACGTAGAACTGCTCCTCGGTCACGTCGGTGAAGTACTTCGCATACACGCCCTTTGAGAGATTTTCCGCGATGAGCGCAATGCTTTTGAGCTTCTTTTGGGTGATCGTGGACACTTTTTGGCGGTAGAACTCCAAGAAGAGGGCGAGGAACGCCTTCAAGTGCTTGATCTCGGCGAGCATGACCTCGCAGGAACAAAAGACCCTGTCGCGGAGCGCCTGAGAATACTCCGAGACGTTGACGTTCTCGAACGGGGAATTGTACACCCCGCCGCACTCCTTGGCGGCAGCCGCCGCCGAAAGGATCTTACTGCGGCATTCCGCAAGTTTGCGCTCGTCGAGCGAATCGTAAAACGCACTCTCGATGTCCATGACGTCGGGCGCGTCCTTGTTTTTGAGATAGGAGAGGATCGCCTCATACACCGAAATTCCCAGCCGCCGCTTTTTATGAAGCGCCTTCATCGGTCCCAAGAGCTCTGCGCGAAGGCGCGCGATCTCCTCCGCTTTTGCGGCAAACCCCGTCTCTTTCTGCTCCTTGGGAAGAGAAAGCGTCTTTTCCATGCGGCGCAAAACGTCCTGTTTGTCCGTCTTTCCCCCATGCAGTTCGAGGCAAAACTCGCCGATGCCGATCGAGTCGAGCCGCTTTTTGACGACGTCGAGCGCCGCCTTCTTTTCGGCGACAAAGAGCACCCGTTTGCCGTCTTTGAGGGCATTTGCGATGATGTTCGTGATCGTCTGGCTCTTGCCCGTCCCGGGAGGACCGTGCAGGACGAAACTCGCCCCCGCACGGGAGAGCGCGATCGCGGAATACTGCGAACTGTCCGCGGGAAGCGGGATGAGCGTGCCCGCGGGGTCGCCCTCGTCCTCTTCCTGCACTTCGGGAAGGGGCGTGCGCTCCATGCGCCCTTTCAAAAGCGCGGAGACGACGGCGTTCTTCTCCATCTCGGAAAAATGCGTCCGCAAGTCGTTCCACATGAGAAAGCGCTGGAAGGAGAACGTCGCAAGATAGGTGTCCTTGACGACCGTCCATCCCTTCATGCCCGCGGTCTCCGCAAGCACCATCGCCAAGATCTCGGAGATCTTCAACGACGAGATGTCCCCGCCCAATCCGCGCACGTCGATGTTAAATTCCTGTTTCAGATATTCGAGCAAGGTCGAGTTGACGAAGAACTCCTTCTCCGCCGCCTCGACATTGAAATCCTCGTTGCCCTTCGCCCGCTTGATCCCGACGGGGAGCAAAACGAGCGGCGCATATTTCGCCTTGCCGTCCTCTTTGCCGACGTATTTCAAAAACCCGAAGGCGAGATACAAGATCCGCGCGCCCGTCTCCTCGTCCGCCTCGCGGTTTTTGCGAAGCAGCGTCCGCGCCGTCTCCGCCGCCGTCTCCGCATCCGCATACACCCGCAAGATCTGCTTCTTCTGTTCGAGATCGGAAAGCTCCTTTTCGGCAGCCGAAAGCTCTTCCCCGAACGGCTCGAAATTGACCGTCTTGGCTTTGAGCTTCATGCTCCCGCTCTCCGAAAGACGGGCAACGAGGGTATCCGCATCGGCATTGCAGACATGCAGGGCGTTTCTCCCCGTGAAGTTGAGAAGCGGGTTTTTGACGGTGAGATCCAAAAGCCGCCGCTCCCATTGGCGGTTTTTCGTGACCTTTCCGTCCAAACTGAGCTTTTTGAGCTCTTTTAAGGGCGCGGGCGCGGAATCGCTCGTCATCTCCTCGTCTTTGATGAGCTCATAGCCATGCAAGCCCTTTCCGCGAAGGGGCAGCGGCGTGATGCCCGCCATGCGGCAGCGGCGGATGTCGACGAAATACTCGTAATAATTTTCTTTGAGCTTTTGCGCAAAGTGGGTCTCGGACGGCGTGAACGCGGCATTTTTGTCGATGAAGAGGTCCTGAACGTCGAAGAAACTCAGGTTGTTGATGCCGTCCGAAATATATTTGCCGACGATGTCGTAATCGTCGGTGACCGTGTCGAGGAAACAGCTATCGTACAGCCAAACGCCGACGGCAACGTCCTTCCCGATCGCGAGCACGGGGTGAAGGCGCGCCGCTTCGAGACAGGACGCGGCAAAGACCGCCAGCTCCAATGCGCTCGCCCGCTTGGTTTTGAGAACGGACTCCTGCGCAACGGCGGACAAGGGGGAAGAGAGATCGCATTCCCCGCTGCACTCGATCCCGAGGGATTTGACGGCGGAAAAGACGGACGCCGCGATCTGACGGACGGCGTTTTTGTCCGCGCCCGTGTAGCCGTAGAACTCGATGCCCGCGCTCCACTTTTTGAGCCGCTTGCCCGCCTCTTCGAGCACCCGCCCGCAGTCGGCGATCCTCGGACGCACAAAGCCCGCGAGCCGCTCGGGATTGCCCTCCGTCCCCTCGAAATAATCGTAAGGGAGCACGGTCACTTCGTCCGTTCTGACTGCCGCTTCCTTTCCGTTTTGGGAAGCCGAGATCGTGACCGCGACCGTTTTGAGCTCCATATTCTCCGCCAAAAAGAGCGGCGAGAAAATGCCCTCGGCGGAGAGCTCCACCGCGCTCTCGAAGGGAACTTGGATATTTGCCTCATACGGGACGATGAGCCCCGCTTGGTCTTTGATCTCGACTTTGAGCTCCACGCTCTCCGAGAACTTGTTTTTGACTTGAACGAACACCGCGGTTTGAAGCGCGCAGTCCGAATACCCGACGTATTTGGGGACTTGCGCTTTGAGCTCGATCTTCTCTTTTTCGGTCTTTCCTTTTGCGACAGCCATGTCCTAACCTGTACCCGATCTTGTGATTTGTTAAATTATAGCAGTTTTCCGCAAAAATTGCAACCGTGAAGCGCCGATTCTTTTGCCATTTGTCGCAATGATGACAAGAAAAATTTTTTTCGAAACGGATTTTATATAATAGGTCTTAAAAACTTTGGACACTATCCTTTATTTTGAATCAAACGGCGTTAGGCGGAATTGACTTCCGCCGTGCGCGACCCTATTTGCGCGCCACCGCACGCAGGTTGTTAAGCAAGGCATGCAAAGTGGCGGGCGACGAAAGTTTCATGAAATCCACAAAGCTGAATCCTCGACGAGAAATATTTCCGTAGGAAAGATTTTCGTCGAAAAAAGGCGAAGGACTTTTGTCCTTCGCCGAAGTTTGGAGCGGGAAACGGGAGTCGAACCCGCCAGAATCAGCTTGGGAAGCTGACGCCATACCGCTAGGCGATTCCCGCATATCATCTTTATTATATTCGAAGCGAGGCGATCTGTCAAGCGCAAATCGGCGGAAATTTTGACGAATATTATCCACTTTTCAAAAACTTTTTTTCATATTCGCGAAATCCCGACTTGATTCGACAAAATCTCTGTGAATTAGACGTTTGGATTTTGTTATAAACATTGCGACAAGCGAAAAACGAAGGAGGGTTGAAAAATGGTTATCGAAAGCGTATCGTTGAAGGAACTGAAAGAGGAGATCGCCGCAATGATGGCGGTCTGCTTCGAGGGAAAGATCGAGAGCGGAAACGATTGCTTGATCTTGACCTTTCCGAGCGGTCAAAGTTTCCGAATCGGCGTATTTGAGCATTGAGGAGACGGAAACGAAGAGGCAAAGAGGGGCAAAGATCTTGAAAAAGAGAAGATCGCCCCTTTTTCTTTGGAAAAATTTTCGAAATAAAAGGAAAAACGCTTGCAATCTTAGAAAAAACGTGGTATGATAGACAAGCAAAAGGGAAGTTTAGCTCAGCTGGGAGAGCACCTGCCTTACAAGCAGGGGGTCATAGGTTCGAGCCCTATAACTTCCACCAAAACAGTGCGGAAATGCAAGAAATGCGGGAATAGCTCAGTGGTAGAGCGCCACCTTGCCAAGGTGGATGTCGCGGGTTCGAATCTCGTTTCCCGCTCCAAACACAGTTTCCGCACTGTTTTTTTGGCGCCATAGCCAAGTGGTAAGGCAAGGGTCTGCAAAACCCTGACTCCCCGGTTCAAATCCGGGTGGCGCCTCCAAAGAAAGGCACCCGCTGGGGGTGCTCTTTTGTTAGGAAGAGTCAAATTGCAGCGGAAAAGATCAAATTATGAAAAAAGAATGACATGCCGCTGTGGTGGAATTGGCAGACGCAAAGGACTTAAAAACCGTCCTTGCAGAAAAAGTTGTGATTTTGTGACAAAAAATGGATAGAAATGATGCGCCGCTGTGGC